>DASQVO010000357.1:0-18262 GCA_035640715.1 Streptosporangiaceae bacterium
CGGGTCCGCGCCGGCCAGCGCGGGCGGCACCTGCGAGCCCAGCTTCGCAAAGACGTCGCGACGTGTCTGGCGCTGCTCGATGCGGGACTCAAGGACTACCGGCGGCCGTAACGCACACGTCGGTGCGGGAGGAACCGCCGCCGTCAAGCGCGCCTGCGACCTCTACGTCACGTCTAACCGCCGTTAGCGGAAGCATCGCCTGCTGTTTTGGGGCCGCTCACCAGGCGACCCCAGCAGGGGGCGGCCTTTGCGGCCGGACGGTCTTGTCAACCGCATGTCTGCCGCAGAGGCCCATTCATGATCAACGTGACGCGCCGTGATCAACTCACATAATGCGCCTAAGGTCCCGGTCGCGCAGGTTCCCGGCCATCCAGCCATGCACCCGCGTGCGCTGCTCAGCTCAGCCGATCCTGCGCGTAGACGGTCATCGCGTCGCGCTGGTAGGCGGCCAGCCCCTCGGCGATCTTTTCGTAGTTGGCGCGGAACCGCTCGTCGTCGACGTACATGCGGCCGAGATTGCGGTACGCCTCGGCGCTCGGTGTCCAGAACCGGCTGACCCAGCGGTAATGCGCATCGACTTCTGCCTGGACCTCGGGATCGCTGACAGGTTTCCCCTCAGCCATCAGCTCGGCCAGCCGGATCATGCGGGCGGTCAGCTCCTTCTGGTCCGCTTCCATCCGCTCCGGTGTGAACGACTCCGCCACCTGCCTGGCGTGCTCGAACTGATCCGGCCAGCGCTCGCGGGCCTCGGCCTCGTACGAGGACGGGTCGAAGCCCTCGAACAGGTTCTCCGGGCGATTGATCTTCGGCGGCGTCATGGGGTTACCTCCTTCAAGTTCGGTGATGGTGCGGGCCACGGTCCCGGCAAGTACGCCCAGCCGCTCCCGTTCGGCTATCAAACGAGCGTGATGTCGACGCAAGGCGGCCACCGTGTCCGGCTGGGATCCGATCGCGTCGGCGATCTCCCCGAGGCCGACGCCCAGCTCCCGCAGCAGGAGAATCTGCTGCAGCCGCAGCAGCTGCGCCGTCTCGTAGTAGCGGTAGCCATTGGCACCCACATAGGCCGGGGCGAGCAGCCCGATCCGGTCGTAGTGCCGCAGCGTCCGCGACGTCACACCCGACATCCGCGCGACGTCCGCGATTGACCAGGCCATAATCCTTCCCATCACCGGCCGGACCGTCCGGCCACGCTCGCGACGATAGGAGTTGACGTAACGTCAAGGTCAAGCCAAACGGATCCGGACGGCGCGGCACAGGGTAAGCCAGACAGAGAACGCTATGGCTGTCAGGCGGCTTGGGCCTGTTCGTGGTGGGTGGCGTTGGCGAAGCAGGTGTCGACGGCATAGTCCAGGTCGAGGCGTTCGCCGTACCAGGCCGGGACGATCGTCTCCGGGGTGATGCCGGCGTCGTGGCAGCCGGTGATGGTGCCATCGGTGTCCGGCAGGGCGGGGCTGGCCGGGAGGGCGGTGCCGTCGGGTCGGGTGAAGGTGAACCCCCCGCCGGGCGCGGCGGTAATGAGGTAGCCGCGGTCGTGGACCAGCTGGTGGTGCCGCTTGCACAGGCTCACAAGGTTCTTCAGGCTGGTCCGCCCGCCGTTACTCCAGTACTGGATGTGGTGCAGGTCGACCCGGCGGGACTCACAGCCCGGGAACCGGCACCGGCCCTTGTCCCGCTCCCGGGCCGCGCGGCGCAGCGCCGCGCCCGGCCGGCGCCGCCGGCGTCCCACGTCCAGCACGCTGCCGTCCCGGTCGTGCCGCATCCAGCTGAGCGTGGCCTCGCAGCCGATCATCTGGGCGGTGGTGACGCTGATCGCCGGGCCATCCTCGACATGACACCGCCCCGGCGCCACCGGCCCGGCTCCGGCCGGCTGCGTGTCGTCTCCCGCGCCTGCCCTCCCGGCCGACTGCATGCTGCCTGCCGCGGTTGCCGCCCCGCCCGCCAGTGCCGTCCCGCCCGCCAGCGCATCGGCGCCGACGTGCACGATGACCTGGTAGACATCCGGGTTGGCGGCGGTGGCCGCCTTACCGGCCAGGAACGATTCCGCCACCGTGACCAGCGCATCGGCCAGGCTGGAGGAGTCCGGCGCCTGCGCCTGGGACGGTCCCGTGGGAACAGCGGGCGACGTTCCCGCGGAAACGCCGCCGGGCGCTGCAGCCTCGCGGGGATGTTCTGCGACCTTTTCGTGGGAATGCTCAAGGTCATCGCTGGCGGCGCGCAGCGCCTGCAGCAGCACCGCCCCCTGCAGCGGCGGCAGCCGCAGCGTCACCGAAAGCGACCCATCCTCCTCCAGCCGGTACGCCAGCCGCCGCCGGACCCGCGCCGCCGCATCATCGGCCGAGGTCACCGTGCGATGCGCGCGGGCAAACCGCGAGGGTATAGCCGCTTGACACTGGACCACCCTTGAATTCCGCTCAAAGCACCGCCAGCTTTTCGAATGCAGGAAGCTCCCCGCCCGCATGGTGAACATGCCAAGCCAGCAGGAATTTCCTGCTGCTACCGGATTAGGTATGCACTCCTGTGCCATAACGTCAACGTCAAGCCAGTAAGCGGCCCGCGCAGGCTGGTCCTGCGCATGGGCAGAGCGGGCCGCACAACCAGAAAGGTGATGTGGTGAGCGAACTTAAAGCTGAGGTAGACCCTGCCGAGGTGGGCCTGGACCCGGACCGGCTGCAGCGGATCGACCGGCACTTCGCTCGTTACGTGGACGACGGCCGGCTGCCCGGCTGGCTGATCACAGTGAGCAGGCGCGGCCGCCTGGCCCACGTGTCCTGCTACGGGTCGCGCGACATAGAGGCCGACCTCCCGGTGGAGACCGACACATTGTGGCGGATCTACTCGATGACCAAGCCCATCACCTCGGTCGCCGCGATGATGCTGTACGAGGAGGGAGGATTCGAGCTCACCGATCCAGTCAGCTCATTCATCCCCTCCTTCGGCGACGTCCGCGTCTACTCCGGCGGGTCGGACGCGCGCCCCGTCACGGTTCCGCCCATTGAGCCGGTCCGGATCTGGCACCTGCTCACACACACCGCCGGACTCACGTATGGGTTCCACCGAGTGCATCCCATGGACGCCCTGCACCGCGCCGCCGGGTTCGAATGGGGCTCACCGGCCCGCATGGACCTGGCGCAGGCCTGCGACATCTGGGCCGGCATCCCGCTGTTGTTCCAGCCCGGTACCGACTGGAACTACTCGGTGGCCACCGATGTCCTCGGCCGGGTGATCGAGGTCGTCTCCGGGCAGAGCCTGGACGAGCTCTTCGCCACGAGGATCTTCGGCCCGCTCGGCATGACCTCCACCGATTTCTGCGCCCACGACGTCACGCGGCTGGCCGCCCTGTACATGCGAGGAACCGACGGCACGGCGCTCAGGCTCGACACGCTCGGCAATGCCGCCCGCGAGCGGCGGCCCATGCTCAGCGGAGGCGGTGGCCTGGTCGGGACGGCAGCCGACTACCACCGCTTCACCCAGATGATCCTGGACCGGCCGGACAGCCCGGCCGGTGAACTGGACGGCGTGCAGCTGCTGAGCTCGCGCACGGTCAGCTACATGGGCCAGAACCACTTGCCCGGCGGAGTGGATCTGGAGACGTTCGGCAGGCCGCTATTCGCGGAGGCGCCGTTCCGCGGAACCGGCTTCGGCCTGGGCTTCGCGGTCGTCATCGACCCAGTGCCCGGCAAGGTCGTCTGCTCGCCTGGCGAACTGTCCTGGGGCGGTGCCGCGAGCACCGCATTCTGGATCGACCCGGCCGAGGAGCTGACGGTCTCGTTCTTCACCCAGTTGACCCCGTCCAGCACTTACCCGATCCGGCCGCAGCTACGCCAGCTTGTCTACCAGGCGCTGACGGACTGACAGGCGTGGGGGAAGTGCGCCTGGATGGCGGCAACACGGGTGGTGCGGTGCGCGTCGGGGATACCGTCCGCCGGGCGGCCGGGCCGTGGACGCCGACGGTTCACGCACTGCTGGCTCACCTGGCCGGCCAGGGATTCGCCGGAAGCCCACGCCCGCTTGGCGTTGATGACCGGGGGCGGGAGATCCTGAGCTTCCTGGACGGTCAGACCGTCGGAAGCCGACTCCCGTGGCCTGCCTGGGTTCATGCCGAAGACACCTTGGTGCAGGTCGCCCGCTGGCTACGCCGCTACCACGACGCGGTAGCGGGCTTCGTGCCCCCGGCCGGGGCGGTCTGGCGAGCCGGCGGCCGGTGGAAGGCGGGCCTGATCATCGGGCACAACGACGCCGCTCCGTACAATGCCGTATGGCGGGACGGACAGCTGGTGGGTTTCATTGACTGGGACATGGCCGGGCCCGCGTCGCCCTCGTGGGACCTCGCGTTCGCCGCCTTCAGCTGGGTCCCGCTGCACGCCAGGCACGTGGTCTCGCGCGAGGGTTTCACCGATTTCGCCGGGCGGCCTGCCCGGCTGCGCCGCTTCCTTGCCGAGTACGGCTGGACAGGCGGGGCTAGCGACTTCCTCGGCGTTGTCCGGGACCGGGTCCGTGCGCACGCAGCTGGCGTCCGCGATCTCGCGGCTGCGGGCGAGCCACTCTTCGGCCGCCTTGTCGAGCAGGGAGTGGCGGACGACCTGGACGTCGCACTTACCGAACTTGAAGAGATCAGCCCCTGAGCCTGATCGGCCACTCTGCGTGCGCCGCCGGAGAGGGCCGGAGTTGCGCCGCCTTGGAGGCGCACTCCGTCATCGACAAGACACTGCTCACCGTGCCCCATGAGTCACCCTTCCCGTTCAGGGCTATGAGCAGTTGCACGCAATCCATGACCGGCTCGGAGATGGCCCTGTACGTGCTCATACGCCGGAACGGGACGTGGTGGCTCGCGGCAGGCAGCGCCTGTGTAGTGCTTGAGCTACAATGTAGTGCATGACCACTCCGCTTTCCATCCGCTTCGACGCTGCCCTGCTGGCGCGACTGCGCCGCCGCGCGAATGCTTCCACTGGTTTGACTACCTCGGCGCTGGCGCAGCGGCTCATCGATGAAGGCCTGCGGATGACTGACCACCCAGGCATAATCTTCAAGGACGGTCCATCTGGCCGCCGGGCTGCCCTCGCTTACGGGCCAGACGTCTGGGAAATCATTAAGTTCCTGCGCGAAGTGGACGAACGCGGCCCAGCCGCACTGGACGCTGCTGCCGAGGTTTTTGCCATAGACGCCAGCCGGGTCAGCACGGCCGTCAGCTACTACGGGGACTACCGGGACGAGATTGACGCCGAGATCAGCGACGCTGATGACGCATCGGCCCGCGCCGAGGAAGCATGGCGGGTGCAGCGGGAACTTATCGCATGACCCATCCGGCTACCGCCCGGTTGGTGCTAGACGAAATGTTCTCCCCCGCGATCGCGGCTGCACTGCGCGACCTCGGCCACGATGTGATTACCGTGGCCGAGCGTAATGACCTGCGGGCTATGACCGACGAGGAAGTCTTCGCCTGGGCCACGGCTCAGCGGCGCTGGCTTCTTACCGAGAACGTTAAGGACTTCCGGTCCATCCTGCTGCGCGCGCTGGAGGCCGGCACCAGCACAATGGGAATCCTCTACACCAGCAACCGCGCCTTCCCGCGCTCCAGGAAGAACCCTGGTCCCCTGATTCAGGCAATCCATGCGTGGCTGCTTGATGGGCCCCCCGAGACCCCGCTGACCGAAGACTGGCTTCTCAGCCGTGAAGGTCACTAGCCATCCGGCAGCGCTGCAGCTCCCTGGAACCCCCAAAGGGTGTCTGAGCGCGGCCAAGAACATGCAGCGACTGAACAGCGCAGAACGGGCACTCCCAACGTGCAGCACGCCGGTCGGGGGCGCGCGGCTTTTTGGTCAGATGCTTCGGGCATGCTGCCGGAGACAATCGCGCGATGACGTGTGGAGAGGACAATGCCCGTCGGCTTCGCCACCTGGGATGACTACTGGCGAGATGTCGGAGTCCCCGAGGATGAGCTGGATATCGGCGCGGATTCCATCATCGATCCGCACGGCCGCGGGCCGCGCATATGGGTCCAGATGGTTCCCGAAAAAAAGACGATCAAGAACCGGCTGCACCTCGACATCCATGCCAGCGGCGGCCGTGCGGTCCCGATGGCGACCCGCAGGCAGCGGGTCGATGCCGAGGCACGGCGGCTCGCCGGCCTGGGCGCCACGATCGCCGGCGAGGTGGACACCAGCGGGCTCGACCACTACGCGGTGGCGATGAGGGATCCCGAGGGCAACGAATTCGACATCAACTGAAGCGGCATCGGGTACGAGCTGCCCGCAGCGATGAGTTTGCCGCGAGAGGCACGTCCTATCCCATGACACGATCACACGAACAGGAAGACGCATATGACTGTCAGGGGCGAGGAGCTTCGGCCGTTCCGGATCGCGGTCCCGGACAGCGAGCTGGCCGACCTGCGCGACCGGCTGGACAGGGTCCGCTGGGCGCCGGAGCCGCGCGACGGCGACCAAGGGTATGGCGTCTCTCGCGCGTTCGTCCAGCGGCTGGTTGCGCACTGGCGCGAACGATACAACTGGCGCGCGTGGGAGGGCCGAATCAACGAGCACCCGCAGTTCATCACCACCATCGACGGGACCAGCGTGCACCTGTTGCACGTCCGCTCGCCCGAGCCCGACCCGCTGCCGCTCGTGCTCAGCCACGGCTGGCCGGGCTCGGTCGCCGAGTACCTGGACGTGATCGGGCCACTGAGCGACCCTCGCAGCCATGGTCTAGACCCCGCCATCGCCTTCGACCTCGTGATCCCCTCCCTGCCCGGGTTCGGCTGGTCGGGGCCGACGCCGGACGTGGGCTGGGGCCCGCGCCGCATCGCCCGCGCCTGGTCGGTCTTGATGCGGAGGCTGGGCTACCGGCGCTACGGGGCGGGCGGCAATGACTGGGGCTCGTTCATCTCGCCCGAGCTGGGACGGATCGCGCCGGACGAGGTGGCCGGCGTGCACGTGACCCAGGTATTCCCAGCCGGGCCGGGCGAGGTGCGCAACGCCTCGTACGGTCACGTCCACGCGGAGCAGCCGCAGACGCTCGCTCACGCGCTGGCCGACTCCCCGGTCGGGCTGCTGGCGTGGAACAGCCAGTGCATGCCTGACCTCGACCCGGACGCGCTGCTCACCCACGTCACGATCCACTGGCTGACCGGCACCGCCGGGTCGGCTCTGCGCATCTACGCCGAGGAGGACCGGCAGAAGCCCCCGAACGGCCCGACGACCATCCCGCCCGGTCTCGCCGTGCCGCTCGGCCTCGCCCAGTTCGCGAACGACTGGCCGTCGGACCGTGCCCAGGCCGAGCGTCAGCACGCCCACATCGTGTCCTGGAACGTCTATGACCGCGGCGGCCACTATGCCGCTCGCCAGGCACCGGACCTGCTGGTCCAGGACATGCGCGAGTTCTTCGCGGGTGTCCTGGCACATCAGCGGTAGCGCGCGAACGCGGCCCATGTGGTGGCGGCGTCCAGATGGGGCACGAAACCCGCCACTGGGTCATCCGCCGCACCCACCGGGTGCATCCCCATCGGTTTCGTATTACGTTTCGTGTTACGATGGGATCATGGACGTGATGACCGTGCGAGTCGATGAGAAGACCCGTAAAGAACTCGATGAGGTTGCCGCCGAGCTCGGCGAGACCGCCTCCGAGGTGATCCGGAAGGCGATCCACCTGGCTTGGTTTGCCGCCATGCAGGACAAGATGCGCCGGGAGTCCGCCGAGATCGCTGCCGATCCCGCCGAGCAGGAGGAGGCAGAGCGCATCCGGGAATGGGCCCGGTACCTTGCTTCGTAAGGGGTCGATCTTCCTCGTCACCATGCCGACTCGCAGCGGCGACCATACCCAGCAGAGCCGACGCTACGCGGTAGTGGTGACCGCAACCAGCTTCATCGGGTCCGTGGTCACGGTCGCCCCGACCTCCACGTCCGCGCGGGCTAGCCTGACCCGGCCCGAGGCCGAGATCCAGGGCCGCAAGTGCCGCATTCTGCTGGAGCAGATGCTCGCCGTGGACGTGCGCAAGCTCACCCAGTGGATCGGCGTCCTCGACGACCGCGAGATGGACGCGCTGGATGACGCGCTCAGGCTGTACCACGGCCTCATCTGACAACGCCGCCCGGACCGTCATCCCGCGCCCGGACCGGCAAGCGAATCACCTCTGCCACGGCAGATCACCTTCGCGGACAGAGGCTGTCGGTCACTATGCCTACGGCGCCGGCAAGTCGAAACTCGGAAATGACATTTCTTTTTGCTGTTGGTGACACCGGCAGACCGAGATGTAGCCGGGCGATGTGCGTGGGAATCGGTAGCTGGCCGCTCCAGCAGTCGCGCGATGACGTCGCTGCTCGACCGAGATCGGAGACGGCGGATTCACCAACTGGACCATGCGGCTCACAGCGAGCAGCAAAGAGCGCCTGCTGATCAGCGGCCTTGGCATCGAACGCCTGGCGCTTTTATCGATTGAGCCCCAGAATGCGGGCAGCGTTGTCGTGCAGCACGGTCTGCAGTGCATCGGCTGGCAGGCCGAGGTCGCTGAGCTCCGACAGGCAGCGCTCGGGGGCGAGGAACGGGTAGTCGCTGCCCCACAGGAACTGCCCGTTCAGCCGCCCTCGCAGCTCGCGGATCACCTCCGGCGGGATCCGCTTCGGTGACCAGCCGGAGATGTCGATGTGCACGTTCGCTTCTGCGCAGCGGGCCCGCATGGCGGTCAGCTGCCGCTCGGGGCCGTTGCGGGTCAGCTCGCTGGCGCGCTCGAACTCGGCCCGTGCCTCGGCCGCCCGGCCCAGCTTCATCAGGAGATCGCCGCGCACGCTGGACAGCAGGTGATAGCTCCGCAACGCGGGCTCAGCGGCGAGCTGGTCGACCAGGTCGAGGCCGGCCTGGGGGCCGAACGCCATCGACACGGCGACAGCACGGTTCAGCTCCACCACCGGGGAGGGCATCGCTTTGGCGAGGATCGCATACAGCTCCGTAATGCGCGCCCAGTCCGTGTCTTCCGGCCGGAACGCGCGGGCGTGACACGCCGCGATGGCCGCCTGCAGCGCATAGGGCCCGCGGGCACCGCCGAGCTCTTCCGCCCGTGAAAGGGCGGCGAGGCCGCGGTTGATCAGCAGCCGGTCCCAGCGGGCCCGGTCCTGGTCGAGCAGGAGGACCGGCTCCCCTGCTGGACCCGTGCGGGCCGGGATCCGTGACGCCTGGATCTCCATCAGCGCCTGCAGCCCGTGGACCTCGGGTTCGGCGGGAGCGAGCTGCGCCAGGACGCGGCCCAGGCGCAGGGCTTCATGGCACAACGCAGGCCGCATCCAGTCCTCTCCCGCCGTGGCCGAATAGCCCTCGTTGAAGATGAGATAAATGACCTCCAGAACGGAGGACATCCGGGCCGGCCGCTGCTGGCTGTCCGGGGTCTCGAACTTCACGTGCGCCTTGGCGAGGGTCTTTTTGGCCCGGACGATCCGCTGTGCGATCGTCGGCTCCGGTACCAGGTAGGCGCGGGCGATCTCGGCCGTAGTCAGGCCGCCGAGCAGGCGGAGTGTCAGTGCCACCCGGGCCGGCACGGCCAGGACCGGATGGCATGCGGTGAAGATCAGCCGCAGCAGGTCGTCATCGATGTCGTCGGACACGACCTGATCGAAGTCTGAGGTGCCGCCTGCCCCGGCGGTATCCAGGTCGCGCCCGATCTGGGCGTATTTACGTTCCAGTTCGCGGTTGCGGCGGAACAGGTCGATGGCGCGCCGCTTAGCCACGGTCATCAGCCAGGCCCCAGGGTTGCGCGGGACCCCGTCCTCCGGCCACTGCTCAAGCGCGGCGACCACCGCGTCCTGGGCCAGTTCCTCCGCCAGGCCGACGTCGCCCGAGTAGTGCGCGAGCCCGGCGATGAGGCGGGCCCACTCCATCCGGATCACCGCGTCGATCGCCGCATGAGTCTCCGTGCCGGTCACGACACGATGACACCATCTGGCCTATCGTCTAGGCAACGCCCACGGCGGGGTGGCGCCGGAACCGCAGCGACGGCACCGCCTCGTGATGTGCAGATATCCCCCGAAGGCAGCGGCGGGCCTGGCGCTCGCGGCCCGCCGCTGCCTTCGGACCGTTCACCCGCCGTAGACCGGCCGGATCGTGCCCTCGCCCTCGCCCGCCACGGCCAGGAACCGCTTGGTCCACTCGATGGCCTCGGCCTTGTCGCGGCATTCCACCAGCGCCCATCCGCCGACCAGTTCCTTGGCCTCGGTGAAGGGCCCATCCAGGACGGTGAACTCGCCGCTGTGGTAGGTGACCTTGACCGCTTCCTCCAGGGGGCCGACAGCGCCCGTGGCGACCAGCACACCGGCCTTGGTCGCCTCCTCCATGAACGCACCCATCTTGGCCATGTCCTCCGGGGTCGGCGGCGGGATCGGGATGGACGGATCGGCCAGGGTGTATCCGAGGAATCGCATTGCTATGCCCTTCTGCCGACGGTGACCGGCAGTCTGCCGGCACCTGCGCTATCCGGACGGCGATTCGGGCGCCGCCCGCTTCCTTGCCCATGCGTCGAACGCCGCGATGCCAGATCGACACACCGCGGAAGAATTTTTGCCAGATGCCGGACGCCCCGCCGCGCCGGGAACATCCGGGATCCTGCTAGCGTTGTTGACCGAGGCGGCAGAGTGGCCGCCAGTTCCGCGGGCGAAGCGCCCGCTGGTCGCTTGTGTGAGCAGTCCGCTGGTCGGCGAATCACAGTTCGCCGCTGTCGTCGACGTCTCTGACATGACGCGGCCCCGTACCAGCGATGGAGTTTGCGCATGCCTGAAAATGCCCGGCGCCGACGCGCGCCTGCACGTCAACGCGGCCAGGAAGCCGCCCGGCGGGGCTACGAACCTGCACGGCGCGGCCGCGAGCCAGCCCGCGGCCAGGAAGCCGCACGGCGCGGTAACACCGCAGCCAGGCAGTCCCGGCCGCCGCGGCCAAACCGCCCGCCCCAGGCCGATCCTTATACCGGGCTGGACCGCGCCCTGGCGGCCGCCGCGGCGGCACCGGCACCGGCCGCCGCCACGTTCAGCCAGCTCGGACTGCCCGAACGCCTCGTCCGTGCCCTCGCGGCGCGGGATATCCACGAGCCGTTCGCAATCCAGGCACGGGCGCTTCCCGACACGCTCGCAGGGCGCGACGTGCTCGGCCGTGCGCAGACCGGATCGGGAAAGACGCTCGCGTTCGGCCTGCCGATGCTGACGCGGCTCGCCGCCACGAACGCCACGGACGGCACCGCCGCCGCGAGCCCGCGCCGGCGCGAGCGGGCGCCCCGCGGCCTCGTGCTCGTTCCCACCCGTGAGCTTGCCCAGCAGGTCGCCGACGTGCTCGCGCCGCTCGGACGCGCCGTTGGCGTGAGCGTCATGACCGTCTACGGCGGCGTGCCGATCGGGCGCCAGATCACCCGGATACGTGACGGCGTCGACATCGTCGTGGCGACGCCGGGCCGTCTCATCGACCTGCTCGACCGGCAGGCGTGCACGCTCGCCAGCATCGAGATCACCGTGCTGGACGAGGCCGATCACATGGCTGACCTCGGCTTCCTTCCCGCGGTCACCCGCATACTCGACGAGACGCCGGCCGGCGGCCAGCGGATGCTGTTCTCCGCCACCCTGGATCGCCGGGTCGGCCAGCTCGTAACCTCCTACCTCAGCGATCCCGCGCTGCACGCGGTGACGCCGGAGGCGCTGGCGGGCGGGACGGCCGAGCACAGGGTGCTGGTGCTGGAAGCGCAGGACAAGGTGCCGGTCGCCACGGAAATCGCAAGCCGCCCGGCGCGCACCCTTTTCTTTGTCCGAACGAAGCACGGGGCGGACCGGCTCGCCAAGCAGCTGAGCCGTGCCGGGGTGGAAGCGGCGGCCATCCACGGCAACCGGAACCAGAGTCAGCGGCAGCGCGCGCTGGACGCCTTTGCGGCCGGCCACCCCCGCGTTCTCGTCGCCACCGACGTCGCCGCCCGCGGCATTCACGTTGACGACATAGAACTGGTCGTGCATTTCGACCCGCCAAACGATCACAAGGACTACCTGCACCGTTCCGGCCGGACGGCTCGCGCGGGGGCGTCCGGGATGGTGGTGACGCTGGCCGAGCAGGGGCAGATCCGGGAGCTGCAGCGGATGCACGATGCGGCCGGCGTAAGCGCGGCCAGGCACCATGTCGACGTCGGGCATCATGTGGTCCGGGAGATCGCGACGTCGGGGACGCCGGTCCCGCCCGCGCCCGCGGCTCCGCCAGGCTCCACCGCCGACGGCGCCGCACGGCGCAGGCCCCGTGCGGCCCGTCATGGCGGCGGGCAGCCGCGGGGTGCCCAGCCGCAGCGGGCGGGTGCCACCGCCGGGAGGGCCTCCCGGCGGCCTCGTAACACGGCTGGTCAGTCCTGGCGTGGCGAGAGCAGCGCCGGGGCGGCGCGCGAGTAGCGGCGCCGCCCGGATTCAGGCAATGAACAGCGCTATCGCGGCGTACTGGCACGCCGCGGCGGCGCAGACATAGACGTGAAAGACCTCGTGATAACCGAAAACCGCCGGGCACGGGTCGGGGCGCCGCCAGTGATAAGACAGCGCCCCGGCCGTGTAGAGCAGGCCCCCGGCGATCATCAGCGCTCCCGGCACGGCCCCGGCGTGCAGCCACACCCCGGGGACCGAAAGGCCGGCGGCCCAGCCCAGCCCGACGAACGTGCCGCCAGCCACAAGTTCTGGCGCCCGCATCCACGCCATCCGGATCCCCGTGGCTGCCGCTGTGAGCACCCATATCCCGATCAGCCCGGCCAGCCGGAAGAAACCGCTGGTGGCGAGCAGGAACGCCGGGGTCGCTGTGCCGGCGATGAGCAGAAAGATCATGGCGTGATCCAGGCGCTGCAGACGGCGGCGCCATGCAGCACGCCAGTTGCCGCGGTGATACAGCGCGCTGGTCCCGAACATCGCGCTCACACTTCCCGTGAACACAGCGACGGCCGTGATCTTTAGCGTCCCATGCATGCGGGCCAGCGTCAGGGTGCCGACCACGAGCGACGCTTCAAACCACACCAGGTGCATCCAGCCGCGCAGCAGCGGCTTCGCAGCCGGAACGCCGCGCCGGGCATCGCCGGGCGGCGCCGTCCCCACCTGCGGCACGGGCGCCGCCGGCACGCTTTTCATAGCTATCACAGCCCGCCTCCGTTTCCGGCAAGCAACCCCATGACCGCCGGGGTATGCCAACACAGTGGTGCGCATAACCGGCATGCCCGGACCGTTACCTGCCGACACCCGGAAGGGCTGCGGAAAGGGCAGCGCTTTGCCGTGCGCTGTTCTGCTTTGCTTGACCACGAGGAGGTGAGCGCCCGCTGACGGCGCCGCGCCGGCTATGGGAGGTGGGGCTGGTCGCCTTCGAGATTGCGCGCCGACACCGGTTCCACGAGGAAATTTCGGCATTGCCCGACGACGTCCGCGTACATGTCCTGCCCTCCGGGGGAACTCAGCGGCCGCCCGACCTGTCAGAGCTCCGCTACCGGAGAAAGAACGCCGTCGGGGTTAACATCGAGCGAGCGTACGCGGCGTCCGCGACCTATCTCGCCACGCTGGCCTGATCCGGGCTGGAATACAAGGCGGAATGCTGCCCCGCACGCCGTCACCAGTAGTGCCGGCGGCCGCCGACCGCGTGGCCGACCGCCCCGAGAAGCATGAGGATGAGACCGATCACCAGCACGGCGATACCGATCGACCACAGGATAGCGATCTTGGTGAGAAAGCCGATAATTAGCAGGATGATTCCGATAATGACCATGAGAACTTCCATTCGGCAGTGGGGATTTCTGATGAACTCAGGCGACTGCTGTCAGGAGGTGTCTTCCGCGGCGATACATCGGAGACGCGGGGACTAGCATCGACGTGACGGACAGCCGCAGGGTCTTGGCGGCGTCATGACGGCTCTTTGATATTTCCCAAGTCAACCGGATGCAAACCTTCAGGCGGGCGTCCAGCGTTCTCCACCACCTCCACGCAGACCGTGCAGGGAGCACCCGCGCCAAGGAGTTCACGCTGGCCTTAGGAGATGGGTTGTGGAGGTGGCCAGCCCGCCCGCGGTCTGAACCTGGAGGACGTCGCCGATGTCGCTCGAGATCAAGCGCCTGCACCTGGCGCGCCTGCGCGGGCCCGATGGCCACGAGTGGCCGGTGCACGGCTTCGTGGTCACCCACCCGGGTGGCGCCGTGCTGGTGGACACCGGCGTCGGCGGCCCTGAGCAGCTGCTCAGCGACTGGCGAGTGGTTAACCGCTCGGTGGCGGAAGCGCTCGCCGGGCTGGGCATGACCCCGGGCGACATCGGGCTGGTGATCAACACTCACCTGCATTTCGACCACTGCGGCCAGAACGCCGTCTTCAAGCATGCCGCCTGTTATGTCCAGCGCGCGGAACTGAACCGTGCACGGCGCGAGGCACCGGAGCTGCGGGACTGGTTCGACTTCATGAACGCACGGTTCGAGCTACTGGACGGCGACGCTGAAATCCTGCCCGGCCTGGCAGTGATTGCGACTCCCGGGCACACCGTGGGCCACCAGTGCGTCGTCGTTGAATCCGCCGCCGGTGTGCCCGACGTGCTGATCGGGGATGCGGCATATACGCCGCGCCAGTACCGCGACCCGGCACGCGACGACCTGCCGTCCGGCCAGGCGAGCGACCTTGCGGCCTGGCGGGAATCGCTGGGCCGGATCCGGTCCATGGACCCCGCCCGGGTGCACTTCTGCCACCACACGGATGTCATCCACTAGCTGAGGCCTAGCCTCGTGCGCGGTCAGGTCATGGATTGCGACCGGCGCTGGCCGGCGGCAGTCGCGGGTCACTGCACCACAGGTCATAGCAACGACGGCACATCTTGGTCAGACGGTCGATAGCCGTGTATGCGCCGCATCGGTAGCAGTAGTCGTCATACATCCGGTCCAGCCATCCCTTCCCACTACTCCCGAATACAGCGCTGCGGCGCTGCAGGTATTCCCGCACGGTGACTTATTTCCGCCCACCGTAGCCCGTCCCCGCCCGCCACCGCAGTCCGTTTCCGCAGCCCGTTTCCGCAGGTCGCGGTGGACCCGCCCACCGGCCGCGGCCGGGTCGGTAATGTGTGAGGTATGGCAGCGCCGGGATCTCCGCGAACCGCGGCCGAACTGATCGTGCAGTGCCTGGAGAACGAGGGCGTGACCCACGTCTTCGGTATCCCCGGCGAGGAGAACATCCGGCTCGTCGAGGCGATCTCCCGCTCAAAGATCCGCTACGTGCTCGCGCGCCACGAGCAGGGCGCGTCGTTCATGGCGGAGACCTACGGCCGGCTGACCGGCCGGGCCGGGGTGTGCTCGGCGACGCTCGGCCCGGGCGCGATCAACCTCCTGCTGGGGACGGCGGACTCGACGACCAACTCCACGCCGCTCGTCGCCCTGTCGGCGCAGGTAGGGACCCACCGCAGCTTCAAGGAGTCGCATCAGGGCGTAGATCTGGTGCCGATGTTCGGCCCGGTGACCAAGTGGTCGGCGCTGGTCCCGGCGCCCGGCGCGGTCCCGGAGATGATCCGCAAAGCGTTCAAGCTGGCGCAGACCGAACGGCCGGGCGCGGTGTACCTGGCGGTTCCCGAGGACGTCGAGCAGGCCGCCGCGGCGGACGACCTCGTTCCGCTGAATGTGAATGTGCCACGGCCGGATGAGCCGTCACCGGGCCAGGTAGCCAGGGCCGCGGAGATCCTGCGGGCCGCCCGCAGCCCTATCGTGCTGGCCGGGCACGGGGCCGCGCGCGCCGGGGCCGGTGATGCGCTGCGCCGGTTCGCGGAGACGCTCGGCGTGCCGGTCGCCACCACGTTCCACGGCAAGGGCGTCTTCCCCGACGATCACCCGCTGGCCCTGGGCGCGGTCGGTTTTATGCGCCACGATTACGTCAACTTCGGTTTCGACCAGGCCGACGCCATCGTGGCTGTCGGGTACGAACTGCAGGAATTCGACCCAGTCCGGATCAACCCGCGCGGGGACGCGAAGATCATCCATATCCACCGGTTCCCGGCCGAGGTGGACGCCCACTATGACGTCGCCGTGGGCCTGCACTCCGACATGAGCCGCACCCTCGATACGCTGGCCCATGCCGTCGGCCGGTTCGAGGAGCGTCCCGGCGGGCAGCGCATCCGGGCCCTGCTGGCCGGCGAACTGGACCGCGGCAAGGGTGATGACCGGTTCCCGCTGGCCCCGGCCCGGGTCGTCGCCGACACCCGGGAAGCGCTCGGCCGCCATGACATCGTGCTGGTCGACACCGGCGCCCCGAAGATGTGGATGGCCCGCCTTTACCCGGCCTACGAGCCGAACACCTGCCTCATCTCCAACGGGCTGTCCACTATGGCCTGGACGGTCCCAGGCGCGATCGGCGCGAAGATCGCCTGCCCACAGTCCCGCGTGCTCGTCGCGACCGGCGACGGCGCGTTCCTGATGAACTCCCAGGAGATCGAGACCGCGATGCGGCTGGGCCTCGCGTTCGTCATCCTGATCTGGGTCGACGACGCATATGGGCTGATCAGCTGGAAAATGGACATGGAAATCGGCCACGAGGTGGAAACCGGGTTCGGCAACCCGGATTTCGTCAGGTACGCCGAAAGTTTCGGGGCGAAGGGCTACCGGATCGAATCGGCTGACGAATTGTTGCCGACGCTGCGCACCGCGCTGGCTGCTGACACGGTGTCGGTGATTGCCTGCCCAGTCGACTACTCGGCCAATCTCGACCTCATCACCTCGCTCGGTGAACTTGACGAATCCCTCTCCTGACCGGACTTTGTTATGTCCGCAGCCAGTGCGCCGGGATCGTGAGCGACGGTGGCAACCTGGTGCCGGGATCGCCCCTCGCCGCATCGAGCTGGGACTGCGTGAGGAAGATGCTCCCGGTGAGGTCGGCGCCGCTCAGGTCGGCGCCCCTGAAATCAGCCCCGATGACGTCCGCCATTCTCAGGTCGGCGCCCCTGAGGTCAGCTCCGATGAGGTATGCGCCTCTCAGGCTGGCGCCTCTCAGATCCGCATTCCTGAGATCTTTCCCGATGAGATCAGCCCCCCTGAGCTCGGCCTCCGGGCGGCGGACCTCGGCTCGCGCCAGCTCGCTCGTGCGCAGCAGCAACGCATTGATGTCCTGCCAGTGCGCATTGACGTCCAGCTCAACGAGCGCATCTGCAGGGCTGCGGGTAAGGCGGCCGGTCTCCTCCAGCGCGATGCTCAGCTCACCGTGCGCAGCGCTGGCCTGCTCCAGCGTCAGCGCTTCAGTCAGGTACCAGAGCAGCTCATGGAGCTGCCGCATGATCGTGAACGCCCTGAACATTTTCGCTGCGATTCCCGGCGTCCGCCGCCAGTCCTGCCCGCCGAAGGTGACCTGGGCCACCTTCTGCCCCGCGCCGAAGCAGTCGTAGGCGGCACAGCCCGGGAAGCCCCGCTGCCTGAGGCGATCGTGGATGGAGCAGCGGAAGTCCGGTTGCAGGTTAGGGCACGGGCGCCCGGCATCTTTGTCGATCGCGAAGTCAGCCGAGGCCGAGAAGGCCGGCACGACGCAGCACAGCCCGAAGCAGCGTTCGCAGTCAGCCCGCAGGCTCAGCCAGTCAGGTCTGGAGGCCATGCTGTGGGCGCAAGTTCGGGAGCTCGGCGCGCAGCTCTGCCCAGGGGAAAGCCGGGGGTTCCCCGCTTTCCTGCGGCAGGCGGGCGGGGTCGAACAGCACCGTGACGCCCCACTCACGGAGCACGGCGAGACTGCGCTGGAAGGCCGGGTGGCGGGCCAGCGCGGCGTTCGGCCAGGGCATGGCCACGATGGGCAGGGCCAGGCCGACCGCCTCGTTCAGCAGGCCGAGGGCGAGTGTGTCGCTGATGCCCTGCGCCCATTTGTTGATCGTGTTGAAGGTCGCCGGGGCCACGACGAGCGCGTCCGGCGGCGGGAGGACGTCCGGCTCGTCCGGATGCTTGAACTGCACCCTGACCGGGTGCCCGGTCAGCCCGGCCAGGTCACCGGCGTCGAGGAACTTGGTGCCGTCCGGCGTGGTGATCACGCAGACGTCCCAGCCCTGCTGCTGAGCACGGATGACGAAGGCGGGGAGCTGCCTGGCCGGGGGGGCACCACAGGCGATCAGGTAGAGCACGGGGTGCGTCTCCGCCGACACGGGACTTCCTTTCGTGGATCGGCCATCGCGGCCGGTTCAGTGCCGGCCTCCGGACAGCACAATATGCCCGTGGAGCAATTGTCTCAGCTGACGTGCAATCTGACTGCTTTTGCTCACCCACAGGCGGAAAGGATGGCATCGCTGACCCCGCTCAGGTGACGGGCGCCCG
>DASQVO010000358.1:0-5437 GCA_035640715.1 Streptosporangiaceae bacterium
AGGTAGGACAGTGCTTTTTCCTCTTCCCGCAGCCGGTGCCAGCCGTCATGCATGGCGACGAAGCACTCCTGCACGACTTCCTCGGCCGTCGGCTCGTCCCGCACGAGCAGGCCCGCCAGGCGCACCAGCGACCGGTAATGCAAGCTGTAGAGCTTGGTTACCGCATCGTATGCGTCCAATTCCAGCTTCGCGGACGCTGTCCTTGCAACGGCAGCAGCGGCCACGAGGGTCTCGGTCACGTTCGTAGGACGCGCAGGCCCCGCGACCGGTTCACCCACGGCCATGTCTGATCTTCACCGCCGAGTCCCCACCCATCCCGACCTGCAGACAGCAATAACTGCCCAACTTGCCCACCCCACCCAAGTTTGGCGATGTACCGGCCGCCCGGCCGCACCCCACCGGCGCGCGGGTGACCACAGCCCGCCAGCGAATTGTGCCAGAGCATCGGGCCGCAGAACCGCCATTCTCAGGGGCTATGGCACAACATCACCGGTGGATTGCTAGCCAAGCCTAACTGGGCGGCCCGGAATAAGACAGTACGAGGCGTGACCAAGAGGGTGACAACTTTATTCCCTGACGTTAGTCCTGAATCGGACATATCGGGTCAGAAGCGACAGGCGGCGGGCGCTGGGCATGCGGTTCCACTGCGTACAGTGACGGTTGCTCACGCCCTCGGGCGGGACGATAGGATCTCCGGGTGGCTGACTGCCTGTTCTGCGCATGTCATTGGCGGCAGGCCGCTGACCTGGCCGCCCGGATGAGGACGCGCCAGGATGGCGGGACGCGCGGCGTGGTCGCCCAGCCGGGGCGAGCCGGATAACATGGGCAAAGCCCGGTAGAACAGTCCGGCGGGCGATCCGCCGGATCTTCGAGAGCGACCAATTGACAGACACCTCAAATGATCTCCGCAGCGACGGGCAGCCGGGGAATGGGCGGTCCCAGGTCAGGATCGTGATCCCGGCTGACCATTCGATGGTCAGCCTGCTCGGCTCTAGAGACGAGCTGCTGCAGGTCATCGAGCGAGAGTTCACGGCCGACATCCACGTGCGCGGCAACGAGATCACCATAACCGGCAGGCCGGAAGAGACGGCCCTGGTGTCTGGGCTGTTTGAGGAACTGATCGAGCTGCTCTCAAACGGCGCCGAGCTGTCGGCGGACGCCGTTGAGCGGGCAGTGGCGATGCTGCGCAGGGAGCGGGGAATCCGGCCTGCGGAGGTGCTGACGCTCGACATCCTCTCCGCCCGGGGCCGGACCATCCGGCCCAAGACCCTCAACCAGAAGCGTTATGTCGACGCGATCGACAAGCACACGATCGTGTTCGCGATCGGCCCGGCCGGTACCGGTAAGACCTATCTCGCGATGGCCAAGGCCGTGAAGGCGCTGCAGGCCAAGGAGGTCAACCGGATCATCCTGACCCGGCCCGCGGTGGAGGCGGGGGAGCGGCTCGGCTTCCTGCCGGGGACGCTTTACGAGAAGATCGACCCGTACCTGCGGCCGCTCTACGACGCGCTGCACGACATGCTCGACCCCGACTCGATCCCGCGGCTCACGGCGGCCGGCACCATCGAGGTCGCGCCGCTGGCGTACATGCGGGGCCGCACGCTGAATGACTCCTTCATCATCCTTGACGAGGCCCAGAACACCTCTGCGGAACAGATGAAGATGTTCCTGACCCGGCTCGGGTTCGGTTCCCGTGTGGTGGTGACGGGCGACGTCACGCAGGTGGACCTGCCAACCGGGCAAGTGAGCGGCCTGCGTATCGTCCAGGACATCCTCGCTGGTATACCCGACATACATTTCGTGCGGCTGACGAGTCACGATGTCGTGCGGCACCGGCTCGTCGGCGAGATCGTCGACGCCTACGAGAGGTATGATGCACGCCAGCGTGACGGCGCGGAGCTGGCAGGGCCGGACGGCACGGCCGGCGCCGGTGGCCATCGGGGGGCCACACGCGGAGGGGGGAAGCGCGGTCACTGACCGGCTGCGTATCGGGTGAGCATTGACATCGCCAACGAGGCGGGCATCGGCGTCGACGAAGTCGCCCTGGTGACGGTGGCCCGCTATGTCCTTGACGAGATGCGCATCCATCCGCTCGCGGAGCTCTCCGTGCTGCTGGTGGATGAGAAGGCCATGGCCGAACTGCATGAGCGCTGGATGGGCGAGCCCGGGCCGACGGACGTGCTAGCGTTCCCGATGGATGAGCTGAGGCCCCCGCATCTGGCAGGCATCAACGCCGGCCGTGCGGGCGCGGAGGAACCGGGCCCCGATCCCGGCCTGCTGGGCGATGTGGTGCTGTGCCCGCAGGTGGCAGCGTCCCAGGGCCGCGAGGCGGGGCACAGCACGCAGGATGAGCTGGAACTGCTCTGCGTGCACGGAATTCTCCACCTGCTCGGGTATGACCACGCTGATGCCGGGGAGCGTACGGTCATGTTCGGCCTGCAGGACCGGCTGCTCAGCGCGTGGCACACCGAGCGGGCGAGCGAGCGTAGCGGCCGGGCCGACGGGCCCGAGGGCGGTGACGGGGCCGCTGACCTGGGCCGGGCCGGTGGCATAGGCGGGACCCGGGACGCCGGAGCTGACGAGGGCGCCGGGGGCGCCGGAGGGCTGGAAGGTTCTCGATTATGTCGCCGCAGGGCTGGCTGCTAGCTGCCGCGATTGTGCTCACCCTGATGGCTGGCTGGTGGACAACTGCGGAGGCCACCCTGGTTCATCTCTCAGCCGTGGGCGCGGAGCAGCTGGCCGGTACGGAACGCCCGTCCTCCCGGCGGCTGCAGGCTGTTCTCGCCGACCTGCCCCGCTATCTCAACGTGCTTCTCCTGCTCAAGCTCGTCTGTGGGATCTCAGCGACGGTCCTCGCGGCGGTCGCGTTCGTGCACTGGTTCGGTGCTGACGGGCGGGGCTTCCTGATCACGCTGGCTGTCATGGTCGTCGTGAGCTACGTCGCGGCGGGAATCAGCCCCGTGTCCCCCGGGCGGCATGGCGCCGAGCGCATGGCGCTCATGTCCGCCTCGATGCTGTACCCGATCGCCGTCCTGCTGGGCCCCGTGCCCAGGCTGCTGATCGCTGCCGGAAGCATCCTCACGCCCGGGAGGAGAACCGGAGAAGGACCGCTCACCGGTAAGTCCGAGCTGCGGGGCCTCGTCGACTTCCTTGAGCGGCGCAGCGTCATCGAGCCGGGCGAACGGGAAATGGTCCGGTCGGTCTTCGAGCTCGGTGACACCATCGTGCGTGAGGTCATGGTGCCCCGCACCGAAATGGTGTTCATTGAGCGCGACAAGACTCTCGGCCAGGCCCTTTCACTGCACCTGCGCAGCGGTTTCTCGCGCATCCCCGTGGTGGGCGAGAACGAGGACGATGTGGTTGGCATCGCCTATCTCAAGGACATCGTGGCATGGATCCATGAGCATCCCGGCACGGAGTCCACGGAAAGGGTCGCTCAGGTCATGCGGCCGGCCACCTATGTCCCCGACAGCAAGCCCATCGACGAGCTGCTGCGGCAGATGCAGGCGCTGCAGATTCACGTCGCGATCGTTATCGACGAGTACGGCGGTACCGCCGGCCTGGCCACCATTGAGGACATCCTGGAGGAAATCGTCGGCGAGATCACCGACGAATACGACCGGGAACAGCCGCCGGTCGAATGGCTGTCCCCGGATGTTGCGCGGGTCACCGCGCGCCTTCCCGTTACCGAACTGGCCGAGATCTTCGGCGTCAGCATCGAGGCTGAGGACGTGGAGACCGTCGGAGGGCTGCTCGCGCATGCGCTCGGACGCGTGCCGATAGCGGGCTCGATGGCCACCGTCGGCGGGCTGCGGCTGACGGCCGAGAACCTGTCAGGCCGGCGCAACCGGATAGGAACGGTCCTGGTCGAGCGGATCTCGCAAGCGGCTGAGCAGCCAGACGAGGCCGAGCGGTCCCATTCCTGACCGTCCCCGATGGCGTGCCCGGCCGGCGGGATCGCACGTGGCTTGCGCTTACACTCAACCGCGTGAGCGATGCGCAACTCGATCCCGAGGATCTCAAGATCATCACTCTGGCCCGCTCGACACGGGCACGGGTGGCGGCCCCGGAAGGTGCGGCCGTGCGGGACGAGACGGGCAGGACCTATGCGGCGGCTGCGGTTGCGCTGCCATCGCTGCGCCTTTCCGCTCTGAGCCTCGCCGTCGCGATGGCCGTGTCCAGCGGCGCGGCGGCGCTGGAAGCCGCGGCCCTGGTCAGTGACGCCGCGGAACCGGACCCTGCAGACCTGGCAGCCGTGCGGGACGCCGGCCCTGACGCGACGGTGTTCCACGCGGCCCCGGATGGCACGCTGCTCGCCGCGCTCCGGCCCTGACCCGATTCCATGATCGTGGGTCGCCCGCCGCTGTATACACGGTTTCTGGCCCACGATCATGAGCTGCTCTGAAGCCGACCGGGTGCTGGCGAGATGCGGGAGAATCGTCGGGTGAAGCCGCCACAGAAAGCCCCGGAAGCCAGTGCCCGGGACGTGCCAGAAACCGGTTCGGGCCGGGGGAGCGGTTTCCGGTCGGGGTTCGCCTGTTTTGCGGGCCGGCCGAACGTCGGGAAGTCGACACTGATGAACGCGCTGGTCGGTGCCAAGGTGGCGATCACCAGCAGCCGCCCCCAGACGACCCGCCGGGTGATCCGCGGGATTGTGCACCGCCCGGACGCGCAGCTCATCCTGGTGGACACGCCCGGGCTGCATAAGCCCCGCACGCTGCTCGGCGAGCGGCTGGACAGCCTCGTGCGCTCGACCCTCACCGAGGTTGACGTCATAGGGTTCTGCGTCCCGGCCGGCGATCCTATCGGCCCCGGTGACCGGTACCTGGCCCGTGAGCTTGCGGCAGTAAAGGGCACGCCGGTTGTCGCGATCGTGACCAAGACGGATGAGGTTCCGCCGGACCGGGTGGTCGTCCAGCTCGCCGCCGTAGCGGAACTCGGCGAGTGGGCGGATGTGGTCCCGGTGTCTTCCGTCACCGGCTTCAACGTCGACGTGCTGGCCGACGTGCTGGTGGCCCGTCTGCCCGAGGGCGCGCCGTTGTACCCGGAAGGCGAGCTGACCGACGAGCCCGAACGGGATCTCGTGGCCGAGCTGATCCGCGAGGCGGCGCTGGAAGAGGTGCGTGATGAGCTCCCGCACTCGATCGCGGTCGTCGTGGAAGAGATGGCACCACGTCCCGGGCAGGAAGATCTCACCGACGTGCACGCGGAGATGTACGTCGAGCGGCCCAGCCAGAAGGCGATCGTCATCGGCGCCAAGGGAACGCGGCTCAAGGACGTCGGCAGCCGTGCCCGCCGCCAGATCGAGGCACTGCTCGGCACCAGGGTCTACCTCGACCTGCGGGTCAAGGTCGCCCGCGACTGGCAGCGCAGCCCCAAGCAGCTCCGCCGCCTCGGCTTCTACGACTGACCTGACCTCAGCTCCCCGCGGAACGTG
>DASQVO010000359.1:0-27327 GCA_035640715.1 Streptosporangiaceae bacterium
CGTTCAGGGGATCGCCGCGGGCCTTCATCTGCTCCTCACCTTCCCGGACTGGCCCGGTGAGGCCGACGACACGGACATCGCCAGCCGGATCCGGCTGGCCGGCGTGCTTGTTCATCCGCTGTCCTGGCACCGGCAGCGTACCGGGCCGCCCGGGCTTGTCCTTGGCTACGCCGCTCACCCGCCCGATCAGCTGCGCGAGGCCGCCCGGCGGATCGCCCACGCCATCACGTAGCCGATTGAGTCATCCTGCCGGTATGGGGATAACCGGCAGCGGCCCGGGCGTGTTCGCGGCGGTGGACGTCCACTATCCGCGCTCCGGCGGAGCGCGTGCGGCCGCCGTGGTTGCCGGGGACGCGGTTTTCTCGGCAGTACTGGCCGAGAAAACCGCGGACGTCCCCCAAGTCTTGCCGTACCGGCCCGGCGAATTCTTTGCCCGGGAGCTGCCGCCGCTGCGCGCCGTGCTCGCAGAGGTGCGTGGACTGGCCCTGCTGGTGGTGGACGGTTATGTCGATCTCGATCCCGGTGGCCGTCCTGGCCTGGGAGCGCACGCGCATGCGGCGTTCGGCGTTCCCGTCATCGGCGTGGCCAAGAGCCGGTTCCGGACCGCCAGCCATGCGGTGGAAGTACTGCGCGGACGTTCCGCCCGGCCGTTGTTCATCACCGCTGCCGGGATGGCGCCCGCCGAGGCTGCTTGCCTGGTCCGCCGGATGGCCGGTCCCTTCCGGTTGCCTGACGCGCTGCGCCGGGCCGGCGCCTTGGCCCGCACAGGTACCGCTCGATGATCGCTGTGATGCGGGGGATACGCGCTACGCGTCGAAGCCGGCTCTGCGACGATGGCGATGTGAATTATGTGCTGGCTCAGGTCAATATCGCCCGCCTGCGAGCGCCGCTGGACGCGCCAGCGCTGGCCGATTTCGTCGCGGCGCTCGGTCCGGTCAACGCGGCGGCGGACGCCGCGCCCGGCTTTGTGTGGCGGCTGAAGACCGAAGACGGTAACGCCACGGCAGTGCGTGCCTTCGAATGGGATGCGGCGGGCAGTGCCGGGGTCATCGTGAATATGTCGGTATGGGAAACGGTCGAAGCGCTGGCTGATTTCGTCTACTCGGATACGCATCGGCCAGTCCTGCGGAGCCGCAGGTAGTGGTTCGAACCGGTGGCCGAGGCTTACTCGGCTATGTGGTGGATCCGGCGCGGCATGACTCCCAGCACGGCTGATGCCGAAGACCGTGTGCGTTACCTGCGGGCCCATGGACCGACGCCGCACGCGTTCACGCTCCGCACGCACTTCCCGCCGCCCGGCGACTCCGAGCGAGGCCCTCGGGTGGGCCGCGACGACTGGATGTGCCCCGCCTGAGGATACCGGGCCGAAGGTCGCGCCGGGGTCACGATCATGGCGCGGACGCCGTAGCCTGTTGGTGCGTGGCCAATACGCCGCTACACTGCGGCAGTTGACCACTGGCCGCGCCTGGCAAGGGAACTGGGTTTACACTCCGGTTTGAACACGGGCCTGGCCGGGCTAACCCGCTGAAGCCAATCGGAAAGGTGCCCCTCTGATGGGGAATATCGCTACAGCCGCAGCGGCGACCAAGTCGTCGTCCGGCAGCTCTACATTCCTGATCTTGATCGTCGTTGTCTTCATCGGCTTCTACTTCCTGCTGATCAGGCCGCAGCGGAACCGCCAGCGGAAGGTACAGGAGCAGCAGAACCAGGTCGGGCCGGGCCAGCGGGTCCGGACCACCGCGGGCATGTACGCCACGGTCGTCGCCGTGGACGGTGATGACGTGGTGCTCGAGGTCGCGCCGGGGGTCGAGGTCCGCTACCTGAAGCGCGCGATCATGGAAGTGCTCGGCGAGGGCCTCGGCGCGCCCGTCGCGGACCAGACCGCGGAGGATGAGGACGTCGACGAGACCGCGGAGCCCGAGGACGGCACGGCCAAGCCGGCAGTGAATGAGGCAAGTCCTGATCTCGATGTGTCCTCCTCCCGGAATGGCACGGCTGACGCCGGGGAGAAGAGCACGGAAGCAGCCAGGCCGGAGAGCACGGCGTCCAAGGAATAATGAACGCCGGGACGGCGCCGGACACATCGACATAGGGACTGAAAGACAGTGGCACCGCCAAGCAAAACCGGCTCGAAGCCGGGGCGCGCGCTCGCGACGCTGGCTGCGCTCGTCATCGTCATGCTGATCGGGATCATCGGCAAGGACCTGGGTAATCCCTCGCACTGGCACCGGGACTTCAAGGTCGGCCTTGGCCTCGACCTCTCCAGCGGCACCCAGGTGACGCTCGGGGCAGTAACCGCGAAGAGCCAGACGCCGCCGGCCAGCGACATGAAGCAGGCCGTCTCGATCATCACCAATCGCGTCAACGGCTCGGGTAACACCGGCGCCCAGGTGCAGCAGGTCGGCGGCAACCTCATCAACGTGAGCGTTCCGGGCAAGGGGTCCCAGGAGGTGGTCAACGAGGTCAGCACCACCGCGCAGCTCAGGTTCCGTGCGGTGCTGCTCGCGGGCTCGTCGGCGCCGTCCGTATCGGCCACGCCCACGCCGAGCCCCAGTTCAAGCGCTGGAGCGCATGCGAGCCCAAGCGCGTCGGCGAGCGCGAGCACGAAGGCGTTCATCAGCCGGACCGGCCGCTCCGGGGCCGGGCAGACGCTGGCCAGCAGCGTGCAGGCCGCCGCCTCGCCGAGTCCGGCCGCAAGCGCAAGCTCCTCGCCGAAGGCGAGCGCGTCTGCGACGCCGAGTCCCAGCGCGACCTCAACGCCTGCGGCCAGCACGCCGGTCGGCAACCCGTCGGCGGTCAGCCCGAGCGTCATGAAGCTGTTCGACAAGCTCAACTGCAGCAACCCGAACTGGAAGAAGGCGCTCGGCTATACCGAGCCGATGTGGGACAACCCGAGCACGCAGATCGTCGCCTGCGGTACCGGCGGGATCAAGTACGTCCTGGACAAGGCGGTGGTGCTCGGTACCGATGTGACGGCTGCCTCCGCCGGGATCGACTCCACCAGCGGCGGGTGGGTGGTCAACCTGACGCTGAACAGCAAGGCCGCCAGCGCGTTCGGCGCCCTCACCTCGAACCAGTTCAGCAAGTACTTCCCGACCGCGACCAGCAACCCCAACAACGCGGTACTCGACCAGACCGCCATCGTCCTGGACGGGAACGTCATCGCCGCGCCGGAGACACAGGCGGCCATTCCCGGCGGCCAGGTGATGATCAGCAACATCGGCGGCCAGACGCAGGCCACCCAGCTCGCCAATGAGCTCAACTACGGTGCCCTCCCGCTGTCGTTCCAGGTGAAACAGACACTGACGATTTCCCCGTCGCTCGGCCGGAACCAGCTCACCGCCGGCGTCATCGCGGGGGCGATCGGCCTGGCGCTCGTGGTCGTGTACTCGTTCCTCTACTACCGCGGCCTCGGGATCGTGTCGGTTTTCAGCCTCGCGATCGCCGCGCTGCTGGGCTTCCTCGCCATCGTGCTGCTCAGCCGGTATCAGAACTTCACGCTCGACCTGGCCGGCATCGCGGGCCTGATCGTGGCGATCGGCATCACCGCCGACTCGTTCGTGGTGTTCTTCGAACGGCTCCGTGATGAGGTGCGCGAAGGCCGCTCGCTGCGCGGGGCGGTGGAGAGCGGCTGGAAACGGGCCAGGCGGACGATCATCGTCTCGGACACGGTGTCCTTCCTCGCGGCGCTGCTGCTGTACATCTTCGCGGTCGGGCAGGTCAAAGGCTTCGCGTACACGCTCGGCCTGACCACCCTCATCGACGTCATCGTGGTGTTCTCGTTCACCAAGCCGATGGTGACGCTGCTCGCCCGGACCCGGTTCTACGGGCAGGGCCACAAATGGTCCGGCCTGGATCCGGCCCGGCTCGGGGCACGCGCTCCGTGGCGCTCGTCCCTGCCCCGCCGGAGCGCGAGACCCGCATCGCCCGGTGCCGCCCGGACCGCGGGGACGGCCCGGACGACCTCGAGGGAGGCATGATGTCCCGGATCGGTGACCTCGGCGGCCGGCTGTACCGCGGCGAGGTCTCCGTCAACTTCGTCGGCCGTCAGCGGCTCTGGTACACGATCTCCGGGTGCATCCTGGTGATCGCGATCGGCGCGCTGATCTTCCGCGGCCTCAACTTCAGCGTGGACTTCAAGGGCGGATCGATCTTCGAGGTCAAGGCGCCGAACGCGACGATCAGCCAGGTGGAAAAGGCAGTGTCCGACGGCGGCGGGGGTGCCGCCATCGTCCAGCAGGTCGGCGTCGGAGGCGGGACGCAGTGGCATGCGCAGACTGCGCCGCTGAGCTACGGGCAGGCCTCGAAGGTGCAGGACGCGCTCAGCCGCGAGCTGGGCGTGAGCCAGGGCAGCATCACCACCCAGTTCGTGGGCCCGACCTGGGGCAGCCAGATCTCCACCAAGGCGATCCAGGGGCTCATCGTCTTCCTGATCGTGATCGTGCTCTACCTGTCGATCGCCTTCGAATGGAAGATGGCAGCCGCCGCGTTCGTCGCCCTGATGCACGACATCGTGATCACCGTGGGCGTCTACGCGCTGGCCGGTTTCCAGGTCAGCCCGGCCACCGTCATCGGACTGCTCACCATCCTCGGTTACTCGCTCTATGACACCGTGGTGGTCTTCGACAAGGTCCGGGAGAATACCAGTGGCCTGATGGCCAGTGCGCGCAGCACCTATAGCCAGGCCGCCAACCTGGCGCTGAACCAGACGCTGGTCCGGTCGATCAACACCTCTTTGATCGCGCTG
This sequence comes from Streptosporangiaceae bacterium, assembly GCA_035640715.1. Taxonomy (GTDB): domain Bacteria; phylum Actinomycetota; class Actinomycetes; order Streptosporangiales; family Streptosporangiaceae; genus DASQVO01. Next base: position 4,748 of record DASQVO010000359.1, read on the forward strand.
CTGCCGGTGGCGGCGATCCTGATCGCCGGGACCGTGCTGCTGGGCACCGGCGAGCTGTCCGACCTCGCCCTGGTGCTGTTCGTCGGCATGCTGTCCGGTACGTACTCCTCGATCTGCATCGCCACCCCGGTCCTCGCCGACCTGAAGGAGCGGGAGCCGCAGTACAAGACGCTGGCCAAGCGCATCGCGGCGAAGGCCGCCAGCCCCCGCGCGGCGAAGCGGGTGGCGGCGAAGGAGCAGGCCGCGGTGACGGCCGGCGGCGGAGGCGGGGGTGCCGCCCTCGCTGAAGGGCCCAGCCGCCCGGCGATCAGCGGTGCGCCAGCCAGTGGCCCAGAGGTCAGCGGCCCGGCCGCCAGCGGTCCTGAGGTCAGCGGCGGGGCGTCCGATGGCGACGACACGGACCTCGCCGACGGCACCGCCGTCGGCGAGGCTGCCCAGGACCCGGACAACGTGCCCGGTGACAAAGAGGGCCGGCCCACCGTGTCGGCGGGCCGGGCGACGCCGGGAACCACCCGCCCCGGCGGCTCGGGGGCCAGACAGCAGCCGCGCCGCACGAGTGCGGCCCAGCGGCGCCCCGGCGCCAAAAAGAAGAGACGATAGCTGGGATCGGCGAGGGGAGAGGCGGTTGCCCGTGCATCCAGACCGCGAAACGGTAGCTGGCGCCTCTGCCGGTTCCGTGGCGGACGCGGGCAGTGGCGCTGACGCCCCAGGCCCGGAGGGCCTGGACGGCAGCGCTCTCCCGGACCTCATCAGGAGCCGCATCCGTGATGTTCCCGGCTACCCGCAGCCAGGAATCGTCTTCAAGGACATTACGCCGCTGCTCGCCGACGGTGCCGCCTTCGGCGCGGTGGTCGATGAGCTGGCATCCGGCCATGGCCCGATCGACAAGGTCGCCGGGATCGAGGCACGGGGATTCATCCTCGCGGCGCCGGTCGCGACCCGGCTGGGGTCCGGCTTCGTGCCGGTCCGCAAGGCCGGGAAGCTGCCTGCGAAGGCCTACGCGCAGGAGTACGAGCTTGAGTACGGCACGGCAACGATCGAAGTGCATATGGACGCCTTCGATCCCGGTGACCGGGTGCTCATCGTGGATGACGTGCTGGCCACCGGCGGGACCGCGCGTGCCACCGCCGCCCTGGTGCGGCGGGCCGGCGCGGAGGTTGCCGGCGTCGCTGTGCTGCTGGAACTGGCCTTCCTCGCCGGGCGGTCCAAGCTGGATGACATCGACTTCCGTGCCCTGCTCACCGTCTGAGCACCGGCGCCGCCACCGCCGGTCTGAGTAACGTTCACAGGCCCGCAACCTTTGTAAACGTCCGCCGGTAGACTGGTGTCCCGGCGGACGGACAGGAGCGCGAGTGGCCAGTGAGGTGATATCAGCCAGCACGACCGGAACCGGCGCCGCGACTGGGGCGCAGGGCACGGTAGGCCCGGTGCCGCAGGAGCAGGCCAGCCAGGCGGCGGGTACCGTGCACGGCCGGACTGTGCCCGCTGAGGGCCGACTGGCAGCAGACCCACCCGCGCCACCGGCTCCCGCACCTCCCAGCGCCCCTACGGGCAGAGGTCCCGTGCGGCCAGCGCCCGAAAAGCCGACGCCCGAAAAGCCGACGCCTCAGGCCCCCTCGACCCAGCGGGGGGCTTCTGACCGCAGATCAGGTGAGCCGACCGCGCGCGGCCGGGCACCGGCAGGGCAGAGCGCGGCGGGCAGCGCCGTCTCAGCGCTGACCGGTTCGCCTTCTGGCACGGGCGTGCGCCGCCGGCTGGCCAGGCTCGGGGTGCAGCGGGGAGCCGCCGTGAATCCTGTACTGGAACCGCTGATCAAGACCGTGCGGGCGACGCACCCGAAGGCCGACGTCAGGCTGATCGAGCGCGCCTACGAGGTCGCCGCGTACTGGCACCGCAACCAGAAACGCAAGAGCGGCGACCCCTACATCACCCATCCTCTCGCCGTCGCGACGATCCTCGCCGAGCTTGGCATGAACACTGAAACCATCAGTGCCGCCCTGCTGCACGACACCGTCGAGGACACCCCCTATACCCTGGCCGAGCTGCGCGGCGAGTTCGGTGAGGACGTCGCCAGCCTGGTCGACGGCGTGACCAAGCTGGACAAGGTGAAGTACGGCGAGTCCGCTGAGGCCGAGACCGTCCGCAAGATGGTCGTCGCGATGTCCCGTGACATCCGCGTCCTGGTGATCAAGCTGGCCGACCGGCTGCACAACATGCGGACGCTGCGGTACCTGCCCAGGGATAAGCAGGAGCGGAAATCCCGCGAGGTCCTGGAGATTTTCGCCCCGCTGGCCCACCGGCTGGGGATGAACACGATCAAGTGGGAGCTGGAAGACCTCGCCTTCGCGACCTTGTACTCCAAGCGCTATGACGAGATCGCCCGGCTGGTCTCCGAGCGCTCACCGCGCCGGGATGTGTTCTTGCAGGAAGTCATCGAGGACGTCTCCGGTGACCTGCGCGAGGCCAGGATCAGGGCGACGGTGAGCGGCCGGCCCAAGCACTACTACTCGATCTACCAGAAGATGATCGCCCGCAATGTCGGGTTCGATGACATCTACGACCTGGTAGGAATCCGGGTCCTGGTGGACTCGGTCCGCGACTGCTACGCGGCGCTCGGCACCATCCATGCGCGATGGAACCCTGTGCCCGGGCGGTTCAAGGACTACATCGCGATGCCGAAATTCAATATGTACCAGTCGCTGCACACGACGGTCATCGGCCCCGGCGGCAAGCCCGTCGAGCTGCAGATCCGCACGTGGGGAATGCACCGGCGGGCAGAGTACGGCGTGGCGGCGCACTGGAAGTACAAGGAAGAGTCCATCTTCGGCACCCGGGTGAAGAACGGCAGCGGCCCGGACATGGCCTGGCTCCGCCAGCTCGTCGACTGGCAGCGCGAGGCCGCGGACCCGGCTGAGTTCCTCGAGTCCCTCCGCTTCGACCTCGCCGCCGCCGAGGTGTACGTGTTCACCCCGCGCGGGGAGGTGATCGCCCTGCCGCAGGGGGCGACGCCCGTGGACTTCGCCTATGCCATCCACACAGAGGTCGGGCACCGGACAATCGGCGCCCGGGTGAACGGCCGGCTGGTGGCGCTGGAGAGCACCCTCGACAACGGCGACACGGTCGAGATCTTCACCTCCAAGGCGCAGGAATCCGGGCCGAGCAGGGACTGGCTGCAATTCGTCAAGAGCGCGCGGGCCCGTAACAAGATCCGCCAATGGTTCTCCAAGGAACGGCGCGAGGCGGCCGCCGAGGCGGGCAAGGACTCGATCGTGCGCGCGATGCGCAAGCAGGGCCTGCCGGTGCAGCGCCTGGCCACCGCGAACGCGCTCCTCTCGGTCGCACGCGATCTGCGCTACACCGACCTCACCGCGCTGTACGCGGCCGTCGGAGAGGGGCGGGTCAGCGCCCAGTCGGTGGTCACCAAGCTCGTCAGGTCCGTCGGCGGCCTCGCGGGCGCCCAGGAGGACCTCGCCGAGGCGACGCTGCCCACCGTCGAGGCGGCGCGGCCGCACGCCACCGGTGACTCGGGTGTCGTGGTCGAGGGCGCGGCAGATGTGTGGGCACGGCTATCCAAGTGCTGCACCCCCGTTCCCGGTGACGAGATCAGGGGCTTCGTCACGCACGGCCACGGTGTCTCGGTCCACCGGTCCGATTGCGTGAACCTCACCCACCTGGTCGAGACCCAGCCCGAGCGGCTGGTGAACGTGCACTGGTCCCCGACGGACGGATCCGTCTTCCTCGTCGCCATCCAGGTGGAGGCGCTGGACCGCACCCGGCTGCTGTCCGATGTCACGCGGGTGCTCTCCGACCAGCACGTCAACATCCTGTCCGCCTCGGTCACGACCACGAGGGACCGGGTGGCGGTCAGCCGGTTCACCTTCGAGATGGGCGCGCCGAAGCACCTCGGGGACGTGCTGCGGGCCGTGCGGGCCGTCGACGGCGTCTACGACGTGTACCGGGTCACGAACTGACACGCGGGTTACGGACAGGCGATCGTTACCGGCTAGCGAGCCCGGGCCTCCGGCCCGGCGAGCGGCCGGTACCGGCGCAGGCTATGGACAGGCGATCGTTACCGGCCCAGCGAGTCCGGGCCTTCAGGCCCGGCGAGCGGCCGGTGTGTCGGACCCCAGCCTGGGAAAGCTGACGGGGGGTTCCGGGGGGTCGTCCCCCCGGGCCAGCACAGCTAGCCACTAAATTCGGCGAGGGTGCGCTCGGCTTCCTCAAGCCAGGCACGCCGGGCTTCCAGCGCGTCGGCGGCCTTGCGCGCTTCGCGCTCGTCGCCTCGTTCCCGGGCCCGCGTCAGCTGCTCCTCCAGCTGCCCGATGGTGGTGCGGAGCTGGGTGACGGTCCCTTGGGCCCGCGCGATCGCCTCGGGGTTGGATCTTCGCCACTGGGTGTCCTCGGCCTTCCGCACGGCTTCCTCAACCTTGCGTAGCCCGCCCTCGAGCTGCTCGCGGGAATCCCGGGGCACGCCGCCGATCTTCTCCCAGCGCTCCTGTATGCTCCGCAGCGCGGTCCGTGCGGAGCGCACGTCGGTCACCGGCAGCAGGGCATTTGCCTGTTCGAGGAGCTCCCGCTTGGCCGCGGCGTGCTCGCGCAGCTCGGTCTCCTGCTCCGACAGGGCCTCGGCGCGCGCGGCGAAGAACGTGTCCTGGGCCGCCTTGAACCGGCTCCAGAGCTCTTCCTCAGCCTCGCGGCCGGCCCGGCCGGCGGCCTTCCACGCCCGCATGAGATCGCGGAAGGTGCTCGCCGTCGGGCCCCAGGCCGTCGAGGTGGCCAGCGACTCCGCGTCCGCCACCAGTTTCTCCTTGCGGATCCGGATGCTCTCGCGCTGCTCCTCCAGCTCGGCGAAGTAGGCCTTGCGCCGCTTGGTGAAGGCGTTGCGCGCCGCCGACAGCCGCTTCCACAGGGCCGCTTCCACCGCCCGCTCCGCGTGCGGGGACGCCTTCCATTCCTCAAGCAGCTGGCGTATCCGTTCCCCGCTGCTCTTCCAGTGCGTGGCCTCCGCGGCGATCTGCTCGGCCTCGGCGACGATCCGCTCCTTGATGTCTCTGGCGCTGCGGCGGGCCTGCTCCCGTGCTGCCTTCGCTTCCTCCCGCCGGTGCCCGACCAGCCCGGTCAGCTTGTCAAGGCGCTCGCACAGCCCGTCGAGATCACCGAGGGCGTGCGCCTCCTCCACGGTCCGCCGCAGCCGTTCCACGGATGCCTGCGCCTGCGCCGCGGACAGGTCTGTGGTGGCGAGCCGCTGCTCAAGAAGGGTGACCTCGGTCTCCAGGGACTCGTACTTGCGCTCGAAGAAGGCGAGCGCTTCTTCGGGGCTGCCCGCCTGCCACGAGCCGATGACACGCTCGCCCTCGGCCGTGCGCACGTAGACCGTCCCGTCTGCGTCAACCCGGCCCCACGGATGGTTGGCGGTGGTCACGGCGAACCTCCTGCTAGTGCTTGCCCGGGGGGAGGACCCGGACCCTGAAGGACCTCACCGGAGGCGGTTCGGTCCCCGGTTCCCCACGCAATCCTGGTCTTGGCTGCGCTGCCCGGTCCAGGTCTCCCACTGGGCGCCCCGGCTCAGGGCTTCTCGGTCGTCACGTCGGTCTGCTCGCTGGCCTGCATCACGTCTGCTTGATGGTGACACTCTTGATGATGACATTTTCCTTCGGATGGCCGTCACCAGAGCCATTGGAGTTGTCGCTTCCTGCCTTGGCTACATTCTGGACGATATCCAGGCCCTGCGTGATCTTGCCGAACGGCGTATAGCTGGCCGGCAGCGGTGAGTTCTTGTAGACGAGGAAGAACTGGCTGCCATTGCTGTCCGGCTGGCCGGTGTTGGCCATCGCCACGGTCCCCGCCGTGTACTTCGCGCCGGCCAGGTTCTCGTTGCCGAACTCATACCCTGGCCCGCCGGTTCCCGTCCCGGTCGGGTCACCGCACTGCAGCACGTAGATGCCGCTGGTGGTCAGCCGGTGGCATTTCGTGCTGCTGAAGTATTTCTGATCGGCCAGGTGAACAAAGGAGTTGACGGTGCACGTCGCCTTGCTGTTCAGCAGGTCAATGACGATGTTTCCCCGGTTGGTCGCGATCGTGGCCTGATAGGTCGCGCTGTAGTCAGGTGTGGAGGGCGGCAGGCTCACCTTGCGCTTGGCGGTCCCGCTGGCGATGTAGGTGCAATGGTGCGCCGGCTCTGAGACCGCCGCCGCCGCGGAGGACGTCGGGGTGGCGGACGCGGACGCCGACGGCGCCGCGGCGGGCTTGCTCCCGCTGGTGCCGAAGAGGAAATACCCGCCGGCCGCGGCTGCCGCGACTACGCAGGCCGAGCCGGTGATAGCGGTACGTTTGAGCAGCTTCCGCCTGTGGTCCACCCGCTTCTCAAGCTGGCGCTCGTATCGTTCGCGGGCGATCTTGCGCGCTCGGTCCCTTTTGCGCGTCACCGGTGTGGTCCTCCTTCTAGGTCGTACCGGCGGTCCCGCTATCAGCGAAACTTCGCGAATCGTACCTGGATAGCGGCTACGGCGGTACCGCCGTTACCGGTTCGCCGCCGTGGCGCCGGGCTCGGTAGCCTGTGTCTCGTCACCCATTGCGCAGGGCGGTCGCGCACGGCATTGACGGCTGCACGGCGTGTTACCACGCAGTGCCCGCATGTTTCGTGAAACCGCCAGGTGTTTCGTAGAAAGGACGACCGTGCTTGTCACCGGGTTCCCCGCCGGAGCTTTCGCCGCGAACTGCTACGTCATCGCGCCGGCTCCGGGTGAGGAGTGTGTGATCGTGGATCCGGGACAGGACGCCGCCCAGGGCATTGAGGAGATCCTGGCCACCCACCGGCTGAAGCCGGTGGCCGTGCTGGCGACACACGGGCACCTCGACCACGTGTGGTCGGTGGCGCCGGTCTGCGGTGCCCGGGGCATTCCGGCCTACATCCACCCGGCCGACCGGGCCCTGCTGTCCGACCCGGCCCGCGGGCTGCCGCTGGGCGCCGGCCAGCAACTGTTCGGCGGGCTGGAATTCACCGAGCCCGACGACGTGCTGGAGCTGGCGGACGGGATGACGCTGACACTGGCCGGCGTTGAGCTGGTCGTGGACCACGCGCCGGGCCACACCGAGGGATCGGTGACCTTCCGGCTGCCGCCCGGCCCGGAACCGGCCGCGGAGGCGCCCGAAGGGATCCTGCTGTCCGGGGACCTGCTGTTCGCGGGGTCGATCGGCCGGACCGACCTGCCCGGCGGTGACTACAAGACGATCCTGGACAGCCTGGCCCGGGTCTGCCTGCCGCTGCCCGATGAGACGATCGTCTTGTCCGGGCATGGCCCCCGGACCACGATAGGCGCCGAGCGCTCGGGTAATCCGTTCCTGGCGGGGCTCGCGCCGGCACGCGGCCCGGCCAGGGGGCTATGACGGTCGCTCGCCGACGGCTGTTACCACGCACCCGTCCGGAATGATGACCTGAAATCGATCGCCTGCGACGTACCAGCTGGCAGAAAGGCTAGGGGCTCTGAATGATCCGCACCCACGGGGCAGGGACGCTGCGCGCGTCGCAGGCCGGTGAGCAGGTGGTGCTGGCCGGGTGGGTGGCGCGGCGGCGCGACCATGGCGGTGTCGTTTTCATCGACTTGCGCGACGCCTCCGGCATCGTCCAGGTCGTCTGGCGCGGCGAGGGTGTGCTGGCCGAGACCGAAGACTCCGGGCACGGGCTGCGGGCCGAGTTCTGCATCCGCGTCATCGGGGTGGTGCGGGCCAGGCCCGCCGGAAATGAGAACCCTGAGCTGCCGACCGGTGAGATCGAGGTGGTCGCCGACGAGCTTGAGGTGCTCAGCGAGGCCGAGCCGCTGCCGTTCCCGGTGGAGGGATCCACAGAGCTGAGCGAGGAAGTGCGGCTGCGCTACCGCTACCTGGACATCCGCCGGGAGCAGATGGCGACCTCGCTGCGCGTGCGGTCGCGGGCTGCGTACCTGGTCAGCGACGTGATGCGGGACCACGGGTTCGTGAATGTGGAGACGCCGTACCTCACCAGGTCCACCCCTGAAGGTGCCCGTGACTTTCTCGTGCCCGTCCGCCTGCGCCCCGGCCACTGGTACGCGCTGCCGCAGTCGCCGCAGCTGTTCAAGCAGCTCCTCATGGTCGGCGGACTGGAACGGTACTACCAGCTCGCCCGGTGCTTCCGCGACGAGGACTTCCGCGCCGACCGGCAGCCGGAATTCACCCAGATCGACCTGGAGATGTCCTTCGTCACCAGGGAAGACGTCATCGCGGTCGCCGAGAACCTCGTGTACCGGCTGTGGAGCGACATCGCCGGCTACGAGCTGCCGCTGCCGCTGCCGCGGCTGACCTACGCCGAAGCGATGGCACGCTACGGCTCGGACAAGCCGGACCTCCGCTTCGGCTGCGAGCTGGTGGAGCTGACTCCCTACTTCGGGGCGACCCAGTTCCGCGTGTTCCAGGCGCCCTATGTCGGCGCGGTCGTGATGCCAGGCGGGGCGTCCCAGACGCGTCGCGAGCTGGACGGCTGGCAGGAGTGGGCACGTGCCCGCGGGGCGCGGGGCCTGGCCTACGTCCTCGTCGAGCCAGACGGGTCGCTGTCGATGTCCGGCCCTGTGGCGAAGAACCTCTCCGAGGACGAGCGTGCCGGGCTGCCGGCCGCGGCCGGCGCTGGTCCCGGTGACTGCGTGTTCTTCGCGGCGGGCACGCCGTCGGCCGCACGCGAGCTGCTCGGCGCGGCGCGCCTGGAGATCGGCCACCGCTGCGGTCTCATCGACCCGGACGCGTGGGCGTTCACCTGGGTTGTGGACGCGCCCATGTTCGAGGAAGACGGCCAGGGCGGCTGGACGTCGGTGCACCATCCGTTCACCGCACCGCTGCCCGAATGGGCCGACAAGTTCGCTGCCGAGCCCGGCGGCGCGCTCGCGGACGCCTATGACATCGTGTGCAACGGCTACGAGATCGGCGGCGGGTCGATCCGTATCCACCGTTCACGCATGCAGCAGCAGGTCTTCGACGTGATCGGGCTGTCGCGGGAGGAGGCCCAGTCGCAGTTCGGCTTCCTGCTGGAGGCGTTCAAGTACGGGCCGCCGCCGCACGGCGGGATCGCGTTCGGCTGGGACCGCCTGGTCATGCTGCTGGCCGGCCAGGACACCATCAGGGAGGTCATCGCCTTCCCGAAGTCCGCGTCCGGCCTCGACCCGCTGACCGGGGCGCCGACCACGATCACCCCGGCCCAGCGCAAGGAGGCCGGCATCGACGTCGTGGCGCCGGCGCAGACGGCGCAGACCGGCGGGATGCCCGCCGCACCGGGCGACGGCAGGCCCACCGCCCACCCATCCAGCCCATGAGCACCTCGCCAGCCGTCTAACCGGCCCAGCGGCCCCGGGCCAACGGCCCGGGTGAGCGGCCGGTGCTTACGGTCAGCACCGCACGCGGGCTGCGGACAAAGGTTTAGTACCGGCCAGCGAGTCCGGGCCTTCAGGCCCGGCGAGCGGCCGGTGTGTCGGCGAGCAACCGGCGCGAGCAGGCGGGGGGTTCCGGGGGGTCGTCCCCCCGGGCCAGCACTGTACTGTCAAGTCGTGGCCAGAGCACAAGGAGGCCAGGCAGCTCAGTCCGGCAGCCTGTTCGACGAGGCCGAGGAGCAGGCGGCCGCGAGTGCCGCGCCGCTCGCGGTGCGGATGCGTCCGCGTACCCTCGACGAGGTCGTCGGCCAGCAGCACCTGACCGGTGAGGGCACGCCGTTCCGCAAGCTGACAGACAACGATGCGCCGATGTCGTTGCTGCTCTGGGGGCCGCCGGGCACCGGCAAGACCACACTCGCCTACGTCGTGAGCCAGGTGACCCGCAGGCGCTTTGTCGAACTGTCGGCGGTGACTGCGGGCGTCAAGGATGTTCGCGCCGCCGTGGACGCCGCGCGGCGGGAGCTCGGCATGACGGGCACCCAGACCGTGCTCTTCATCGACGAGGTGCACCGGTTCAGCAAGACGCAGCAGGACGCGCTGCTGCCCGCGGTCGAGAACAGGTGGGTGTCCTTCATCGGCGCGACCACGGAGAACCCGTTTTTCTCCGTGGTAAGCCCGCTTCTGTCCCGCTCGCTGCTGCTGACGCTCACCCCGCTGAGCGACGACGACGTGCGGGACGTGGTCCGGCGCGCCCTCGCCGACGAGCGTGGCCTGGCCGGGTCGGTCACCCTGGACGACGCGGCACTCGAGCACCTGATCCGGCTGGCCGGCGGCGATGCCCGGCGCGCGCTCACCTACCTCGAGGCCGCCGCGCTCGGCCTGCCCGAGGGCGGCCTCATCGACACCGGCGCGCTTGAGCGCGCCGTGGACCGGGCGGCCGTCCGCTATGACCGGGACGGCGACCAGCACTACGACGTGATCAGCGCGTTCATCAAGAGCATCAGGGGCAGCGATGCCGACGCCGCGCTGCACTACCTGGCCCGGATGATCGAGGCGGGGGAGGATCCCAGGTTCATCGCCCGCAGGATCATCGTGCATGCCAGCGAGGATGTCGGGATGGCGGATCCGACCGCCCTGCAGGTGGCGGTGGCTGCGGCGCAGGCCGTCGAGTTCGTCGGGCTGCCCGAGGCGCGGATCAACCTGGCTCAGGCCGTCATCCACCTGGCCCTCGCCCCGAAGTCGAACTCCGTGGTCAAGGCCATTGGCGCGGCCTCCGCCGACGTGCGTGCGGGCCTGACGGGGCCGGTGCCGGCGCACCTGCGGGACGCGCACTATCCGGGGGCACGGAAACTCGGGCATGGCGACGATTACCTGTATCCGCACGATTTCGAGGAAGGAGTCGTAACGCAGCGTTATGCTCCTGACTCGGTGGCCGACCGCGTCTACTATGAGCCGTCCGCCCATGGGATGGAGGCCCGCTTCGCGGAGCGCGCCGGGCGCATCCGTGCCATCCTGCGAAGACCACGCGGATCCGTTGCGCGATAAGGTCGGCCAGATGAATACGTCGGCGGTGTAAGGAAGCAGGCATGCTGAACGCAGGGGAATGGGCCGCGCTCATCGCCGCCTTCTTCTGGGCGGTGCTGGTATGCGCCGGCGTCTACGTGCTGTTCCGGCTGGCCCGGCTGCTGGCCGAGGCGGCCCGGCTGCTGGCCGAGCTGCGCTCGCGCGGCGACCTGGTTTTCGAGCGGGCGCAGGCGGCGGTGGACCGGGCCAATGAGCAGCTGGACGCCACCAGCTCCGTCACGGCCAGCATGGACGAGCTGAACGCCGGCATGTCAGAGCTCGCCGGCCAGGTGTCCGCGCTGGCCGGGCTCGGGCGGGTGATCGCGGCGGGGCCAGCCGGCCGGACCGCTGCCTTCGTCTACGGAGTGCGCAGGGCCGTCGCGATCCGGCGTCACATGCCCGGGCCGGACCTGCCCTCCGTACGCGACGCGCCCGATGTGCCCAACGTACGGCGCAGGGCCATCGGCGACGGCCGCGACCCGCTCACCGGGGCACGCCGGTGATCCGGCGGGCCTTCTGGCTATCGGTCGGCGCGGCGGCGGGGATCACGGGCTACCGGCGCGTCACGGCGCTGGGGCGGGCCATATCCGTCCGGGCCGCGTCGCTGAAGGACCCGGCTGCGTCGCTGGAGGACCCGGCCACGGCGGCAGGGGTCCCGGCCACCCGGGCCCGGCCCGGCCCGGTCCACTACCGGGCCGCCCAGTCCCGGCCGGTGCAGTGGAGCGCGGCCCGGACGGCCTGGCGGACCTCGCGGGCCGCGTGGCGCGCGCAGAAGGCCATCCTGGCCCGGATGAGGGCGGCGGGCCTGTTCGCCCGGGACGTGCGCGAGGGCATGGACCTGTATATGAATCGGCATCAGCCGCAGCCAGGCCCTACGCTTGCGGATACAAGAAGTAACCGGAGGCCGCCGACGCGGCCGCAATGACCACGTGAAGGATGGCTGCTGATGGAGTCGGCAGAGATCGCGCGCCGCTACCTGGGATATTTCGAGCAGCATGGGCACACGATCGTCCCCTCCGCCAGCCTGGTTGCTGACGATCCCACGGTGCTCTTCGTCATCGCCGGGATGCAGCCGTTCAAGCCGTACCTGCTCGGCCAGCAAACCCCGCCATTCAGGCGGGCGGCGGACGTGCAGAAGTGCATGCGGACCCTCGACATCGAGGAAGTCGGCAGGACCACGCGGCACGCCACGTTCTTCCAGATGCTGGGCAACTGGTCGTTCGGCGATTACTTCAAGGACATGGCGATCCCCTTCGCCTGGGAGCTGCTGACCCGGGCGGAGCGTGACGGCGGTTTCGGCTTCCCCGAGGCCAGGCTCTGGGCGACCGTCCTGCACGACGACGACGAGGCGTACGCGATCTGGCGGGATGTGATCGGGCTGCCGGAGAGCCGTATCCAGCGCCGCGGCCTGGCGGACAACTACTGGCACATGGGCGTGCCGGGTCCGGGCGGGCCGTGCTCGGAGATCTACTACGACCGCGGCCCCGAGTACGGCCGGGACGGCGGCCCCGAGGCGGACGAGGACCGTTACCTGGAGGTCTGGAACCTCGTCTTCATGCAGGACCAGCTCAGCGCGGTCCGCAGCAAGGAGGATTTCGACGTCCAGGGCCCGCTGCCGTTCCGCAACGTGGACACCGGGATGGGCCTGGAGCGGATGGCGGCGATCCTGCAGGGCGTCGACAGCATCTACGAGGTCGACACGACGTGGAAGATCCTCGACCGGGCGGCGGAGCTCACCGAGCAGAAATACGGCCGGGACACCCGGACCGACATCGCGCTCAAGGTCGTCGCCGACCACGTGCGCGCGTCCGTGATGCTGGCCGAGGACGGGGTGCTGCCGGCTAACGAGGGGCGCGGGTACGTGCTGCGCCGGATCCTGCGCCGCAGCATCCGTAACCTGCGCTTGCTGGCCGGCGGCCAGCGCGGCGGCGCCGGCCGCCACTCCGGCAGCGACGAGCGTTACCTGCACGAGCTGAGCGCCACCGCCATTAACGCGATGGCGCCGTTGTACCCGGAGCTGCGCCGGGATGCGGCCAACATCCATACCGTCATCGATGCGGAGGAGGCGGCGTTCCTCGGCACGCTCCGCACCGGGACCGCGATCTTCGACGCCGCGATGGAGGAGACCAAGCGCAAGCGCTCCGCCACGCTCTCGGGCCAGCAGGCGTTCCAGCTGCATGACACCTACGGGTTCCCGATCGAGCTCACCCTGGAAATGGCCGCCGAGCAAGGGCTTTCAGTAGACGAAGAGGGATTCCGGCGGCTGATGGCCGAGCAGCGCGAGCGTGCGAAGGCCGATGCCGCGCAGAAGAAGACCGGTAACGCGGACATCTCCGTGCTCGCAGAGCTGCGCGAGCGCGCCGGAACCGTCACCTTCACCGGATACGACCAGTTCACGGGTGAGGCGACGATCATCGGCCTGCTGGCGGACGACGTCCCGGTGGCGGCTGCCTCGGCGGGCGAGACAGTATCGGTCGTGCTCGACCGCACGCCGTTCTACGCGGAGGGCGGCGGGCAGCTGCCCGACGGGGGCGTCATCCGGGCCGGCAGCGGCGGGTCAGCCGAGGCCGTGATCGAGATCTTCGACGTCCAGGCGCCCCTGCCCGGGCTCATCGTGCACCGGGGCAAGGTGCGTTCTGGTGAGGTGACGGTCGGCGCGCCCGCGTACGCGGAGATCGACGTCGAGCGGCGCCGCGCGATCTCCCGGTCGCATACCGCGACCCACCTGGTGCACCGCGCGGTCCGCGGTGCCCTCGGTGAGGCGGCCGCGCAAGCCGGCTCGGAGAACGCCCCCGGCCGGCTGCGGTTCGACTTCACCGCGCCGGGCGCCGTGCCGCGGTCCGTGCTGAGCGACGCGGAGGACGAGGTCAACCAGGTCCTCATCAACGACCTGGACGTCCGGGCTTTCCGCACCTCCATCAACGAGGCCCGCGCGATGGGGGCGCTCGCCCTGTTCGGCGAGAAGTACGGCGATCAGGTGCGCGTGGTGGAGGTCGGCGATTACTCTCGTGAGCTGTGTGGCGGCACGCACGTGGCACACTCCGGCCAGCTCGGCCTTGTGAAGATCCTCAGTGAGTCGTCGATCGGGTCGGGCGTCCGCCGCGTCGAGGCTCTCGTCGGCATCGACGCGTTCCGGTTCCTCGCCAGGGAGAACGTCCTGGTCAGCCAGCTCAGCGAGCAGCTCAAGTCGCGCAGGGAAGAGCTTCCCGAGCGGGTCTCGTCACTCGTCACCAGGCTCAGGGACGCCGAGCGCGAGCTCCAGCGGCTCCGTTCGGCCCAACTGCTCGAAGCGGCGGCCGGCCTGGCCAGCCACCCGGAGGACATCGGCGGGACTGCGTTCGTCCCGTACCGGGTACCCGATGGCACGGACGCCGACAGCATCCGCAAGCTCGCGCTCGACATCCGCGGCCGGATGCCGGCCCAGCGCCCGGCCGTGGTGATGGTCATTGGCGTGCCTGCGGACCGGCCCGTGGCCGTCGTTACCGTCAACGAGGCGGCCCGCGACCGGGGTCTTGCCGCGGGCAAGCTCGTCGGCGCCGCGGCGCGCGTGCTCGGCGGTGGCGGCGGCGGCAAGCCCGACGTCGCGCAGGGCGGCGGTGCCCCCCTCGGGGACGGGGGACCGGCTATCATCGAGAGGGCTTTTGATGTGGTTCGAGGGGTTTTGAGGGACGCCAGCGAAGCTGGCAGCGTAACGTGATGGCATGCTGTCCCCCACCCGCCCCGTTGCTTCCGCTTGCGTGCGGTCTCCCGGTGCTGCCTCCGGTGGAGGCGAGCCGCTTCCCAGGCACCCCGTGCATGCTGGATGGGCGGCCGGCGCTGGAGGCGCCGCATGCTCTGCGTACAGGCTGGGGGAGAGGTCCCCGGCCGTGAGGATGGGCGTGCGTCTGGCTGTTGACGTGGGTTCGGTGCGTGTGGGCGTGGCCCGCAGCGACCCCGGCGGAGTGCTCGCGAGCCCGCTCACGGTGGTCCCGCGCGGTCGCGGCGACCTGGACAGGCTGGCAGAGCTAGCGGCCGGCCACGATGCACTCGAAGTCATCGTCGGGCTGCCGACGACCCTGGCCGGGCGGGAGGGGCCCGCCGCGGCGGACGCGCGGAAGGTTGCCTCGGCGCTGGCTGGCCGGATCGCGCCCGTTCCCGTCCGGCTGGTCGATGAACGTTTCACGACGACGACGGCGCATGCCGCGCTCCGGCAGGGCGGGAAAGACTCCCGGGCACGCCGGCCGGTCGTCGACCAGGCGGCGGCCGCCGTGCTCCTGCAGGCGGCGCTGGATGCCGAGAGAACTACCGGGCACGCTCCGGGTGAGCTTGTTTCCGTCCCTGGCGGTATCGCCGGATGACCGGAGACAGGCGGATGGGCCCCGGCCGCGGAATGCCCAGGCGCGCTAGGAGCGATCAGCGCGAGGAAGAATGGCAATGGCCGCCGGCCGGCGAGGAGGCGCCGCGCTACGGTCACACCACGGACCCCGGTTACGCGGGCCAGGAGGCCGCTCGCGGCGCCGGTCCCGGCTACCCTGCCCGGCAGGGGCACGGCTACCCCGGTGAGCAGCGCCCCCCGTACGGCGATGATCCGCCGTCCGGCTACCGGAACGAGCGGGCGGGCTATGGGCCCGGTCAGCACGCTCACGGTGCGGCCTACGGCCGGGATGTGTACCAGGGCGGCAGCACCCCTGGCTACGCCGGTGATGACCCGTACGGTTATCCCGGTGATGCGCCTTATCCCGGCACCGGCGATCAGCGATCCCGCGGCCCGCGCCATCGGGGGAGCGGCGCCCCGCACCCGGACGGTGCCCGGTACCGGGATGGCGGCCCGTACCCGTACTCCGGCCAGGACCCGTATCGCGGCCAGGAGCCGTATCGCGGGGAGGACCGCTACGCCGATGACGCCTCCTACGCGACGGGCCAGGACAATCCCGGCCGCGCTGGCGACGGCCCTCCCTGGGAGGACAGCGCCTATGACGACGAGCGGTTCGTCCCGGGGTTCGGCAGGGCTGCCGGCAGCGCCGGTCCCGCCGGCGGTTCCCCGGGGCGCAGCGCACCGTCCGGCCGCGGCGGCAAGCGCCGGCGGTCCCGCTGGATCGCCCCGCTGGTCGCGGTCCTGGTGATCGTGCTCCCGCTGGCGGCCGGCGGGTTCTACGCCTTCCGGTTCGTGCAGGGCAGGTTTTTTCCCGCCGACTACTCCGGCAACGGCAGCGGCCAGGTGGTCGTGCAGGTGCAGCAGGGGCAGACAGCCACATCGCTCGGCCAGACCCTGGTCACCCTCGGCGTGGTCGAGAGTGCCCGCGCGTTCGTGCTGGCCGCCGAGCACAGCACGAACCAGGCGGGCCTGCAGCCGGGCTTCTACCGGCTGCGCAAGCACATGAAGGCGTCCCTGGCGTACGCGCTGCTGCTCAGCCCTGCCTCGCTCGACCAGGTCAAGATCACGATCCCAGAGGGCTGGCGCCTCTCGCAGATCGCGGCTGACCTGGAAAAGCACTCCGGGATACCCGCGGCCGGCTTCCAGAAGGCGCTCAATGCCCCGGCATCGCTGGGCCTGCCCTCCTACGCGGACGGCAAGCTGGAGGGCTACCTCTTCCCGGCCACCTATCAGGTCCAGCCGAAGATGACCGCCACGGAGATGCTGAAGGCCATGATCCAGCGGTTCGATCAGGAAGCCGCGAGCGTCAACCTGACCGCGGCCGCGGCCGCGGCTCACTTGACGCCCGGCCAGGTGATCACCATGGCCAGCCTGATCCAGGCGGAAGGCGGCAGTGTCTCGTACTACCCCCTGATTGCCCGCGTCATCTACAACCGGCTGAATCTGGGGATGCCGCTGCAGCTCGACAGCACGGTAATGTACGGGCTGGGCACCTACGGGATCATCGCGTCGAACCAGCAGCTCCAGAGCACGTCGCCGTACAACACCTACCGGTACAAGGGGCTGCCGCCGGGCCCGATCGACAGCCCGGGCGACGCCGCGATCCAGGCCGTGCTGCATCCCGCGTCAGGGAACGACCTGTACTTCGTGACCGTGAATCCCAAGACGGGCCTGACCAAATTTACGGCCAGCCCGGCCCAGTTCGAGCAGTTCAGGGCGGAGCTGGCGCAGAATCTCGGGCAGGGGTGACCGTGCCGGAACCAGCTATCATCGGGCCTTGATGAAAGCCGCCGTTCTCGGTTCGCCAATCGCCCACTCGCTGTCCCCGGTCCTGCACCGCGCGGGCTATGCCGCGCTCGGAATGGACGGGTGGACGTATACGGCGATCGAGTGTGCCGAGGCGGAACTGCCCGCCCTGGTCGCCTCCTGCGGCGAGGACTGGGCGGGCCTGTCGCTGACGATGCCGCTGAAGCGCGCGGTCCTGCCGCTGCTGGACCAGGTGGAGCCGCTCGCCGCCGAGGTCGGCGGCGCGAACACGGTGGTGTTCTCCGCCGGTCAGCGACATGGCTACAACACCGACGTGCCGGGGATGGTCGCCGCGCTTGCCGCGGCGGGCCTGACATCGCCTCGTTCGGCCACGATCCTCGGCGCGGGCGCGACGGCCTGCTCGGCGCTGGCCGCGCTACGGCAGGCCGGCCTGCACGAGGTCACGGTGGCGGTGCGTGACAAGGCCAGGGCGGGCGGGCTGCTGGCTGTCGCCGGCCGTCTCGGCATGCGGGTGGAACTGCGGTCGCTCGGGGAGCCGGGCCGCCCGTCGCCAGCCGGGGAGGATCTGCTGGTGTCCACGGTGCCGGCGGGTGCCGCGGATCTTTACGCCGAACGGATCCACCGTGGCACCGATGTGCCTGGCGCCGTGTTCGACGTGGTGTACGCTCCCTGGCCAACTCCGCTCGCGCAGGCCGCAGGCGCGGCGGGCACCGTCGTGATCAGCGGGTTCGAGCTGCTGCTGCACCAGGCTGCGCGGCAGCTGGAGCTGATGACCGGCCAGCGGCCGGCCCCGCTCGAGGCGATGCGTGCAGCCGGTCTCGCCGAACTGGACCGCCGGGCCGCGGCTGCCGGGCCGCACTGAGCTTAATTAGTTCGGGCTCAAAATATTTGACTCCGGACTGTGCTTGGCATGCTTGTCCCGTGGTCGACGAGGTAGGGACTTGTCCCGTGGTTGACGAGGTAGGGACTTACCGGACGGAACAAGCCGCCTGCGGCGGTGAGGGCACCGGCGCGCGGGCGGATGCATCGGGTGCGATGTCCGCAGACGACGCCGTTGGCGTGCCTCCGGATGCGTCACTGTCCGAGCTGCTCGCGATCGCCGCCAGGACAATGGGCGCGTTCCGGTGGCACACGGCTCAGGGGACCGGGATCAGCCCGGCGGGCCTTGACGTGCTGCGCGTGCTGGCCAGCCGGGGCGGTCTGAAGTCCAGCGAGGTGGTGGCGCGCGGCTGGTCAACGCCCGGGAGGGTCACGTCGGTCGTCGACACCCTGGTCCGTGATGGCCTCGTCGAGAGGCGCCGGAATGAGGTGGACCGCCGTGTGGTCAGGCTCTACCTCACCGACCGGGGGAGCCGCAAGCTCGCGGAGGCCGGCGCCATCATCGGCCCGAAGTGGCGGGATGCCTGTAACTATGTGGCGCGGGAGGACGAGCCGGTGGTCCGCAGGTTCCTCACGGACACGATCGAGCGGTTCAACGAGTTGATACGGAAGGAGCGCGGTACCCGACCACCGCCGACCGCGCGGGACAGGCGGCCAGCCGAGGAGCTGCCGCGTTCTGGGGCGGCGATCCGCGCCGAGGACCTGCGCAAGACCTACACAACCTCGCGTGGCGACGTGCAGGCTGTCCGCGGGATCAGCCTGGAGGTCGCGACGGGGGAGTTCTTCGGCCTGCTCGGGCCCAACGGGGCCGGGAAGTCGACGACCATCGGTATGCTCACCACCCTCATCGTGCCGACCGGCGGCCGCGCCTGGGTAGCCGGGACCGACGTGATGGCCAATCCCGTCGGGGTGAAGCGCAGGATCGGCGTGGTGCCGCAGAACAACACGCTGGACATGCAGCTCAGCGTGAGCGAGAACCTCGAATTCCGCAGCCGGTTCTTCGGGCTGGGACGGCGAGAGGCGGCGCGCCGGGCGGAGCAGCTGCTGGTCGCCTTCGGCCTCACGGACCGGCGCCGGGCGATGGCCACCGACCTTTCGGGAGGCCAGGCGAGGCGGCTGATGATCGCGCGTGCACTGGTGCACAAGCCGGATGTGCTGTTCCTCGACGAGCCGACCGCGGGCCTCGACCCGCAGACCCGGGTGAACCTGTGGGACACGCTGCACGCCCTGCATGCGGAGGGCCAGACCATCCTGCTCACCACGCACTACATGGAAGAGGCCGAAGCGCTCTGCGATCGGGTGGCCGTGGTCGACCACGGTGAGGTCCTCGCGTCGGGGACGGTCGACGACCTCAAGCAGGGCGCGGGGGCTGACACGGTTATAACCGTCCGGTACGAGGGAGGCGTGCCCAGGGAGCTGGATACGCTGTCCGCTCTCGAAAGCCGGCCGGGGGTCAGCAAGATCGAGGCCGACGGGGACCAGGTGCGGGTATTCGCCCGGGAGCCCGACGGCGTGCTCGGCGAACTGGTGACGGCGGGCGCCCGCGCGGGCCTGACCGTGCGTGACGCCGCACAGCTGAAGCCCAGCCTGGAAACCGTATTCCTCACTCTGACCGGACGGGAGTACCGCGAATGACGACCACGAGCAATACCCCGGCGGGCCGCGCGGCCCCGATCTCCGCAGAATCCGGCACGAGCTCGCTGACCGGGGCGGTGGCTGTCATCTCGGGTGCGCCGGTGCCGCACCCGACGATGGCCCGGACCTTCGCGGCGATGATGGCGCGCGAGTTCCGCGTGCTCGGCCGGAACCTGCCCTCAACCTTTACGCGGTCCATAATCCAGCCGCTGCTGTGGGTGTTCGTGTTCACCTACGTGATGCCGAAGATCGGCGCCGCGAGCCTCTTTGAGGCGGGCGGGGGATACCCAGGCGCGGCGGGCGGCGCGGGTGGCACGACGTTCTCGACGATCCTGCTCCCGGGCCTGATGGCGTCCATGCTGCTCATGCAGGGCATCACCGCCACCACCTTCCCCCTGGTCATGGAGTTCTCCTGGCAGCGCACGATCGAGGACCGGGCGCTCGCCCCGGTACCGCTGAACGTGCTCGCCATCCAGAAGATCACGGCCGGCGCCGTGCAGGCGTTCCTCGGGGCGCTCATCGTCATCCCGATCGTGCTCTTTGTGCACGCGGCGGGGCAGACTCCGCACGCGCACGTGACGAACTGGGCGCTGCTTGCGCTCATCTTGGTCGCGGCGTCGCTGCTGACCGCGGCGCTGGGGCTGCTGCTCGGCACGCTGATGGACCCGCGGAAGATGCAGATGCTGTTCGCGGCGATCCTGCTGCCCGCCACCATGCTGGGCTGTGTGTTCTATCCGTGGTCGGCGCTGCACCACATCCGCTGGCTGCAGATCGCCGTCCTGTTCAACCCCATGGTGTACATCTCGGAGGGGCTTCGCGCGGTCCTCACCCCGGAAGTGGGGCACCTCGCCATGTGGGCGGTGCTGCTCGTCCTCGTCGGCGGCGCGGTGCTGATCGGCTATCTCGGCTCGGAGGCGTTCAGCCGCCGGGTCCTCAACCAGCGCGTGGCGGAGCTCAGCTGGGTGCGGGCCGGCCTGGGGAATATCCAGCACCGAAAAATGTTGCTACGCTTAGTTGACGACTAGTCCGGCACGCAATGCCGGACGTGCAAGCGGAGGACCACCTCCCACCTAGCCGGCCGCTGGCTGGCGGGTCAGGCCGGATGGGGCGGCGCAGGAGTCCCGGATGAAAGCGGGACATGACTGCGGCGCGTCTCTGGCGTTGGCGCGCTCCCGGTGTCACAGTAGTGAGACGGGGCAGTGCGGCCACCGTGGTTGCCCCGCGTGCATGGCGTGCGGGGCTTTTCTCGTGTGAGGCGGTTTTCCCGCTTCCCGGGCGGCCCCGCGGGTTTAGTCACGGCAGTCTGCCACGGAGACTCCGCGGCAGTGGTGAGGCTCAAGGAGGTCACATCAGCGCCGAATCTCGTATTAACGAGCGCATCCGCGTCCCGGAGGTCAGGCTCGTCGGACCCAACGGCGAGCAGGTCGGGATCGTGTCGATAGACGATGCGCTCCGGTTGGCTCAGGAAGCCGACCTTGATCTGGTAGAGGTCGCGCCCACGGCGCGGCCGCCGGTCGCGAAGCTCATGGACTACGGCAAGTTCAAGTACGAGTCCGCGCTCAAGGCCAGGGAATCCCGCAAGAACCAGGCCCAGACCGTCATCAAGGAGATCAAGCTCCGGCCGAAGATCGACCCGCACGACTATGGCACCAAGAAGGGCCATGTCGAGCGGTTCCTCAAGTCGGGCGATAAGGTCAAGGTGACGATCATGTTCAGGGGGCGTGAGCAGTCCAGGCCAGAACTCGGCTTCCGGCTGCTGCAGCGCCTCGCAGGCGACGTCGAGGAGCTCGGCTTCGTGGAGGCCCAGCCCAAGCAGGACGGCCGGAACATGACCATGGTGATTGGGCCGCACCGGAGGAAGAGCGATAACAAGGCCGAGCGTGCCCCGCAGACGCCGGCCCACCCGGCCGACGACCGGCCGGTGCCGGGCCCGCGTGCCGTGCACGCCGCCGCGGCTTCCGCGGCGGCCCGGGGTAATGCCGGCCAGGGCGCGAGGCAGCCGGGCCACCAGGAAGTGTCGGCGGGCTGACGGCTTAGCCTTAGCCTGAACCGCACCTGACGCTCTGCCAGCGGCGGGCGCCAGCTCTCGCGGGCCGGCACCGATGCGGCAGTCGGCTCGCTGGCTTACTGCGGGCTGCCCTGAAAACGTACGAGGCAGGGGAAGAACGCGCCTGTGGCGCGCACATGAATGGAGACGACGGCGACCATGCCGAAGATGAAGACGCACAGCGGCACTGCGAAGCGATTCAAGCTGACCGGTACCGGAAAGGTAATGCGCCGCCGCGCCAACCGTAATCACCTGTTCGAGCACAAGCCGTCCCGTCAGACACGCCGGCTCGCAGGGGATGTGGTACTCGCGCCCAGCGACGTCAGGGAGATCAAGAAGCTGCTGGGGAAGTAGCCCGGCCCGCGAACTGAGGAGTCGACGAAATGGCACGCGTGAAGCGGGCGATCAACGCCCACAAGAAGCGCAAGGTGGTCCTCGAACGGGCGAGCGGTTACCGTGGCCAGCGGTCGCGCATGTACCGCAAGGCCAAGGAGCAAGTGCTCCACTCGATGACGTACGCGTACCGGGACCGCAAGGACCGCAAGGGCGCCTTCCGGCGGCTGTGGATCCAGCGCATCAACGCCGCGGCCCGCAGCAACGGCATCACTTACAACAGGTTCGTCCAGGGCCTGAAGGCCGCGGGCGTGGAGGTCGACCGCCGGATGCTGGCCGAGCTGGCCGTGGCGGACGCTGCCGCGTTCACCGCGCTGGTCGTGGTGGCCAAGAAGTCCCTCCCCGAGCCGCCGGAAGAGGCGGGCAAGACGCGTGCCGCTGCCTGACGGCAGCGGGCGGTCGCGGCCGTTAGCCAGGCGCTGGTTCATTGATGGTGGCGTCGCCCGGGCTTGAGCACACCAGCGTCCGCTCGCCGCGGCTGAAGGCCGCTCGCCGGCTGACGAAGCGGGCGTTCCGCCAGCGTGCGCGGGCCTTCCTCGCGGAAGGCCCGCAGGCCGTCACGGAGGCGTTT
>DASQVO010000360.1:0-10174 GCA_035640715.1 Streptosporangiaceae bacterium
GATGATCATCGAGGCGGCAAACAACGGCTGCGTCCGCGAGGTGCTCATCATCGCCGCCGCGCTGTCCATCCAGGACCCCCGGGAGCGGCCGGCCGAGTCCCGCGAGGCCGCGGACGCCATGCATGCGCGCTTCGCGGAGCCGGGGTCGGACTTCCTGGCCTTCCTCCGGCTCTGGGACTACCTGCGGGAGCGGCAGCGCGAGCTGTCCTCATCAGCGTTCCGCCGTATGTGCCGCCGCGAGTACCTACATTACCTGCGGGTCCGTGAATGGCAGGACCTCTACGGCCAGCTCCGCGAGGCCGCGGCGGGCCTCGGCATCACCATCGGGGCCGGCCACAGCGCCAGCAGTCACGCGGCCGCCCACTACGGGGCCGCTGACCATGGGGCCGCTGGCCACGGGGCCGCTGGCCACGGGACCACTGGCCACGGGGCTGGCGGCCCGGACGGGGCAGAGCGGCCCCCGATCCCGGCTGAGCTGGCGCAGCGAATTCACGTGTCACTGCTGGCCGGCCTGCTGTCCCACATCGGGATGAGAGACGCCGAGCAGAAGGCGCGGGGTAAGCGCCGTCCCCTGACCGAATTCGCCGGGGCGCGCGGCGCACGGTTCGCGATCTTCCCGGATTCGTCGCTGGCCCGTAAGCCGCCGCAATGGGTGGTCGTCACCGAACTCGTCGAGACGTCACGTTTGTGGGGCCGGACCGCGGCACGCATCGAGCCCGAGTGGGCGGAACCGCTCGCGGCGCATCTCGCGCGCCGTTCCTACAGCGAGCCGCACTGGGATTCCCGGCGCGGCGCGGCGATGGCGCTGGAAAAGGTCACCCTGTACGGGCTGCCGATCGTCAGCGCGCGGAAGGTCAGCTACGCGCGGGCCGACCCGGCCGCCGCGCGCGAGCTGTTCATCCGGCATGCCCTGGTGGAGGGCGACTGGCAGACCCGGCACCGGTTCTTCCATCACAACCAGAGCCTGCTCGCCGACGCCGAGGAACTCGAGCGCAGGGCGCGGCGGCGCGGCATCGTGGTCGATGATGAGACGCTGTACACGTTCTACGACCAGCGGATCCCTGCGCACGTCACCTCGGCACGCCACTTCGACACCTGGTGGAAGAAGACGCGCGCCGTAACGCCGGACCTGCTCACGTTCACTCCCGGTGAGCTGGCCGACCCGGCGGCGGCCGAGGTCCGGCCGGCCGACTACCCGGACGAGTGGGCTGGGTTCCCGCTGTCGTACGAATTCGCGCCGGGCGACCCGCGCGACGGGGTGACCGTGGACATCCCGCTGGCGACGCTGAACCAGGTGCGGGGCGAGACGTTTCGCTGGCAAGTGCCGGGGCTCCGCGAGGAGCTGGTGACCGAGCTGATCAGGTCGCTGCCCAAGCAGCTCCGGGTGAACTTCGTGCCCGCGCCGGACGTGGCCCGTCAGGTGCTGGCCAGGCTCGGCCCGGCGGACGGCGACCTGCTTGGCGCCCTCGGAGCCGAGCTCACCCGGCTGCGCGGGGTGCCGGTACCGCGCGACGCGTTCGACCTGGCGAAGCTGCCCGCTCACCTGAAGGTCACGTTCCGGGTCACGGAAGGCGACCGCGTGCTGGCCGAGGGCAAGGACCTGGACGCGCTCCGCCGGGAGCTGCGACCGCAGATGCAGGCGACGCTGGCCGAGGCCGCGCGCGGCCTCACCCGCACAGGTCTGCGCTCCTGGGACGTCGGCTCGCTGCCCCGGGTGTTCACCGTCGGCCAGGTCCGCGCCTACCCTGCGCTCGCGGACGCGGGCGACGCCGTGGACGTGCGGCTGTTCGGCACCGAGGCGGAGGCGGCCGAGAGCATGCGGCTCGGCACCCGCAGGCTGCTCCTGCTGCAGGTTCCCTCAGGCGCCAGGTCCATCGCCGCCCGCCTGTCCGTCCAGGAGAAGCTGGCACTGAGCCGCGGCCCGTACCCGGGCGCCGTCGCCCTGCTCGACGACTGCGCCGCGGCCGCGGCCGATCAGGTGATCGTCCGCGCGGGCGGCCCGGCCTGGGACGCGGAGGGTTTCGCCCGGCTCGTCGAGGCCACACGCCGCGACCTGGCTCCCGCGACTGCCGCGGTGATCTCGGACGCCGCGCGGGTGCTGACCGAGGCCCATGAGGTGGAGGCGGCGCTGGACCGTGCCGGGGCACGCGCGGGCGAGCCGGCGTTCGCCGACATCCGCACGCAGTTCTCCGCGCTCGTCTACCCCGGCTTCATCAGCGCCACCGGGGCGGCACGCCTGTGTGACCTGGTCCGCTACCTTCGGGCCATCAGGCAGCGGATGGACAAGGTAGCGGCCGATCCTGTCCGCGACGCGGAGCGGATGGCCACGGTGCACCGGGTGGCCGACGCCTACCGGGACGCGGTCCAGGCGCTGCCGCCGTCACGCCGGGCCGGCCAGGACGTGCGGGACGTCCGCTGGATGATCGAGGAACTGCGGGTCAGCCTGTTCGCGCAGACACTGGGGACGCCCATCCCGGTGTCGGAGAAGCGGATCCTCGCGGCGCTGGACCGCCTTACCGACCGCTGACGCCGCGGGTGTGATCCGCCGCGCGCCGGTCAGCGGCGCGGGACGCCGCGCGAGCGAAGGAGCAGCACCGCCGACCAGGCGAAGAGCGTGCCCGATATCACCTCATTCATGAACCGGCCGGGCGCCTCGTCCTGGATCCGGCGATGAAAGTCGTCGACCGCCGCAGGCCAGGGCGAGAAACCGAACCATATCCGGCTGGGCTTGTCGATGTCGGGCAGGGCAGCGCCGACCATGCCGGCGGCCACGGCTGCACGGCGGTCGCGTGGCGCGGCAGCCGTGAAGGCCGCCATCGCGGCCAGCCCGATCAGCCCGTCTGGCACGGCCGTCCGGAGGAAGTGGCGCCGGTCGCGCCACTTCCCCCAGTGTGGGACGGCGTCGAGCACGAAGTGCGAGCCCACACCGAGGAGGAAGGCGGGCACCGGGCGGCGCGCAGCCGCGCCGATGAGCGCTCCGGACAGCACATGGTTCGTCACCAGCATTGTCAGCCTCTCGTTCCGCCTCAGTCCCACGCTATGTGAGCCGGGGCAGCGCACCGGCCACCTCCGCGTGCTGGCCAGTGACGTCAACCCTTCGGGCGGATGACGTCTGTGCCCAGCCAGGGCCGCAGCGGCTCCGGCACCACGACAGACCCATCGGGCTGCTGGTATTGCTCCACGATCGCCGGCAGTAGCCGGCTCGTCGCCAATCCGGAGGCGTTGAGGGTATGCACATAGGCGGTGGGCATTCCACGTCCCGGCCGGTAACGGATGTTCGCCCGCCGTGCCTGGTAATCACCGGCCCATGAGGCTGAGGACACCTCTTTGTATATGCCGATGCTCGGTATCCATACCTCGATGTCGTAGGTGAGCTTCATAGCGGCGCTCGCGTCGCGTGCAGCAAGCAGCGATGTCCGGTAGTGCAGGCCTAGTTTTTCCACCAGCATCTCG
This sequence comes from Streptosporangiaceae bacterium, assembly GCA_035640715.1. Taxonomy (GTDB): domain Bacteria; phylum Actinomycetota; class Actinomycetes; order Streptosporangiales; family Streptosporangiaceae; genus DASQVO01. The sequence goes on from DASQVO010000360.1 coordinate 3,454, forward strand.
CTGCGGCGGACCAGTTCGTTGAGCGCATCGTCTGCCTGCTCGGGGGCGACGAATTGGAACATCTCCACCTTGTTGAACTGGTGGCCTCTGATCGTCCCCCGCTCCTCGCTGCGATAGCTGCCCGCTTCACGGCGGTAACACGGCGTGTACCCGAACATCTTGATCGGCAGCGACTCGCCAGGGAGGATCTCGTCACGATAGACGTTCACCAGCGCGGTCTCCGCGGTGGGCAGCAGGAACGACGACCGCTCGCCTTCACCGGAGGCGATATGGAACACATCATCGTAGAATTTCGGGAATTGCCCTGCGGCATAACCGGATTCCCCGGTCAGCAGATGCGGAGGCAGCATGAACTGGTAACCGGCGGCATAATGCTCACGGTTGAAAAAGTCGAGCAGCGCCCACTCCAGGGCGGCGCCCTGGCCGGTGTACAGCCAATAACCGTTGCCTGCGAGCTTTACCCCGCGAGCGTAGTCGATCAGCCCAAGACGTGTGCACAGCTCGACATGGTCGAGTGCGGCGTCGCCCAGCGGAGGTGGTTCTCCCCAGGTGCGTTTCACCTGGTTCGCTTCCTTCCCCCCCGCAGGCGAGCGATCATCGGGGAGGTTCGGAAGCTCCATCAACAGGCCGTGCAGGTGCTTCTCGACGTCCGCGAGCCCAGCCTGCATGCGGCCGATTTCGTCGCCCAGGGCGGCTGCCCGCTGCTGAGCCTCGGCAGTGTCCGCACCTGAGGCGCGGAGCTTGCCGATTTCCTTGGCCTGCCGATTGCGCTCCGCCCGCGCAGCCTCCACCTCGCGCAGCAGTTTCCGCCGCTGCGCGTCAGCCTCCAGCACAGGCTCCAGATCCACCCGGTCCATGCGCTTGAGCAGGGTCTGCCGCACGAACTCCGGGTCTGACCTAATCAGCTCAATATCCAGCATATGCAGCCTTAAAATTTCCTACACCCTATTGCTTCAGGCATTCCGCGCGGCACTGGCACTGGAGTGCCAGATTCGCGGGACGGCACGCACCTGGCCAGTGCGGCATCACGCCCACCTCGGCGCGGAAGTCCACGGTTCCGGGATGATCCGCGCATACGTTGCGGTGAGCGGACATCCCTTGGACCTGACCAGTCTAGGGCCATCAGCATCCGCTGGCTGCGCATGGCAGGCGCACCGCCATCCCGGAGATCACCGCCATCCCGGAGATCATCGCCTCCGCACGGGAAGCCACGGCGGGTGCGCGGCTTGCCCGCCATCGTCGTACGCTGCCATTCGTGGAACTCGAAGCTGGCCACCTCGCGGAGCTCGCGGGGCGCCCGATCAGCGCGCTCACCCGGCGTGACGTTGCCCTAGGCCTGCTCGGCGTCGAGCCTGACGATGCCCTGGGCTCCCTGCCGGGCCTGCGGAGAGCGCTGCTTGCCGCGGGCAACCCGCTGTCCGCGGCTTTCTGGGATTCCGCGGAGACAATCCTCGGCGCCATAAGGGATGGCGTGGCCAGAGTCGGTGATGTGCGGGAGTGGCTGGAAGCAACCGGGACGGAGCCGAGCGGCATGGTCGGGCTGCACGTCTGGGATGAGCCGCCGGAGCGGAGCCCCCTGCAGGCTGAGATGCATGCCCTGCTGGTCCGTCACCTCGAAACCCAGCTCGCCGCAGGTGAGATAGACCCCGACCGGCTCGTGACCGGTGACGCCGCGGCGCGGCGCGCATACGTCGGCATTCAGGAACGGTGGATGATGTCGCCGCTGGCCGACGGGCGGGTTCCCATGGAGGCCCTGCTCGATGAGAAGGATGCGGAGTTCCTCGCCGAGTGGGCAGCCGCGGACGCCGACGCGCTGGGCGCCTTGCAGGCCGCGCTGGACGAGGTCGGCGACCGGCCACTGCCGGCTGGCGAGCTCAGCGAGGCGTGCCGGTCTGTGCGCGCCGCCATCGCCGGGCGCGGCCTGACTGGCCGGCTGCTGGCCGCTTGCGGCGGCGTGGACGAACGCGGGCTGCCGGACGATGACGCGGAGCTCTGGCTGACGCTCGCCGCGGGCGTCGTGTCCCCGGCGGGTGAGGCGCTCGACCTGCCGGCGGGGGATTCCGGCCTGCCGCCCGGGGACGGAGAGCCGGACGCGGACGAGTCGGCCGGGCCTTCCGGGGCCGGGGAGGACTCGCTCGACGAGGACGGGCTGGACGAGGACGGGCTGGACGAGGTCTCCCGGGCGATGGCCGCCCTGTGCGCGCTGGAGCACGTCGACTGGCTGGCGGTGGTTTCCGCGCTCGTCAGGGGCGGCCCCGGCACGCCCGCGTCCGCCGTGGACATGGCCCGGTACGTGCGGGAGTACTGCGGCGAGGCAGGGCAGGACGCCGGGGTGCCGGACGACGCCGGCGACGGTAGCGGCTTCGGCGAGGAGGACTTCGACGAGGAGACCATCGCCGAGCTGTTCTCCTACGTGGCAACCCTATGGAGGACGCTCGGCGCCACAGACGAGGCGGAGCGGCTGACACCGCTCGGCTGGTGGGGACTGCCGGAGGCGCTGCGGAAGGTCTGGACTGCCGCGGGCTGACCGTGCGGGCGCCGGCATCGTGGGAGGATGGAGCCATGATCGTACGCGACACGACGCCGGCGGAACTGCCCGCGGCCGGGGCGCTCCGGGTAGCCGCCTACCTGGCCGGGGGTTTCCTGTACAAGGACGATCCCTACGTGGAGACGCTGCGCGGCCTCGGCTCTGGCGGGAATGGCGTGGTACTGGTGGCTGAGGACGCGGGTCGGCTGCTGGGCACGGTCATGCTGGCGGAACTGGATGCCTCCAGCGAACTGGCCCGTCACCCCGGCGAGGCCGACATCAGGGCTCTCGCGGTGGCGCCGGACGCGCAGGGCAGAGGCGTCGGCCGACTGCTGCTACGGTCTATGATCGACCGTGCGGCCGAGCGGGGCGTGCGGCGGCTGCTGCTGTCCACGCTGCCGGCCATGCGGGCTGCGCACCACCTGTACGAGTCCGAAGGGTTCAGCCGCGTGCCGGGACTGGACTGGGAGCCGGCCCCTGGCGTGCGGCTGCTCGGCTACGAGCGGCGGCTCGGGCCGGGCGACGGCTGACCGGCTTTCCTGCCCACCTGGCCGCTGGCGTCCGTCTCCGCGGGAGGCGGCGGAAGCTTCTTGAACTGCCGGTTCATCGATTTCAGCAGGAAGAACAGGGCAAGGCCCATCCCCGCGACGACGAGGAAGCCGAGCACGCCGGGCGTGACGTCGTTGGCCGGCGCCGTGGCTTTGGCCAGGACCGCGGCGGCGATGACCATCACAAGCACACCTTCTCCCGGACCCCTGCGAACAGGTCGTCCTCTGGTAGCTCGGTGTCAACGAGTGACCTAGCCAAATGATAATCCTCGGTCGGCCATGCGACGCGCTGCACGTCCAGCGGGCAGGCGAACCAGAAGCTCTTGGGGTCGATCTGAGTGGCATGTGCCAGCAGGGCCTCATCCCTGATCTCGAAGAACTCGCCGCATTGCACGCGCGTGGTGATCTCGAGTTCGAGCCGCTCCTTGGCGCGCTCCTCCCACTGCTCGAACATCTTCGCGTACGGGGATTCAAGGCCGCGCCGCAGCATCTCCTCGTGCAGCGCCATGTACTTCGCGAGATGGAAGGAGGCGAAATAGTAGAGCTTGAGCGGCTGCCACGGCTCGCCCGCGCCCGGGTACCGGTCCGGGTCCGCGGCCGCCTCGAATGCCTCCACCGAGACCTTATGGCACATGACGTGATCCGGATGCGGGTAGCCGCCGTTCTCGTCATAGGTCACCATCACGTGCGGCCGGAACTCGCGGACCGCGCGCACCAGTGGCTCGGCGGCGTCCGCAAGAGGCGTCAGCGCGAAGCAGCCCTCCGGCAGCGGGGGCTTGGGGTCGCCCTCGGGGAGACCGGAGTCGATGAACCCCATGAAGCGCTGCGCCACGCCGAGGATTTCCCGTGCCCGGGCCATCTCCTCCTGCCGCAGGCGGGCCAGGTTCGCCCGGACGTCCGGGCGGTCCATCGCCGGGTTCAGGACGTCGCCCCGCTCACCACCGGTCATCGTGCACACGAGCACTTCAACGCCTTCCCGGACGTAGCGCGCCATGGTGGCGGCGCCCTTGCTGGACTCGTCATCCGGATGCGCGTGAACGGCCATCAGCCGCAGCGTGCCTCGCTCGGGCGCATTGATGCACTCGGGCAGGTTGCGCCCGGCTGTCTCGGCGGACAAGTGATCTCCCTCCATTGCCCCGGGTGGTGCCCAGGGTTCCTGGGGCCTACCGGCATGCGGCGGCCGTCCTTGACTGGGTTGCGCACGCCCGGCGCGGTCCGATGCCGCACCAATGCGGGAAAACGCACGCCGGAATCGGCCGCATTCCCCGCCGCGTCATTTGACTAGTTCGGATCAGTCGTCGACGCTTGTTAGCCTCAAAAGGTTACCCCGAGGGGCCGGCCACGGCCCTAGGGACATCGCAAGACCGCGCAGTACTGAGGAGTGCCCGTGACCGAGACCCGCGACGAAACCGTCACCTGGCTGACGCAGGAGGCGTATGACCGGCTCAAGGCTGAACTGGACGAACGCTCTGGACCGCTGCGCGTCGAGATCGCGAAGAGGATTGAGGCCGCCCGCGATGAGGGCGATCTGCGTGAGAACGGCGGCTACCACGCCGCCAAGGAGGAGCAGGGCAAGAACGAGGGCCGGGTCCAGCAGATCCAGCAGATCCTCGAGAACGCACGGGTCGGCGAGCCGCCCCGCACGGAGGGCGTGGTCGGGCCGGGGATGACGGTGACCGTCAGGTTCGCCGGCGACAACGAAGAGGTCACTTTCCTGCTTGCCTCCCGCGAGGAAAGCGGCGCCCCCATCGACGTGTACTCGCCTCGTTCGCCGCTCGGCAGCGCGATCATGGGGAAGAAGGTCGGCGAGAACGCCACCTACTCGCTGCCGAACGGACGTTCAGCGACCGTGGAGATCCTGGAGGCGGTCCCGTACCAGGGAGCCTGACACGCTCGGGGGCGTTTCCGGCCCGCACCGGCGGGACGCCCCCAGCGCGTGCGGGCGGCTACGGACAGGCGATCGTTACCGGCCCAGCGAGTCCGGGCCTTCAGGCCCGGCGAGCGGCCGGTGTATCGGACAGCACCGCAGCAAACTGACGGGGGGTTCCGGGGGGTCGCCCCCCCGGGCCAGCACTGCACTGCTCAGCTGAAAACCAGGGTGTACCCAGCCTGGCGCAGCTCCGTGATCACTTCCTCGCAGTGGTCCGGCCCGCGGGTTTCCACTTGCAGCAGCACTTCCACCTCGCCGACCTGCAGCCGCGGCGTGACCCGCTCATGCCACACGTCGAGCACGTTGGCGCCGAGCCCGGCCAGCTCATGCAGCAGCCTGGCCAGTGCCCCAGGCCGGTCGGGCAGCCGGCAGCGGAAGGCAAGGTACCGTCCGGCCGCCCGCAGGCCGTGCCTGAGCAGCTTCGACAGCAGCAGCGGGTCGATGTTGCCGCCGGACAGGACCACGACGGCCGGCGGCTCGATCTCTCCGGCATGCTCGAACAGGGCCGCCACCCCGGCGGCGCCAGCCGGCTCGACGACCTGCTTGGCCCGCTCGAGGCAGAGCAGCAGCCCCTGGGACAGGCTCTCCTCGGCCACCGTCACGACCCGCGCGTCATAGCCCGACAAGATCCCGAACGCGAGCTCACCAGGACGGCTCACTGCGATGCCGTCCGCCATGGTCGGCGTGGCCTTGACGGGGATGGGGCGCCCGGCGGCGAGCGAGGCGGGGAACGGCGCCGCGGCGGCGGCCTGCACACCCACGATCTGCACCGCCGGATCGAGGCTCTTCACCGCTACCGTGATGCCGGCCGCGAGCCCTCCGCCGCCCACCGGGACGACGACCGTCCGCACCTGCGGGCACTGCTCGATGATTTCGAAGCCCAGCGTCCCCTGGCCGGTCACGATGTCAGGATGCTCGAAGGGATGGATGAAGACGCTCCCGGTCCTCGTCGCGTGCTCCTGCGCGGCGGCGAGGGCGTCCTCCACCGACGACCCGTCCAGGACGACATTCGCCCCGTAACCCCGCGTCGCCTGGACCTTCGGCAGCGGCGCGCCCTCCGGCATGAAGACCGTTGCGTTAGTGCCGAGCAGACTTGCCGCGAACGCGACGCCCTGCGCGTGGTTCCCGGCGCTCGCCGCCACGACACCGCGCGCCCGCTCCGCGTCGGTGAGCCGCGCGATCCGCAGGTAGGCGCCACGGACCTTAAACGAACCGGTTCGCTGAAGATTTTCGCACTTCAGGAACACCGGGCCGCCGAGAAGCTCGGACAGCGGACGGGACCGGAGAATCGGCGTGGGCGAGATAACGTCACTGATCAGTTCCCGCGCGGCCACCACATCGTCGGCTTGCACCTGGCTGAACACCATTGCCACCAGAGCAGTCTGCCACGGGCGCGGGACGCCCGCGCCCGTGGCAGCGGCCTGGCGCGGGTTCCGCGCTCGAAGGGACTCCGGCGAATTCCCGTGAGCTGGGACGGATGCGAAAACCCGCCACAGGGACATACTGTCAAATGGTGCAGCCAAACAGCGAGTATCCTCATCCCGCCGTACGGCAGGGGCAGCCACCCGCCACCGCCACGCTTGGCGAACTGCGCGCTGCCGGTCATGTCTACCGAAGTGTCAAGGAGGAGATCAGGCAGAATCTTCTCGCCAAGATGCGGGCCGGCCAGGACCGGTTCCCGGGGATCATCGGATTCGGCCAGACGGTGCTCCCGCA
>DASQVO010000361.1:0-4011 GCA_035640715.1 Streptosporangiaceae bacterium
CCTCCTGCCCGATACGGCTGTCCTGTCCGGAATGCCCCAGCAGCTTAACCCAGCGCCCGGGAGACCGGTGAGACGTGCCTGTCAGGAAAGGAGGGCCTGCAGTCAGGGTCCGCCGGAGTCAGGTCCCGTCGGTGTCGGGGATGAGAGCCTCGTTCCAGGTGCGGATGGTCCAGTCACTGACGACCCCGTTGCAGCTCGACCTCGGTCCCGACGGACGTGATGTTCCAGCTCATGACGAACCGTTCCGGCGGCTCCCAGGCGCGCAGGGCGCCCCAGTCGACCTGCGTCCCGTCGTCCCATGTCTCATAGACCCGGCCGCCGGGCCGCCGCTCGAACGTGACGTCCCGGACCCGTTCCCGGCCGGCCGAGAAGGGCGTCACCGGCCACCAGACACCGATGGTCCGCACGAACGTGTCGAAGGTATGAGCCACGTCGCTGCGCACCACCGTGGACTGGCGCACCGGCGGCCGGCGCAGGGCCGTCACGGCGGCCGGCGAAGCCGGGTCATTGGTCGTCGTCATGCTCGTCCTCTCCCGGCCCCAGATTCTGGCGCGCGAGCTGCCCATTACCGCCGTTTAGATAATGCCGGAACCGGTCCAGGACGACGGCCCAGAAACCCGCGATCCTCCGGTATTGCGGCCATGCCGCGTCATCCGGCGCTGGCGGCCTGGTCGTCATCGCTGATACCACGTTCGGCCTCGACGAGCCGGCGGCCCACATCGAGGGAGGCTCCCCACATATCGTCAAGGAACTGCCGGAGCCCGGCTAGTCCCTCTGGCCGGGCCCGGTAGAGCCTACGGGTACCGTCGCGGCGTTCGGCGAGAAGCCCGGCATTCTTCAGGATGGTGAGGTGCTGGCTGACCGCCGTCCTGGTCACCTCGAACGCCGCAGCGATCTCACCGGCCGCCAGCTCATCACGGGCGACGAGCCGCAGGATGGCACGCCGGCGCGGCTCGGCGAGCGCGCGCAGCGCCTCATCCGTCGCATCGTCGTCCATCCAGCCATCCTGCGGATCGCCACTCACCTTAGTCTCCTCAGGCCCACAGGCCGACGGGGTTGCCGTCCGGGTCGGCGAAAATCGCGAACCGGCCGAAATCGCCGGGCAGGTCCGTCGGCGGCACGAGCCGCTGGCCGCCGAGCTGCTCGGCCCGGTCCAGGTAGCCGTCCAGGTCATCAACGCGCATGTAGATCTTGATACCGGAATCCTGCGGGTCCGACGACGGCCCGATGCCGCCGCCGACAGCTTCCTCGCCCGCGCCCGTGTCCACCAGCGCGTACCCGCCCATGGCCGGGTCCGCGGAGACCTGCCAGCCGAACAACTCGGCATAGAACTTCTGCGCTCGCTCGGCGTTCGGGCTGGTCACCTCGAAGAACGCCACTGGCTGCCCCATGGCCGTGCTCCTCTCGACTAAATGTCAGTTTTCGCTAACGTTAGCGGAAGCTGACGCTATTCGTCAAGGGTCTGGCGGCAGCCGGGATCAGCGGAGATCTGCGAGCAGGTTCTTGTGCCAGGTCATGATGGTGTAGTTCCGGAAGCGGTAGATGTGCGCGGGGCGGCCGAATGAGATCAGCGCGTCGTGGTAAATGAAGGGCCTCTGGCTGTCCGGCCCGGGAGCCGTCACAACGAAGTTGGCGGAGTGGAGCCGGGGGTCATACCACGACGCATCCGATTCATAGCTACCCGGGGCTGCGTGGCCGCCCGGCCACGATGGCTCCCGCACCTGGATACGTCCCCCGCTGTCCAGCGTGGTGTCGTTGGCCTGCCCGTAATCGGCGAGCCCCGACCTGAGGTGATGGGCAGCCAGCCATCCGGCGAGATCCTGACCGGAAGCCGGGACGGCGGGCCGGGCGCCCCCGTGCCCAAGGGCGATTACGTAACACAGCAGGACGGCTGACATGGCAGGCACCAGCCGGGCCTCGATCAGCCGGCCGGCGAGCAGCCGGCCGGCCAGGACAGCGCCGGACGGCAGCACCGCGGCGATCTGGCGGGTGCCCCAGTAGGTCCCGGGCAGGACACTGAACATATAGCTGGCCAGGTCGAGGACGATCGCCACGGTCAGCACCTGGACAACGAGGTCGTCACAGCGAACGAAGCGCCGTACCACGATGCACATAGCCCATACGGCCATGGCCAGGCCCGCCAGGTGAAGCAGCGCGATGGCCGTGTTCACGCCCAGCCGCTGCCCGAAGAAGTCGGCCCCGAAGAGGCCGAGCACCCCCTCCACGGTCAGCCAGAAGTGCGCCGGCATCGACGGGACGCTCGCGAAGGTGGCCTTGAGCGGCAGCACCGTGTATCCGCCATGGCTGGTGATCAGCTTGCTGGCCAGTGATGCCGCCCCGACCGAAACTGCGGCCGCGGCCGCCAGGGACAGCTCATACCAGCGGGACACCAGCGGCTCGCGCCGCTGGACCAGGCCGCGGTAGGCCCGTACACCGCACACCACCAGGAGCGGCGCAACCCCCACCGTGACCGCCATCCGGTCGGCGACCTGCACCACGGCCAGCAGCACCCCGGTCACGACCGGCACCCACCACTGCCGCCCGGCCCGGTCGATCAGCAGCCAGATCACAAGCAAGGGCACCTGCGTGCCAACGTGGTCCGGCGCCAGCAGCAGGATGAACGCGCCGTTCCCGAGCTGCGGCGCCAGCATGATGCCGCCGGCGATGAGCATGCGCACCACGGCCTGGCGGCCGGTGGCCTTCCCCTTGGCCAGCAGCGCCGCCAGCAGCACCAGCAGCGTGTAGGTGATCGCCGCCGACACGTGCACGACATCGGCGGACAGCCCGCGGACGAACTCGACCGCCATGTACTCCGGCAGCTCGGTCGTGTAGAACGACACGTCAGAGACCGTCCAGCCGTGCAGCAGCAGGTTCCCGTGCAGCATGTCCCACGCCTGCAACGCGTTGGACGCGGCATCGGAGACGACCGGCTGTGTCCGCGACAGGCGCAGGTAGCAGAGGAAGAGAACCACTCCCGCGGCCACGAACCCGGCAGGCCACGCCAGCCGCACCGCAAGCGCACGGTGCCTGAGCACCCAGACGCGCAGCCCGGTTTCCAGCGCGCCCCCGCCATTCCCGCCGACCCCAGTCAGCGTGTCCGCGGCATCAGCGATTCCCGCAGGCTTCGGTGACTGGCCGGTCTCCAGAGCGGACATGACCCCCCACAGAGTCAGGCATTGATGGCTTTCATGCCGGAGAGTAACTGTTTGATAGCGCAGAGATTATCTAACTACCTAACGTGCCGTACCAATTACTCAAAGATTCTGCCTGAAAGTCTGGTGGCAAGATCGCCGCGGCCGACCGGATAAAGGTTCCGGGGCAAAATCACCGCTGGGCTCAGACCGAGGCCAGCAGGTCGGCGCGTGCCTGGTCCACCGCGGCCAGCATGGCGCCGCGCAGGACCGGGGCGCCGGTCACGGCGGTGGGAACGATGCGCGGACTCGCCGGGGAGATACGGGCCACCTCGGCCGCTACCCGGTCCGCCAGAGCCGTCCCGCCGGCCAGGCCCACCTCACCGCCGAGCACGACCAGGCCGGGATCGAGCACGACGGACACGGAGGCGACGCCGATCGCGACCCGGCGGGCCAGCTCCCCGAGGAACTCGCGGGCGCGGGCGGCGGGCCCCGATTCCGCGCTCCCGCCATCAGCCGCGGCGCCGTCCTCTCCGGCTCCGGCGGCTCCGGGACTGGTACCGGCCGCCGCCGCGACGGCCGCGCGGACCGCGCCGGCCGCCGTGGGCGCGGCGAAGCCGAACACTCCGGCCAGCATCCGCACGACGCTCGCGCCCACCAGCGACTGGAGCCCGCCGTCGGCTGGATGCCTGAGATCCTCCTGCAGCGGCGCTCCGGGAACCGGCAGGTAGCCGATCTCGCCCGCGGCCCCGGCGGCGCCCCTGTGCACCTTACCGCCGAGGAACGCGGCCATTCCCAGGCCACCGCCGATCCACACCAGGACGAAGTCCCCGACGTCCCTGGCCGCGCCAACGGCACGCTCGGCCATCACGGCCAGGTT
>DASQVO010000362.1:0-3813 GCA_035640715.1 Streptosporangiaceae bacterium
AGCAGGGCGTGCTCGACGGGCGCGGGGACGGTGACGTCGTCCAGGTCGGCGTCGACGGTGACGCCGAGCCGGTCGTGGTAGGCCGCGCAGATCTCCTGCAGAGCCGGGGCGAGCCCGGCACCGTCCAGGCTGGCCGGGCGCCACTCGATCAGCAGCGCCTGCATGTCGCGCAGTGCCTCCTCGCTGATGCGCTCGATCGCGCGGGCCTGCTGATTGCCCGGGTCGGCCCTGCGCATCCCGGCGGCGATCATCCGCAGGGCGAACAGGTGCTGGGAGATCGCGTCGTGGACCTCCCGCGCGATCCGGGCTCGCTCCGCGGCGCGCGCGTCGCCGGTGGCGCGCTGCCGTTCGGCGGCCAGCGCGGAGCCGAGCTGCCGGGTCATGGTGGTGAAGTTCGCCTCCAGCCGGCCGACCTCGTCCCGGCCGGAGGCGGGCAGGGTGATGGTGTAGTCGCCGTCGGCGACCGCGAGGGTGGCTCGTTCCAGGCGGCGTACCCGGCGCACCAGGCGCCATGAGGCCGCCAGCCCGAACAGCACGCCCACCGGCACGATGGCCACCAGCAGCGCAGAGGGGGCCGACAGCAGCAGGCCGTCCTCGCCGAACTGACGCAGTTCGCTCCAGGCGCGGATGGGGTTGATGAACCCGGGCGACCATGGCGCCTGGACATAGACATAGGCGACCCGTCCCGGCGCGCTGGCCGGCGGATTGCTGGTGCCGGCGCGGCCCGCCGTCCAGACCAAGTCCCAGAGCACGCTGCCGTACGGCGTGGACAGGCTGCCGCCTTTGATGGGGCCGCCTGCGTTCGCCGGAGCCGCCGGGGCGGGGAGTTCGCTGGCCGCCGCTCGTCCGGGCGGGTACCGGGACGGCGCGGAGGACGCGACGACCGTGCCGTCGGCGGCAACCGCCACGACCGCGGTGACCGCCTGGTGGCTGTGGATCGGGCCGGTGATCGCCGGAACGACCAGCGTGCCGTCCGGTGTCGTCGGGGCCTGGCCCGGCTGCGCCGGCTGCCCAGGGTCGCCGAGCACGGTTCTGGCCGGCACGCCGCCGGGATAGCGCTGGGCGAGCTGCTGGCCGTAGCTCTTCGCGAAGGCGTCCACCTGGGCCTGCAGCCGGTTGCCGAGCACCAGCGGGGCTACCTGGAAGCCGAGTACGAGCGCCTCGACCAGCACCACGACGATGAGCGTGACGAGAATGTAGGAGGCGATCAGCCGGCCTGATAGCCCCCACGCCCTGCGTCGCACCCGGTCCAGCACACCTGCACGCTACCTCCGCGCAACCCTGCGGCGTATCCCTCCAACGATGGACCCGCCCTACCTCCGGCGCGTGATGCGCCCGCCGCCGCCGGCCGGGACGCTGGCTGCCATGAACCCACAGTCACAGTGCCAGCCGCGTGGAGGCACGAGATGAACAGCTCCCCCGGCCGCGGACGCGGCCCGCGACGGCCCTGGCCCCGGCGGGCGCGAGCTGCGGCCGTCATCACCGTCATGGCCGCCGCCGCCCTGCTAGCGGCGGCATGCAGCGGCAGCCCGTCATCCACCAGGTCCGGCGGCTCACCGAATGCGGGAGGGTCAACGAACTCCCCGTCAGCGGTCGCCTACCCCCGGTGCGTGCGCTCCCACGGGATACCGAACTTCCCCGACCCCGACAGCAGCGGACAGATCCCTAAGGAAACCGCGCAGCAACTCGGGGTCAGCGATTCCCGGCTCACTGCGGCCCAGCGAGCCTGCCAGGCCCTGTGGCCGTACCAGGCGCCGACCCAGGCCCAGCAGCGGCAGCAGCTGACCGACGACCTGAAGTTCGCCCGGTGCATGCGCTCCCACGGGGTGCCGAACTTCCCCGACCCCACCAGTTCCGATGGGCACGTGGGATTCGTTATAAGCGTCAGCAGAGACGGCTTTAACCCGTATTCGTCGCAGATCCGGGCCAAGGCCCTCGAATGCCAGCACGTGCTGCCCGCAGGCTCGAGGCTGCCGTCGGTGACGGAGTCACCATGAAAGGCATTGCCGCGCCGAATCCACTGTGCCGGTACGGCCTGCCCGGCGCCGGGCTGCCCATAGCCGGAAGCGGACGGGACGGAGATGGATCGTGAGTGAGACGGTTTCGCGCGGCCGGGAGGCCGGGCAGCAGGCGGAGGTCCTGGCGGCCGCGGGGGCAAGGGGACTGCGCGGCCGTGGCCGCTGGGTGGCCCTGGGCATCGTGGTCGTGGTGGCGGCCGGGGCGGTGTCAGCGTGGCGGGCGGGGGCGTTTTCCCCGGCCGCCTCGCCCGGAATCGGGCAGCAGGGGGCGCCGCCGCCGGCGACGCAGCCGGTGACCCGGCAGGATCTCGCGGCAACCACGCCGGTGAACGCGACCTTGGGGTATGCGGACTCTTACACGGTGACCGGGCGGGGCAGCGGGACGCTGACCTGGCTGCCGCCGGCCGGGCAGGTGATCAGCCAGGGGCAGGTGCTGTACAAGACCGGCAACGGCTCCCCGGTGGTGCTGCTGTACGGCAGCGTGCCGGACTGGCGGGCCCTGGATGCGGGGATCACCGGCCAGGACGTGACCCAGCTCAACCACGACCTGGTGGACCTCGGCTACGCCAACAGCTCGGACATCAGCGCCCTTGGCTGGGACTACTACTCCTGGGAGACCAAGTACGGCGTGCAGCAGCTTGAAGAGCACCTGGGGGTCTCCAGCCCGTCAGGGAGCCTGTCGTTGGGGCAGGTGGTGTTCGAGCCGGAGGCGCTGCGGGTCAGCCAGGTGACCGGCAGCCTGGGCGGCCCGGCGTCCGGGCCGGTGCTGGCCGCGACCTCGGACCGGCACCAGGTGACGATCCCGCTGGACGCCTCCCAGCAGTCGCAGGTGAAGGCGGGTGACCGGGTGACGGTGACGCTGCCGGACGGGGCGACCACGCCGGGCGTGGTCTCCTCGGTCGGCACGGTGGCGACCACCACGCCCGGGTCGGCGAGGGGAAGCCCGGCCACGACGATCCCGGTGCAGGTGACGCTGACCGATCCGGGGGCGGCGGGAACCCTGGACCAGGCGCCGGTGACGGTGAACATCACCACCGAAAGCAGCCCCGGCCCGGTGCTCGCGGTGCCGGTGACGGCGCTGGTGGCCCAGTCGCCGGGGGGGTACGTGGTGGAGGTCGCCGGCCCGGGAAACATGCGGCGCTGGGTGACGGTGACGCCCGGGATCTACGACGGCGCTGAGGGGCTGGTGCAGGTGACCGGGGCGCTGAGGCCCGGGCAGCGCGTCGTGGTGGCGGCGTCGTGACCGCCGCGGGGACGGCCCTGGCCGGCGGGGACGGGCCGGGCGGGGTTCCGGTGCTGGAGGTGGAGCAGGTGTCGAAGGTGTACCCGGGGCAGCCGCCGGTGCGGGCGCTGGACCGGGCGAGCCTGGCGGTGGCCGCCGGGGAGCTGGTGGCGGTGGCCGGCCCGTCGGGGTCGGGCAAGTCCACGCTGTTGCACCTGATGGGCACCCTGGACCGGCCGACTGCCGGGACGGTGCGCGTCACCGGCCTGGACGTGGCCCGGATGACCGACCGCCAGCTGGCCGGGCTGCGAGCGCGGCGGATCGGGTTCGTGTTCCAGCAGTTCTTCCTCGCCGAGCACCAGTCCGTGCTGGGCAACGTGGCCGACGGGCTGCTGTACGCCGGGGTGCGCCGCAGCGCGCGGCGGCGGCTGGCGCTGCAGGCCCTGGACCGGGTTGGGCTGGCGCACCGGGCTGGCGCCCGGCCGGTCCAGCTGTCCGGGGGCGAGCGGCAGCGGGTCGCGATCGCGCGGGCGGTGGCGGGCGCGCCGCCGGTGCTGCTGGCCGATGAGCTGG
>DASQVO010000363.1:0-10286 GCA_035640715.1 Streptosporangiaceae bacterium
CGGGACCATAGCAGCCCATTACTATATAGGAGGAGTAGGTCGGCATGGCCGATAAGCCGCATATCACCCTCGGACCGGGATACGTCACCGAGGAATACCGTGTCCAGATACTGTCCGCTAAGCGCCAGCCGCCGAGCCGGATGGTCCTCGACACGGATTCGTTCAACGAGATCGACGACCAGTTCGCGCTGATATATGCGCTACTCGCCCCGGAGCTGGCGAACCTGGAAGCGATTTACGCCGCTCCGTTCCAGAACGCTCGCGCGGCCGATCCCGCAGAGGGCATGCACAAGAACCTCGACGAGATTCACCGGGTGCTGGATTTCATGCCGGACCGGCAGGTCCCGGCCTTCGAAGGGGCGACCCGGTGGATGACGGCCGCGGGCGGCCCGGTGCCCAGTGCAGCATGCTCCGATCTCATCGAGAGGGCCCACGCGGGTACCTCCCCTTTGTACGTCGTGGCTATCGGAGCCCCGACCAACGTGGCCTCGGCATTGCTCGCCGACCCGGGAATCGCCAGGAAGATCGTCGTGGTATGGCTGGGCGGGAACGCGCTTGGATGGAGGACCGCCGCAGAATTCAATCTGCAACAGGATCCGGCAGCCTCGCGAGTCCTCCTGGACTCAGGCGTGCCCCTCGTGCACATTCCCTGCATGGGAGTAGCGGATCGGCTCGTCACGACCCGGGGAGAAATAGATCAGTATGTCCGGCCGGCCGGGCAGATCGGAGCCATGCTGGCCAAACTCTACGATGACTTCGTTCCGGATGAGCCGGGTCGGTCGAAGGTTATCTGGGACCTTGCGGCGACCGCCTGGGTGCTTCAGCCGGACTCCCTGACTGCGGAGCTGACGACCAGTCCTGTGCTCACTTCTGAGATGACATGGTCTCGCGACCCGCAGAGGCATCTTATTCTCGAGGTTACTGGGGTTCAGCGAGACGAGATCTTCGGCGACCTGTTCCGACGCCTAAGAAGCGCAGCGGCTCGCATTGGCTAGTGCGATTCTGGTGCCCCGGACGCTGGTTACACCCATGGTGATCGTGGTGGCTTACACCGCAGTGTGCGCGGAGACGCCCGCTCATGCCGATGGACGGATGCCCTGTTTGGCCGTTTGCATGCCTTGAACGCCGATTCGCGCGGGCGCAGGGGGCGTCCGGGGTTGTCCGGGTAATTACCGGCGCAACGTCCGCGTCTGCTCGGGCAGTGGTGAATTTCCTGGTAGATGGCATGGCGAGATCCTCTGGCAGGTGTACCCGCGCGGTTTCTGGCGGCTGGCCATGTCATCTAGGAGGATCTCTGGCGCGTCTTAACTGTATGTGGTTATCTCCCGTGAATCGGCTGCTGGCCGTGCCCACTGGAGGGGAGGGTGCGGCGGCGGCTGCCACGATTCTTACGGGCTTCACGGGCCGTATATGGTCAGCATTTGTCATGACTGGAGAGGGCGGTCTGCTTGGCATTCCGTATGTCCGGCAGGCCGCCGGGCCAGCAGGTGGTTAGGTATGTCGACGTGTCGACCTGGCTCGGACGCGCGGGCGGCGGTGACATCTCAGCCGTGATGACCAGCTCGCGTTCGCCCTGCATCCGCGCCCGGTCCGGTTAGGGAGCCGGGCGTGCGGCGACCGCGTCGATCTCCACGAGGAAGCCGGCCAGCTGGCTGCCCACGGTGGTCCGCACCGGATACGGTTCGGGGAACCGTTCACGGTAGACCTCGTTGAAGGCGCCGAAATCCGCAAGATCAGCGAGGTGGACGGTGGTCTTGACGACGTCGGAAAGCGTCAGGCCGACGGCGCGCAGTGCCGTTTCCAGGTTGCGGATCACCTGCTCGGTCTGGGCCCGGATGCCGTCGGGAAGTGTGCCGGTGACCGGATCGTGCGGTCCCAGCCCGGCGGTGAAGACGAAGCCGTTCGCCTCCACCAGGTGGCTGTACGGCCCGCCTGGCGGCGGCAGTTCGCTGCTGGTTGTCGCTGTCTTGCTCATGCACCCTTCCCTCATCGTGACATCACACCATTATCTCCTTCATCCACCGCACCGGCCACGCCGCCGGCGGCGGGGCGGCCCGGCCGGATGGTGCAGGATGATCGAACGTCTGTGGAAATCCGAACCGGAAAGGGGACCGAATGGCTGAACAGGGCGCTTTCGCCGGCAGCCGCGTGGTCGTGACCGGCGGTGGCGGCGGGAGAGACGCCCTGCGGCCGGTCCGTGAATGGGGGGAGTCCCTGGCATGACGGCCGCCTTCGATCTGATCATCCGCGGCGGCCGGATCGCCGACGGTACGGGCGCCGAACCAGTTCCCGGTGACGTCGGCGTGACGGGCAACCGGATCGCCGCGGTCGGTGATCTGGCCGCGTCGGACGCGCGCGATCACCTCGACGCCGCCGGCGCGATCGTCTTCCCGGGGTTCATCGACGCTCACTCCCACGCCGACGCGTCGCTGCCCAGACCTGATGTCCAGGCGGCCTACCTGCATCAAGGCGTCACGACGGTGATCGGTGGCCAGGACGGTGTCTCGTTCGCGCCGAGTGACGCATTCGCCGCCGGCTATGCCGATCGCTACTTCCGCGCGGTGAACGGGCCGGCGCCGGCCCGCTACCGGGGCGGTGTCACCGTGGCGGAACTGCTCGCGGCCCATGACCGGCGGGGCGCGATCAATGCCGCATACCTCGTGCCGGCCGCGACCGTGCGGGCGCAGGTGGTGGGCCTGTCCCCGGGCCGGCCGGCCGCGGGCCAGCTCGGCCGCATGGTGCGGATCGTCGAGGACGCGCTCGGTGACGGCGCGGTGGGCCTGTCCACCGGCCTGGACTACGTTCCCGGCCAGTTCGCCGACGCCAGTGAACTGGCCGCCCTCTGCGCACCGGTGGCCGCCGTGGGCGGGGTCTACGTCAGCCACCTGCGCGGCTATCGCCGCGACCGGATCGCCGATGCCATCGGCGAGGCCGCCCGCATCGCCGCGTGGTCCGGTGCGGCCGGCCACGTCTCGCACCTGCACGGGCCGGCCGGCGTGGTGGAGGCCGCCCTGGAGGCGGTGAGCCGGGATCCGGGCGTCACCCTCACCTACGATTCCTACCCCTACCTGCGCGGCAACACGATCCTGGCGATGCTGGTGCTGCCCGCGCGCCTTCAGGCGGACGGGATCGGAACCACGCTGGCCCGGCTCAATGACCCAGGTGTCCGGGACAAGCTCCGGCACATGTGGCTGCCCGCCCTGGGAACGCGGCTGCACAGCGCGACTTTGTCCTTCCTCGGCCACCCGGACTTCCAGTGGGCGGAAGGGATGACTCTGTTGCAGGCGGCCGGCGTCTGGGGCCGCGGTGATGTCGCCGACTTCATCGCTGCCGCCCTGACCGCCTGTGACCTGGCCGTCGGCTGCGTCATCGACAACGGGCCCGACCGGACCGAGGAGGATGTCCGGCAGCTCCTGCGGCGTCCCGGGCACATGGCGAGCTCCGACGCGATCTTCCTGGGCCGCCATCCGCATCCGCGGGGATGGGGGGCCTTCGCCCGGATGCTCGGCCGGCACGTGCGGGACCTGCACGACTGGACCTGGGGGGAGGCCGCCTATCACCTGTCCGGCCACGCGGCCCGCCGTTTCGGGCTGGCCGGACGCGGCATCGTCGCTCCCGGCCAGATCGCTGACCTGGCCGTGATCGACCCCGCCCAGGTGGCCGACCTCGCCACCTATGATCTCCCGGCGCGTACCGCCCAGGGCGTGCGCCATGTGGTCGTCAGCGGTGAGGTGGCCCTGCGGGACGGCGCCGTCCGCGGCATCAGCGCGGGCAGGGCGCTCCGCCGGGGAGACACGTCGCGATAACCAGGCACCCGGCCAGACGTATCAGGCGATCTTCCCCAGCCGCCCTCATCGGCGTGCCGGCCATCTTCGGCAAACGGCAGGCCGCGGTCATCGCCGCCGGCCACGGCCGCGTGACCGGCGTCGCTCGCATCTTCTGAGACCAGCTACCCGGCTTCTGAGGCCAGTTGCCCGGTTCATGCCCGGCAGGTGCGGCATCAGCTGTCCGGTTCATGCCTCTGACGTGGTCTTCATCACATTCGGGAATGGATGAGCAACTTCTGGTAACGAAAGATTTACATTGACGGTTAATGCATGTAGCGCATCGTAACTGACGAGGTGCGGTACGTGCCGCACATGGTCCATGACAACAGGGGGAGGGTGCCTATGTGCGGAATCACGGGATGGGTGTCGTTCGGGCACGATCTGCGCGCCGAGCAGGCGACCGTGGACGCGATGACCGAAACGATGGCCTGCCGGGGCCCGGACGACCGCGGGACCTGGTTGGCCGAGCACGCCGCGCTCGGTCACCGCAGACTGGCGATCATCGACCTGCCCGGCGGGCGCCAGCCGATGAGCGTGGACACCCCCGGCGGCGCGGTGGCGATCGTCTACTCCGGTGAGACCTACAACTTCACCGAACTGCGCGCCGAGCTCTTCCGGCGCGGCCACCGGTTCACGACCGACTCAGACACCGAGGTCGTCCTGCACGCCTACCTGGAATGGGGCGATGCGCTCGCCGAACGGCTCAACGGCATGTACGCCTTCGCCATCTGGGACTCCCGCGAGGACAAGCTCGTGATGGTCCGCGACCGTATGGGGATCAAGCCGTTCTACTACTACGAGACCCCCGACGGGGTGCTGTTCGGCTCCGAGCCCAAGGCCATCCTGGCCAACCCGGCCGCCGAGCACACCGTCACGCTGGACGGCATCCGGGAACTATTCGCGTTCATCAAGACCCCGGGCCACGCGGTGTGGGAGGGTATGCACGAGGTCGAGCCGGGGACGATCGTCACCGTCAGCAGCAGCGGGCTGCGCACCATCCGGTACTGGACCCTGCAGACGCGCCCGCACCCCGATGACCAGGCCGCCTCCGTCGCCCACGTCCGGGAGCTGCTGGAGGACATCGTGCGCCGTCAGCTCGTCGCCGATGTGCCCCGCTGCACCCTGCTGTCCGGCGGCCTCGACTCCTCCGCGATGACCGCCATCGCCGCGAAGCAGCTGGCCGAGAAGGGGGAAACGGTCCGCAGCTTCGCCGTGGACTTCATCGGGCAGACCGAGAACTTCGTGCCGGACGACCTGCGCGGCACCCCGGATACGCCCTACGTCCACGACGTCGCGGGGAAATCCAGGACCGAGCACCAGGACATCGTGCTCAGCTCCGACGAGCTCGCCGACCCGGAGGTGCGGTCCAAGGTCATCCGGGCCCGGGACATCCCGACGGGCATGGGCGACATGGACGCCTCGCTGTACCTGCTGTTCAAGGCCATCCGCGGGCACTCGACCGTGGCCCTGTCCGGTGAGTCCGCCGACGAGGTCTTCGGCGGTTACCAGCAGTTCTTCGACCCCGAAGCCCGGCGGGCCAGTACCTTCCCCTGGCTGGTGCGGTTCGCCCGGGACTTCGGCGACGACAACAGCATCCTGGCCCCCGGGCTTGCCGAGGCCCTGGACATGCCGCGTTACATCCAGGACGCCTACGACACGTCGGTCACCCGGGCCGAGCGGCTGGACGGCGAATCGGACTTCGAATGGCAGATGCGCAAGATCTGCTACCTGCACCTGACACACTTCGTGCGCATCCTGCTCGACCGGAAGGACCGGATGTCGATGGCCGTCGGGCTGGAGGTCCGGGTGCCGTTCTGCGACCACCGGCTCGTGGAGTACGTGTACAACGCCCCGTGGTCGCTCAAGACCTACGACGGCCGGGAGAAGTCGCTGCTGCGGGGTGCGGCCCGTGACGTGCTGCCGCAGTCGGTGGTGGAACGCGTCAAGTCCCCGTACCCGTCCACCCAGGACCCGGAGTACACCGTGAAGATCCAGCACAACGCGCGGGAGTACCTGTCCAGCCCCGGCCACCCGGTGTTCGACATCGTCAGCCGGGACTGGCTGGCCCGGGCGGTCGCGGCCGAGGCGCAGATCACGCAGGCGTCCCGCCACGGCCTCGAACGCGCACTCGACCTGGCGCTGTGGCTGGACATGTACAAGCCAGTACTGAAATTGTCATGACCATGACCACGACCACGGGGACGGTAAGCACCCAGGAGGCGCTGCAGCTGGTGATCGCCATGCACCGCCTGCTGCGCGGCCTGCGGAAGGCGGCTGACATCGCTACGCCGCACGCAACCCAGCTCATCGTCCTCGCCCTGCTCGCCCAGCACGGCCCGCTGCGCGTCGGCGAGCTCGCCGCGCGGATCCCGTGCCCGCAGCCGACAGCGACCATCACGGTGGCCGGGCTGCAGACAGCCGGGCTGGTCACCCGGGAAGCCGACCCGGCCGACGGCCGCGCAGCCCGCGTCCTGATCACCGAGGACGGCCGGCGCACCCTCGACTCCCTCGCCCAGGGCGAAGCCGAGGCCCTGGCCGCCCTGCTGTCCACGGTGAGCGAGGAGGACCTGCGGATCCTGCGCGCGGCCATCCCGCTGCTCAGCGGCCTCGCCGACGGCGTCACCGGGCAGCCGGAACGAACGATCCAGCGGCGTTAACGAGCTTCAGCGGCTCATTACGCCGAAGAGACAGGCCGGTGCCGGTTATAGGACGCGTGGCTTCCCCAATGAGCCGAGCGTCATCCCGCGGAATGGTGTAGCGCTCGGCCGCAGGCGAGGCTGCCGCACGACCTCGGTCCCGACGTGCAGAAGGCGCTCACCTCGATCACCCCGGCATCACCGATTGCCACGTAACCTGGACGTATGAAGGCTGCAGAAGCCCTCGTGTTCACCGCGGACCCCGGTGAGGCCGGGCGCCGGGCCGCTGGAGTGGCCCGCGCGTCACTTGGGGACTGCCAGCCTTCGTTCGGGGCGCTGTTCGCCTCCGCCCATTTCCATGACTCGGCGGAGGCCCTGCTTGCGGCGGTCACGGAGCAGACCGGCCCGCTCCCTCTCATCGGCTGCGTGGCGGAGGCGGTGGTCGGCGGGGCCCGCGAGGTGGAGTCCGAGCCTGCGGTTTCGCTGTGGCTCGCTGCCGAGCTGGGCCCGGTCGAGACGTTCGCCATGGAGTTCGTGCGGACGGCCAGTGGAGGCGCCTACGGCGGCTACCGGTTCGGTTCGGGCCGGGCGGGCGTACACCTGATGATCTGCGACCCGTTCACGTTCCCGCCCGACCACTTGCTGGCCCACCTGAACTCCCACGTCGCCGGAACACTGGTGATGGGAGGGATGGCAAGCGGTGAGCTGGGGCTGCGGCAGAGCCGGTTGTTTTTTGACGGCCGGGTCCTGTCCCATGGCGCCGTCGGCGCTCACCTGCCGCACGCTGAGATCCATCCCCTGGTGTCGCAGGGCTGCCGGCCGGTCGGGGAGCCCTACACCGTCACCGCTGCCGAGGGCAATGTGGTCTACGAGCTTGGCGGGCGCCCGCCCATAGTGCGCCTGCGGGAACTGGCCGCGGCGCTGACCGGCCGGGACCGGGAACTGCTCGGCCAGGGCGTGCAGGTGGGGATGGCCATCAACGAGTACCGGGCCGAGCTGCGGCAGGGTGATTTCCTGATCCGCGGCATCATCGGCGCCAACCCGGAGACCGGGGCCCTCGCGGTGGGGGATGAGGTCGAGGTGGGCCAGACGCTGCAGTTCCACGTCCGGGACGCCGATTCGGCGGATGAGGATCTCCAGCGCGCCCTGGAACAGGAAGCCGCCGCTCTCGGCCGCCCGCCGGCCGGGGCGCTGCTGTTCACCTGCAACGGCCGCGGATCGCAGCTGTTCTCCGAGCCCGATCACGACGCTCGGCTGCTCGCGAAGATGCTCGGCGATATCCCGGTGGCGGGGTTCTTCTGCGCGGGAGAGTTCGGGCCGGTGGGCGGGCAGAACTACCTGCACGGCTTCACGGCGTCGATCGCGCTGTTCCCGCAGGCGGTACCCCAGGCATAACGGCGGTGACCCAACGCGACCTGGCACCCTGGGCGGTCCCGGGTTGGGCGGCGGACTGTTATCCCCGGGGATCGGGCTGTTGAGCGCAGGCGTCGGCAAAATCCCAGATCAAACCGAGCGACACGATGTGGCTGGCCGTGCACCGGCTGGCGGCCAGAGGCTCGAGCGCGCCTTGCAATTCGAGAAAGTCCCAGGCCTCCGCGGTCATCTCGGCGGCGAATCCCAAAATATGGACGGATTGTGACGAATCCCTCGGCTGCCAGAACTCAGAGCGCCTCGCGGACCGGCTACGATTCCACCGACCCGCGCAAACCAGCAGGTCGCCGACCTCATCCAAGCGAAGTTGCAAGCCCTCGGTTTCCAGGTGACGGACCGCCGGCTGAGAGGAGATCGTTATGATCACTGGAGTGCGGCGGGTACTCCCGCTCACCTTCGGGTGGGAGGACCTGCCCGAGACAGTCTCCATTCACGGGGGTGACCCCACCCGTCGCCTGCGGGAGCCCGTGCCCGGCGTGCTCCTCGAACTCGACGGCGGCTGGATGCTGCTCGATACCGGGTTCAACACGCCACTGGTGCGCGACCCGCTGCTGTACCGCCGCTTCCACGGCCGCAACCACAACATCCGCGCCGAGCTGCTACCTGACGACGGGGATTCGCTGGAGGTCGCGTTTAAGCTGGTCGGTGTCGATCCCAGCGACGTTGCCGTGGTCGCGCTCAGCCATCTCCACAACGACCACGCCGGAGGACTGCGTTGGTTCGCCGGCCAGGCACCGGTTCACCTGCAGCGGCGCGAGCTGGACTACGGGCTCACCGGGGGACGTCCCGGAGACGGGCCGGAGCAGCACGGCATGTTCCGCATCGACTTCGATGACCCCGCCATCGATTGGCAGCTGGCCGATGGCGAGGCCGAGCTCGCGCCCGGTGTTCTCGCCGTCCCCACCTACGGTCACACCCCCGGCCATCAGAGCTTCGTCGTCACATTGGAAGAGCGCGCGGCCGAAGAGTACGGCGTGCCCGGGTTCGTGTTCGCGTTCGACGCCGCGGACCTGCAGCGCAACATCAACGAGGAACTGGCGGTGGGCGGGTTCATCGACTGTCCGCCTGAGCAGACGGTCGAGGCCATCCGCCGGCTCAAGGCGATCGCTCGTGAGCGGGGTTATCGTCTCGTGCCCGGGCACGACCCCGAGGTATGGCCTGCCTTCACCCGGGAACTGGGAGTTGCTGGCCCGTGACCAAGATCTCGGCCGTCGCGCGAGTGCTGGCAATGGGCGGCGTCGATCGCACTGTTCCCAGGGCCGGCACCCGGGCATGACCGGCCGGCGGTCTCCCGGCCAGTGTGTTCCCCCCACCTGCCAGTGCCAGGCGCCGTTGTGCTCGATCTGCCAGACCCAGGTGTGGCCGGTGCGGCGGCTGATGACCGCGCCCATCGGCAGGTAGCTGGCCGAGGACCAGGTGCCGACGCTGGCCCGGCCGAAGATGCCGCGTCCTTCGCGGATTCGCAGTACCGGCGACCGGACCAGGCCCGGCCCTCCCCGGCCAGAATGACGTCGGCCAGGGGAAGCCCGCCCGCGGCCGGATCGCCGGGAGGACCCGGGACGGCGGCCAGGCGCGTGATGCGGGCGATCCCGGCGGTGTCCACGTGGACCACCAGCTCGAGCGCATCGTCCGACAAGCTGATGGCTGCCCGTGGTGTCACGTCGGCGGCCACAGAAGGTCCTCCTCGCGGATGGTGCATCCAGCTCGTTACGCGTATTTCGGTTTATTGACACTACTTGGGGCCGGCCGGGCAGATCGGAGATTGCCCGCGCCGGGGAGGGTAGGAGTTCACCGGCCACGTACCGCGCGCCGCGCCGGAAGGAGAGAGCCATGACCGAGAACGCCCCCGCGGCCGGGTGGGAAGAACACGATCACGAAGGGCTGGTGCACAGTCACCGGCACTTCCACGTGACGCACAACCACAACGAGATGACCGGGGGTTTCGAGCACCTCAGCGCCGCGCATGAGCATGAGCACAACCATGCGCCTATGCGGCACGCCCATGCGCCGCACCAGGACTTCGAACACGAGCACGCCGGCGAGGCGCATATCCACGACCACGACCAGCCGACCGGCTAAGGCAAGCGCTGCCGTGGCCTGCTGATGTTGCTCGGCCAGTGCCTGGCCAGGCGGGCTCAGATATCGCAACTGTCTGAATGCCCAGGAATTCGGCGGTGACCAGATGATCGACACGATCTGGAGCGCCGCTGCCGCGAGGTGCTGGTCGCCGTCGATGCGGGCGTGTCCGGTGGGTGGCCGTCGCGGTGCCGGGACAGCCGCCCGATGTGGTCGCCGAGCACGTGGGCGGCGACGTCCTTGACGTCCCAGCCCGGGCAGATCGTGGGCTGCGCCCACTGGGCGGGGCCGAACCCGCGCAGGAGATCGATGAACG
>DASQVO010000364.1:0-3225 GCA_035640715.1 Streptosporangiaceae bacterium
GTAGCGCCGCAGCCAGGAGCCGTCGCCGCTGACCGTGACCGACAGGTCGTACCACCCATTGCTGGCCGCGAGCGGGTCGACCACGTGCGTCGCGCTGCTGTGGGCGTGCACGTGGTATGTCCGGGCCGGCTCCTTCGAGTAATAGTTCGACGTGACGGTGAACGTCAGGGTTTCCTCGCCGCTGTTGGTCAGCTTGAGCGCGAGCATGGGCTTCGGGCCGAAGCCGCCCTGGTAGTACAGCGCAGTCACCTGCGCGGTAACGCCCGTGGCGCTGACGTCGCCAGTGAAGTGCCGCAGGAAGCGGTTCGGCCCCACGACCGTCAGGTCGTAGGTGCCGTCGCCGCTGCCCGCGCCGATCTCAACCGAACCGGAAACGGTCTGGTTCCCGCTCTTGGGCGACGGGCCGACCGTGTACTGGCCCGGGGACTTGGCAGGGTAAGCCGCGAGGTTCACGCCCGCCGCCGCGTTGTTGTAGACCGAGAAGTGGCTGGCCTTGCTGACATGCGGCCCGCTGTTGCTGAACGACAGGTTCGCCTGGACCGCCCCGTTGCTGCGATGAGTGAACCCGTCGAGGTTGGCGTTGGGCTGGTACGGCAACGGGCGGGCCGGCTTGGTCCCGGGCTCCTGCGCCGGCATCGCGTTGTTCGCCGGGACCGGGTGGTACCCCGACTGCGGCTCGCCGATGGGCTGACCGGGGTCGGGCAGGTCCGGCATCCCGAAGACCGGGTTGGCGAAGTCGAAGGCGCTGGTCAGGTCACCGCAGACGCTGCGGCGCCAGGCGCTGATGTTCGGGCAGACCGCCGGTTTGCCGAGCGCTGCGGTCCACTTCTCCAGGAACTGGACGACCGAGGTGTGGTCGGAGACCTCCGAGGTCACCCAGCCGCCCCGGGTCCACGGCGAGACCAGCAGCAGCGGCACCCGGAAGCCCAGGCCGACCGGCAGCGGCTGTGGAGCCAGCGAGGTCTCCAGGTAGAACTCGTCCGTGGTCCCGGGGGCCGGGACCGGCGGCGGGACGTGGTCGAACTGGCCGTCGTTCTCGTCGAAGTCGATGATCACGAGGGTGGAGTTGAACACGTCCGGGTCGGCGTTGAGCGCCTTGAGCACCTGGTTGATGTAGTAGGCGCCGTCGTGCGGGGCGCCGTCCGGGTGCTCGGAATACTGCTGGTTGGTGACGACCCAGGAGACCTGCGGCAGCGTGCCGGCGAGGACGTCGTTCTTGATCGCCAGGGCCAGGTTGTCGCCGTTGCGGGCCTCGGCATCATACGGCTCCGGCACGGTGGCGACGCCGTTGTCGTACCAGATCACACCGGGAGCGGGCGTGCCTCCCTGCTCGGGGTCGTACTTGGCGAACGTGGCGAAGTACTCCGCGCCATTGTCGCCGTAGTTGTCGCTGCCCTGGTAGATCTTCCAGGTGACGCCCGCGGCCTGCAGCGTCTCGGGGTAGCTCTGCCAGCTGAGGAACTTGCCGAGCTCGTCGCCGCCGTTGTAGGCGACAAAGCTGCCGTGCTGCTGATCGGCGTTGATCGTCCCGCTCCACAGGTAGGTGCGGTTCGGGCCGGTCGCGCTGAGCACCGAGCAGTGGTAGGCGTCGCCGATCGTGTAGGCGTCGGCCAGCGCGTAGTGGAACGGGATGTCCTCGCGGTTCAGGAAGCCCAGCGTGGTGGGGCCGCCCTTGGCGTGGTACCAGGCATTCATCAGGCCGCCGTTCCACGCGCTGTGCTGAGTCTCCCAGCTGTGGTCGGTCCCGCCGTAGTTCTGCGCGCCGACCTCCGGGCTGGGCGGCTGCGCGCCGGAGAACGTCCCGGAGGCCAGCCGCCACGGGTACTGCGTGCCGGTCACCGGCTGCCCGGGCGGGGTGGTGGGCTGCTGCCACACCGAGTAGCCGCCGGGCAGCGTGATGGCGGAGCGGTCGCCGAACCCGCGGACGCCCTTGAGGGAGCCGAAATAGTGGTCGAAGCTGCGGTTCTCCTGCATCAGGATCACCACGTGCTTGATGTCGCGGATATCTCCGTACCGGTTGCGCTTGGCCGCGGACTCAGCGAGCGCGCTGGTCGCCGGGGCAACGGACGACACGACCGCGGCACCGGTGACGACAGCGGCGCCGCGGATGAGATCCCTGCGAGACAGGTCAGGCATGGGGGGCGGAACCTCCGGGGTTCGTTCGGGGTGAAAACCAGCCAAACCTACGGGCGGCGTCCAATGGCCGTGCGACATGGAGCTAAACGCTGATCAAAGTGATCATGAACCAGCGGATTCGCCCGCGACGCCAACATTGCCCTGGTCAGGCGGCAGGCAGCAGGGCGGTCTCCGCTAAGAACTGCTGGGAAAGGTGTGGGACGAGGCGGCCGGTCCCCATGAGTTCCAGGCAGCGCATCGCCCTGAACAATTCGGCCCACATGGCGTCAGGAATGGATCGTGGCGCTCATGCATCGTCGTCGTCGTCGAGGGCCGCAAGGTCTTCCACGATGATTCCGTCGAGTTCCTCCAGGCGCTCGGAAGCATCGGTTTCCCCATCGGTGTCGGCTGCCGCGGCACGCCCGAACCAGTCACGCGCCTCCTCCGCTCGCCCAGCCTCCAGCAGAGCGTCGGCATAAGCGTAGAACAGCGCCGCGGACCATGGCCGCAGCCGGCCATCAGTAAGTTCGGGAACCTGCAGGACGATCGCGGCCGCCTCCGGGCTGCCCTGATCCCTTCTAATACCCGACTCGACGATCAGCAGTTCGATCTGCGTTGCCCGGCTGAGCTTGCCGGCTTCGGCACTGTGCACGAGAGCCAGCGCACGGTCGAGCCGGCCGAGGGCGCGCTCAGCGTCGGCCATTATCGGCAGGTAGGTGTTCCGGCCGGTGAGCCGCCGTGCGGCCCGCAGTTCGGAAAGGGCTTCTGCCCATCGGCCGGCCCGGTAGGCGGTGATGCCGGAGACCTCGCGTACCACACCGACCCGTGCAGCTAGTTCGCGCGCCGCGTGGGCATGCGCGTATGCCCGCCCGGGGTCTTCCTCGAGTTCGGCCGCGACCAGGCGCCTGGCGACGCTGTCGGCGAGGTCGGCGGGCAGTGTCCGCAGTTCCGCGCGAGCATCCACCTGAAGCTGGTCAGCGGTCACGCTGTCCGGGATCGGCGGAGCACCGCCCTGGCCCGGTGGCCGGCGCGGCGGAGCACCGCCCTGGCCCGATGACCGGCCGGCCGGCCCGGCCCGGCCGGGGCCCGCGCTCGCGGCCCGGTCCCGCC
>DASQVO010000365.1:0-4124 GCA_035640715.1 Streptosporangiaceae bacterium
ACATGACCGTCACGCAGCTCAGCGCCGTGACGAACTCATACATGTCCCCCCAGGGGGCCCGGTGCGCCGCCAGGCCCCGGGTGATGACTCCCGCCAGGTGAACGGCCAGCCCGAGCAAGGTCAGCCCGACGGCCCCGCGTAGCAGAAGACTCAGCCGGCCGTCCCGGGCGGCGGAACCGGTGTCACTGTCAGCCGTCCCCGTTACCGCACCGGCAGGTGCCACGGGCGGCTCATGCGCTCCCGCCCCGTCCACCTCCGCGCTCCCCGCGCTGCCATGCGTGCCGACGCCTGCGAGCTCCAGGGCCTTCCGCGGCACCTGCGCTTTTGCACTGGCCGCATTCCCGTACCGGCCGTAGGCGAAGTCGCCGGCGTACGCGAGCATCGCGAGCGAGTAGATCACCACGGCCGTTATCAGGAGATAGTCACTGAGCTGCGCCAGGTTCACGGACGCCTCACTCCGTCTCTTCGCTGGTCGGAGATGAATCATTGCCGGAGGCGCCGTGGCCGGCGCCCACGTTCTCGCCCTGGCCGACGCCACCGTCCGCCATCGCGGGCGACCCGCCGCCACGGCCCGCGGCGGCGGCCGTCCCGTTCCCGGCCTCCGTGCCGCCGTGCACGGACCGGAGGTCACCGGCAAGCTCGGCGAACTCGGTCTCGAAGCCGCCGCCCACGTCGGAGCGCGCCAGGCCACCGACTTCCACGACCGTGCCGCCGGAGCCGCCCTGGTAGGCACGGACGAATATCCGCCGCCGCCGGACGAGGAAGGACAGCAGCAGGCCGCACAGTGCGATCGCGCCGGAGATCAGCGCCGGTACCTGGCCGGGGTCGTACGTGACCTGCAGGCTGGCCCACTGCCGGTAGCCGAGGAAGGTGAGGGTGCCTGCCCCGTTCGGCAGCTTCATCGACTGGCCGGCCGTCAGCACCTGTGTCTTGCCCGGCAGCCGGCGCATCCCGTTGGTGTTGAGCTGATACACCGACTGCGGCACGCCGGAATTCAGGCCGAGGTTTCCGCTGTAGGCGATCATGCTCACCGCCGGGGCGTACGGAGCGGGGAACGCCGACTCCAGCCGCCCGCTCATATCGATGGCGGTCGGCATGAAGATCCCGGCGAAGCCGAGTTGCTGCGGCTGCGCGTCAGGTACCTTCACCACGCCCTCGGAGAGGTAGGTGGACTGGTCGACCGGCAGGAACGGGGTCGCCTGGTCATAGACGACGTGACCGCGGCCGTCGGTGACCCGGAAGATCGGCGCGTAGCCGTGGCCGATCAGGTATACCTTCGCCGAGTCCACGTTCAGCGGGTGGTTCACCCGGAGGTTGTAGGTCCGGGTCGGGGCACCGGGATGCGCGTTGTAGCTGACGCGCGCGTTGAAAAGCAACGGCTGGGTCCGGTCCGGCCCGGACATGATGTAGCTGGCCGAGAACTTGTCCAGCGTCAGGCTGAACGGCGCCAGGTCATTGGGCGACACGAAGTGCCCGGGGTGATAGGCGTCGAGGTCAGTGATGGTGTCGGCGAAGCCGCTGCCCTCGACCAGCAGCCTGTCCGCCTTGTATCCGAACATGCCCCCGAGCCCGATGGACACCAGGACGCCCATGAGGGCGACGTGGAACAGCAGGTTGCCGGCCTCCCGGCGGTAGCCCTTCTCCGCGGAAAGCCAGCCGTCCCCCCGGTGCAGCCGGAAGCGCCGCCGCGATAGGAATGCGGCCGCCGCCCTGGCCGCCTCATCGGCCGCCATCGGAGTCTCGTAGCGGACCGAGTGCGGAAGCCGGGACAGGTTCTTCGGCGCACGCGGTGGCAGCGCCCGGGCCGAGCGCGCCAGCCGGTACGTGCGGGGCAGCACGCAGCCGGCCAGTGAGACAAAGAGCAGCAGGTAGATCGCTGCGAACCACGGCGCGCCGAACACGTTGAAGAGGCCGAGCGCGTTGAGCACGGGCGCCAGGGCCGGATGCGCGGTGTAGTACTGCTGGACCGCCGCCGGGTCGATGCCCTGCTGGGGCAGCAGCGATCCGGGCACGCTGCCCAGTGCGAGCAGGAACAGCAGCACCAGCGCGACCCGCATGGACGTGAGCTGCCGCCACCCCCACCGTGCCCAGGCCACGACGCCGAACGCGGCCGGCGAAGTGGCGGGGCCGCCGGTAGCGCCTGCGGAGCCGCCGGCCTTCCCCGCCGCCGCGCCCGCTGCGGCCGGGGCCTCGCGGCCGGCCGCCTCTGGCGTGCGCACGTCGGTCATGGGCTCATGCCCCCGCGGTCACTTTGGCGAGCATGCTGTCGAGGGCTGAGTAGCTCGCCTGGCCGATGATCCGCCCGGCGATGCGGCCACTGTGGTCGATCACGAGCGTGCTCGGGATCGCCGCGGGCGGCACGGTGCCGCGGAAAGCGAGTGCGATCTCGTCTCCCGGATCGTTCAGGCTCGGGTAGCTGACGCCGAAATCGCGCACGAACGCCTCCGCGCTCGCCGGCGAGTCCCTGATATCGACGCCGGCGAACTGCACGCCCTTGGACCGGAACTGCTCCGAGAGCACGGCCAGTGTCGGGGCTTCCGCACGGCACGGCGCGCACCATGATCCCCAGAAGTTGATGACGACCACCTTGCCGCGGTAGGAGCTGAGGCTGAACCTGGAACCGGTCAGCGTCGTACCGGAGATGTCCGGCGCGGCCGTCCGGCTGCCCGCCTTGAAGAAGGTGGCGCTCCCGTTACCGGAAACGAAGCTGATGCCGTTGCTGGCCGGCGTGTTCGCCGCTATCTGCCCGCCGCATGCCGCGACGGCCAGCGTGCCGGCAGCGGCCATGACGGCGGCGCAGACGGCGCGGCGGACGACGGCTGGCAAGGGGAACACCGCAGATCTCCCGGACCCAGAACTCCTACAAGGGGTAGTACCGCGCCCTATTGTGCCGTACCACCCAGCTGGGCCTGACGCCGGGCCGGCTCAGCGTACGTCACGCTGGTGATCTGGTCACCGGTGTAGGTGAAGCTGGTCACGCTGGCGAGCGCACACTCCCGGTTATTCGGGTGATGCCAGAGCCGGCGCCGCTCCACGCTCCGGCGGGTGACCCAGATGGGAAGCTGGTGGCTGACGCAGACTGCCTCATGCCCCCGCGCGGCGTCCCTGGCGTCCTTCATCGCGGAAAGGACCCGGTGCACGACCTTCCTGTACGGCTCACCCCAGGACGGGACGAACGGGTTCCGCAGGTACCACCAGTGCTCGATCCGCCGGAGCGAGCCGTCGCCCACGCCGAAGACCAGGCCCTCGAAGTGGTTCCACGGCTCGATCAGCCGCTCATCGATCCGCGGCTGGAGGCCGAATCGTTCCGCCACGGGCTCGGCGGTCTCACGCGCACGGTCGAGCGGTGAGGAGAAGACCGCCACCACATCCCGTTCGGCAAGGAAATCGGCGGCGGCCTTGGCCATTATGCGGCCATCTTCGGACAGGTGGAACCCTGGCAGCCGCCCGTAGATGATGCCGCGCGGGTTCTCGACCTCCCCGTGCCTGAGCAAATGCACGACAGTCGTCTCGGTGCGCGCCCCGGGCGCGGCAGCGGCGGGGCTCGGCGAATCGTGATCCATGGTCGGGCCAGCTTACCGGCACGAAGTTAAAACCAGGCTATCCGTCATCATCGCGGGCCGGAACCTTAGCCGAGCACTGCTGCGGCGGCGCGGGCGGCGGCGGGAAGTGCCGACGCGATCCGGCCAACGGCGGCCGCGTCGTGCGCCGCCGACAGGAACCACGCCTCGTACGGCGATGGCGGCAGGTACACCCCGCCGTCCAGCATGGCGTGGAAGAACGCCGCGTAGGCTGCCGGGGACTGCTCCCGCGCGTCGCCGAAGTCGCGAACCGGCGCCTCGCGCCCGAGATAGACGGAGAAGAGGTTCCCGGCCGCCTGCAACCGGTGCGGCACTCCCGCCGCGGTCAGCGCCTCGGTCACGCACTTGGCGACCAGGGCGGCGGCCTCGTCCACCCGCGCATACACCTCGGGCGTGCAGGCGCGCAGCGTGGCCAGGCCGGCCGCGGTCGCGAGCGGGTTGCCCGACAGCGTTCCGGCCTGGTACACGGGCCCGGCGGGGGCGAGCCGGTCCATGATCTCGGCCCGGCCGCCGAACGCCGCGGCCGGCAGCCCGCCACCCATC
>DASQVO010000366.1:0-9559 GCA_035640715.1 Streptosporangiaceae bacterium
GAGTTCCGGGAACCCGGCTTCAAGGGATGCGCTTTTGTCGCGGCAAGCAGCGAAGCCCCTCCCGGCGGGGTCATCGAAACCGACGCCACCGAGTACCGCACCTGGAGGCGCAACCTGTTCACCGACCTCGCACGCCAAGCCGGAGCAGCCGACCCCGACCAGCTCGGCCAGCAACTTAACGTCCTCTACGACGGAGCAGAGCTCACCGCCCGCATGGACCACAACCCCAACATCGCCGCCGCAACCCGTAATGTCGTAGCGGTTCTCCTCGAAGCCACAATCCCGAACCAGGAGGCGCTGGGTCATCCTGCAGATGAGCCGGCTACAAGGAAGCAGACTGCAAAGAAGCAGAGTCGCGGCTGACCGGTCGAATCCCGCCAAACCCATCCGCGTCGGTATCGTCGGGGCGAACCCCGCCCGCGGCTGGGCGCTCGCGGCCCACCTTCCGGCCATGGTCCAGCTTTCCGGGTTCACGGTCACAGCGGTGTCCACGACCCGCCAACAGAGCGCCGAGGAGACCGCTGTGGGTGCCGAAACCCTATGCCACCAGGCGATATTCATGAATCACGCCCCCGGCGCGGTCACGCCGCTGGACCCGGAAATGGTCCAGGCCGGTGATGCCGTCGGGCAGCGGGCGGAGCGGCGAGGCCTGGCTGAGGGCGCGGTGGCGCCGGTGCGTGTTGCAGAAGTCCTTATACTCGCGCAGGACGGTCATCAGGTGCCGCTGATTCCAGACCAGGGCCCGGTCCAGCAACTCGCGGCGGCAGCTGCCGGTCCAGCGTTCCATGACCGGATTCATTCGCGGCGCCTGGACCGCGGAGCGGATCACCCTGATGCCAGCGGCTTGGAACACTGCGCCGGAGGTGGCGGTGAAGCTGGCATCCCGGTCATGCAGCACGAACTTTACCCGCATCCCGGCATCCTCCAGGTCCATCAGCAGGTTCCGGGCCTGCTGCGCAACCCACGACTGGACCGGGTGCCCGGTAGCGCCAAGGACCCGGACGCGGCGGGTGCGATGCTCGATCACGGCCAGGACATACACCTTCGCGCCGTTGAGGAGATCGGCGGTGAAGAAGTCCAGCGCCAGGAATCCCCTGTGCCTGCGATCGCAGGAACTCCGGCCAGCCAGGCCCGTCCCGGCGCGGCGCCGGGACGGTCCCGGCGCTGTTGAGGATCTGCCAGACTGTCGGCGGTGCCATCGTGATGCCGAGCCCGGCAAGCTCGCCGTGAATGCGGCGGTATCCCCATGACTGGTTCTCCCGGGCCAGCCGCAGCACCACCGGCCGGACCTTGCGGCGCACCGGCGGGCGCCCGGACCGGCCATAGCGCGACCGGCGCGCCCAGCGGCGGCGGACGATGCCGCGATGCCATCGCACGATGGTGCCGGGGGTGACGATGAGCCGCATCGCGGCGAGGCGCCCGGCCGGCAGCGTCCCGGCCAGCAGCGCCAGCCACGCCCGGTCGGCCACGTCAGCCGCGAATAAGCCCGCGGCCGCTCGCGCAGGGCGACCGAGAGCTGATGGCGCAGCATGAGGATCTCGGCGTCCTTCCACCACGGCTCCCGGCGCGACAACCTGAGCAGCGACACCGTACGGGAGACAATCAGGAAGATCAGCTTCAAGCCCACAAGCCGAAGATCATCGCACCCCGGGCCAGGCCGGCACCTGCCCGCCCGGCGCCAGACGCGGGACCAAGCCGACGGCGAGCTGTGGTGCATATGCCCAGGTAGCACGGGTTTTCGGCACGCACAGGTTCAGTCAAGGGCGTGCGAACGTGACCAGGTCGGCAGTCTCGATGACAGGACCGGCATGATCTCCGCGGGCGACGGCTGCATCGACGGCTGCATCGACGAGTGCGTCGCCGTGGGCGATCTCCTCGGCGCTGAGGTGCTCGAAGGTGGAGATGGCGTGGCGCTTGAGCCGTTGGGAATAGGCCTGGAAGCTCGGCGCGTACGGGTCGGGCACGTGATCGTGGGCGACCGGCGTGAGCGTTCCGAAGCTGGCGACCAGCTCGTCGTACGTCGGGAAGACCCGCGCCTCGACCGCCTTGGCCCCAGGGAAGAACCGGTGCCACAGCAGGTCAGGGAGCTGGTCGCCCAGCGCGGTGCGGACGAGCAGCCGACCGCCGGGGCGGAGCACCCTGGCCACCTCCCGACCGGCCGCCGCACGGTCAGTGACATGGTGAAACGAAAGGAACATCAGGACAAGGTCAACCGAGGCGTCCCGCAGCGGGATCTGCTCCGCGTTCCCCTGCAGGTAGGTGATGCCGTCGGCAGCGGGCGCCTGCCGCAGCATCGCTTCGGCCGGCTCTACACCGAACACAGGGCCGCCGAAGCGCCGGGCGAGGCCGGGAGTGAACCGTCCCGTGCCGGAGCCAAGGTCGAGCACCGCCAACGGCCGCTGCTCGGGGGATCTCCGCTCGAAGGCATCGAGCCAGCCATCGAGCGCCTCGGCGGTGAGTGCCCGGGTGGCGGCGTACTGCCGATACTGGACCCGTTCGTAGTCAACCCGTAGCACGTCCGCCATTGTGTCGCTTAAGGGCCGACGATGGGCGCTACATCGCGGTTGCCGGTGCGGGCTCGTCTCCGGAAACGACATGATGACTGAGACACAGCGTCATCTCAACGTCTCGGGAACACGTCAATTCGCAGGATGTGTCCGACAAGACGACTGAGACGGGACAGAGATCGGGCAACCGCTCGCGGTTCGGCGAGCGCGCGAAAAGTTGGCATGGCATGAGTGCCTGGCGCTGTGCCATGATGCGAAAGATGTCTTTCACATCGAATCCCCGCGGTGAGCGACGCCGTCAGGTCACCGACCCGCGCGAGCTGCGTGCGCTCGCGCACCCCCTGCGTCTCGCGATACTGGACCACCTCATGTCGTTCGGGGAGCAGACCGCTGCCCGGTGCGCCGAGGCTGTCGGGTCCACGACGTCGAACTGCAGCTATCACCTGCGCGCTCTCGCTCGGGCCGGGTTTGTCGAACGTGCGGATTCCGCTGACGGGCGCGAGCGGCCGTGGCGGGCGACGTCGACCGGGCTGATCTGGCCGGACGACATCAAGCTTTCGCCAGCGGCCGCGGGGGCCGCGCTCGTGCTCGACGAGCTGTCGCTCGCGCGGGGGGAGGAGCTGACTCGCCAGGCCCGTAGACGTCACGACGAGCAGCCAGCGGAGTGGCGCGCCGCGGAGGCCTACCACGACTACGGGCTGAACATGACGGCGGCCGAGCTGGCCGAACTCACCGCCCGGATCGATCGCCTGGTGCGTCCCTTCATCACCATGACTCGCCAAGACGCACCCGAGGACGCCCAGGTGGTCCTACTGCGACTACTCGCGTTCCGCTACCCCCGATCGCCGTGAGATCCGTCGGGTTGGCGGGCGAGCGGTGCAGACCCAGCAATGAGTTCAACAGCGTGGGCAGGCGCTGGTGCGCTCTCCGGGAACCGGCGACATCCGGGATGGTGTGAGCCGCGATGCGATCAGGTCAGTATTTCGAGCCGCTGAGGCATCGCGATTTCGCGTTGCTGTGGTCAGGGCAGGCTGTCTCCCAGCTCGGAGACGGTGTCTTCACCGTGACGCTTGCGATCGAGACGCTGCGCGTCGATCACCACGCCGTCGGCCTCTCATACGTGCTGGCCGCGCGACTTCTGCCGGCGGTCCTATTCACGCTGGCGGGTGGAGTGCTCGTGGATCGCGTCCCGCGGCGGCTGGTGATGCTCGCGTCAGACGTCGCGCGCGGCACGGCGGTCGCGGTCGTCACGGTGCTGATAGCGACCGGCGCGATCCATCTGATCGGACTCGTCTGCATGGCCCTTGTTTTCGGGCTCGGTGACGCTGTGTTCTTCCCAGCGGCGACGGCGATCATGCCCGAGCTGGTGCCCCCGGATCTACTCGTCGGTGCAAGTGCGCTGAACGGGACAAGCCGCCAGTTGGCCGGAGTCCTCATCGGCCCCGCCATCGGCGGACTGCTCGTCGGATTCCTGGGCACCGCCTGGGGGTTCGGAATCGACGCCGCCTCCTTCCTCATCAGCGCCGCGGCGGTCTACGCGATGAGGGGCCGCTCAGCACCGGTCCCCACCGGGGAATCGCCGCTGGCCGATCTGCGCGAGGGTCTGCGCTTCTGCGTCTCGCAGCCGTGGCTGTGGGTCTCTACCCTCGGCGCGTCGCTGGGGAACTTTGTGGCGTTCTCACCGCTCGGCGCGATGATCCCCCTACTCGTCAAGCACGTGCTGCACGGCGGGGGAGTCGCCCTCGGTCTCGTCCTGGCCGCCGGCGGCCTCGGAGGCCTTGTCGCGACGGTGCTCGCCGGTCGACGCGGGCCACCGCGGCGTCGGCTGGTCCATCTCTGGATCGGGTGGGGCCTGTCGGGAGTCGGAGTTCTCGGCCTCGGGTTCGTCCCGGATGTCTGGCTGGCCGGTGGGGTCGCGTTCGTGACCTATGGACTGGACGCCTACGGCTCGGTCATGTTCAACCCGCTCATCCAGGAAGGCGTCCCCGACGCGTTGCTGGGACGGGTCTCGGCGGTGGACTACCTATTCGGGTTTGCACTCAGCCCGCTCGGTCTCGTGGCTGCCGGCGCCGCCGCCGACGCGATCGGGGTCCGGCCCACCCTCATCGTGGGAGGCGCCATCACCGCACTGACGACCCTCATACCGCTGCTGCCGGGCGTCGAGGACCCAACCCTCCAGCACCCAGAAACGCCCACGCCGCAACCAAGGAGGATGTGACCACTGATCCGCAGCGGCGACTGGACCAGGACGCGGCTCTTGTCGATGCCCTTCGATGCGCAGAAAGCAGAACCCTTTGACTCCGGCCACCGTGATGCGAATGCTCCGTGATCACGACGAGAAGACCTCAATGTGTGAATCGCACCGCCACAGGGATTGCCGGCCCTAGCACCGCTGCCGCGGTAATGGCGAAGCAGACGGCCAACGGCACCCGGGCCAGCACCAGGCCGATCCCCGCCGTGCCCGCCGAGTTGCCAACGTTATAAGCCGTATTCACCCAGGTGCCCGCCTCGGTACGGGCCCCCGGCACGGCGATTTCCTCCGCCATCAGATACCCGGTGGCCAGTGCCGGTGACACGAACAGCCCCGCGAAGCCCAGCACCGCGGCCAACGCCCAGATGCCGGGCGACAGCCCGGCCACCGCCAGCGACACACCAAGCCCGCAGGCGAGGAAGACCAGCCGCACCTGGATAGAGGCCCGCCAGCCGACACTCCCATACATCAGGCCACCGACCGCGCTGCCGACCGCCAGCGCCGCCTCCACCCATGCAACCGAGGCAACGGCATGATGACGCCCAGCGAACGTCACCGCGAGAATATTCACCGCACCCAGGCCCAGGCCCACAACGCCCGACATCAGCACCGGCTGCCACACTGCCGCCACGCGCCACAGCCACGTGTGCCGCCCCGGTGCTGTGACTGCTGCGCCAGGTCCAGCAGGCGGTCCGTTTTCCGGGGTTGCCCCGCCCATCTCCGGCACGGCCAGGCTCCGCACCACCGGGGACGACACAAGCACCAGGGAACCGGCCAGCACGAGGCCGGCGCTCACCGCCAGGCCCAGCGCCGGGTCTGTGTACGCGGCGAGCAGGCCAGCCAGCAACGGGCCCACGACGAACAGCAGTTCCTCCGCCACCGTGTCCAGGGAAAAGGCCCGCTGCAAGAGATCCCGGCCCGGGACCAGAACGCCCCACAGCCCCCGCATCAGCGGACCCAGCGGCGGCGTGGACGCGCCAGATGCCGCCCCCAGAGCCCAGAGCAGGACCCGGGGGCACCCCGGCTGCCACGTCGCCCCGGCCAGGACCCCCAGCAGGAGCGCGTAGACCGCTGCCATCGGCGGCAGCGCCCGGCGCGGCCCGTGCCGGTCCAGCAGCCTCGCCCGGAACGGGGAGAGAACCGAACTGGCCAGCCCGAACACGGCTACGACGCCGCCAGCCATCGCGTACGAACCCGTGACCCGGGTAACCGCCAGGACCAGGGACAGGAACACCACGCCGTACGACAGCCTGCCCACCAGCGCCGCACCGAAGGTGCGTACCGCGTGCGGGGCACGCAAGACGACGGCATACGAAGTAAGAGAAAAGCGTGAGCGCATTGAATCTTCCTCAAAAAAGCGGCGCACCAGGCGCCGCAGCCGCAGGGACGCCTCAGAGCCCAGCCACACAGCCGGGCAGCCAAGGCGGCCTACGCACGAGGAAGGAAATGCATGCCATGACAGTAGCCACGTTCAGCGGCATGGGCAACAACTAGCCCAAGCGCCAACACAGCACGCACTGGCACCAGGCGAGGCAGACGACGTGCCCGTTGCGTGCCCGATCGGGCAGTCATCCCGGGTATCTCACGGCTACTCAGGGACAGGCCACCAACCCCGCTGACCTGCGGACGGGCAAGTCACGGCGGTCCGGCCGACGATCTTCTAATCAGTCGGTCGGCGGTCTCGACGCCACCTGGCCCCGAAGTCTCATTGCAGCCTGCGATCCGCTCTGTGACGACGGAGGGGCAGGTGCGATCTTTCGGGCAGTGTGCTGCCTGATCTCTTCGGTGTCAAGGTAGTTCGGTCACCCTGCGACCATCGCAAATCCGCCTCTTACCTGCGGACATGCGTCCACGGCCGTCCACGAGCATCCATGGGTGTCTTCGCCGATTGTCACGCCGTTGGTCACTCAGACCTGAAGGCTCGGCCCCAAGCGTTCTAGCCACCGGGTCAGTCTTCTGGGTTCAGTTCGGTGTTGCGGGGGATGGCGCGGGAGGATCGCAGCCGGCAAGGCATGGCAGGAACACAACCTGGTCTTCGCCTCCACGGTTGACGGACTCGGTGGACCGCTACCACTTTGCGAGTGGGCTCCGCTAAACAGGTCTTCGGCTCAATGCTCGGCTTCCGGTTCTGCGTTCGTGCCGGTGGTGAGGTGCGTGAGCGTGCGGCGAAGCCATTGTTCGTAGGCGTCAAGATTCCAGTTGAACGTGCGGACGATGAGGAAGTAGGTTTCGCCTGCGGCGATGACACTGGCGGTGTCGATGATCCACTCCAGGTCACAGGACGGGCTCAGGAGACCGTCATCCCTCATGCGGGTCCACACGGCGCGGTGGAAGTCGCGCGTCTCCTCGCGGCCCCGCTGGAGGTGTTCCGCGATGAGCGGTTCGACCGACGCGGCGTCCTGGGCGACGCCGAACAGCGGGCCGGCCCGGTCCATGATCTCGCGGCTGATCGCGGCGACGGCTGCGATGCGCTCGAGGCGGGTGAGGGCCGTCATGGCGGCATGGGACGTGGCCCGGTCGACCACTCCGACCGGCTCGGTGTCGCCGACGATGGCAACGTCGAGGACCCGCTTAAGGAGTTCGGCCTTGGTGCCGAAGCGCACGTAGACCGTCCGCGTCGCGACCTCGGCGGCCTCAGCGACCGCGGCCAGGGTGGTGGCGGCGTAGCCGTTGGCGAGGAACAACCGGGTTGCTGCGGTGATGATGCTGTGCTCGGTGCGCGCCACCTGGCGTCGCCGCAGGGGTCCGCTGCGGCGGTCGGGCTTGACCTGCTCTTCCATATCATGCACTATAACTGTAATCATTCACTGACGATGCAATGGGAGTCCGGATGGTCGACATCTCACAAGCGCCGGCGTTGGCGGGCGTCGCCCATGTCAAGCTGCCGGTCCGTGACCTGGCCAGGTCACGCGACTGGTACGCGAGCCGGCTGGGATTCGAGGTCATGATCGAGTTCGTCGAGCAAGGCCGGCTCATGGGGTACGGCATGCGCCATCCCAACGGCGGTCCCATACTCGGCCTGCGGCTGGACCCGGACCGCGCCGAGGCCGCCGCCGGCTTCGACTACTTCGCCATCGGTGTCCCGGACAAGGCCGCCATCGACGCGCTCGCCGCGCGACTGACCGCCCTCGGCGAGACCCATGCCGGGGTAGTGTTCGCAATGATCGGCTGGTCCCTGCCGCTGCTGCACGACCCCGATGGCCACGAGGTCCGCTTCTACACCGTCGAACAACACACCGACGTTGAAGCGGGGGAAGTCCTCACTGCTCATGACGCCCGCGAAAACGCCGAGCGCCGGCAGCGCGAGTACGCCGAGCGTGAGTCGCGCGCCAAGGTGGAGCCCACCGATTCCTGATCGCATCCCAATCGCGACGGAGCATGCTTGCTCGTTATCCAGTGACTTCCGAGGACGCGCCTGTAGGCGCAGTCAGGGCGTGCTCCCTCAACCAACCCATCTCCTCTTCGGCCTGGGCTTTCTCTTGATCGCGCCCGATCGCATCTCCGATTAGTGCCTTTGAAGGCGTGCCACAGACGTGCGAGTCATCAGGGGGAATCACGGGGAATCGCTGGCACGAGCGGACCTGCCGAGACTGGACCTGACCAGCGCCGCAGCAAGTCAAGCCGTCATGATCCGAACTCTGTAAGGAGACCTCACCCATGACGACCAGATATCGGACGGGTGTGGCTCTTCTGCAGTGAGATTGGTGATCAGGCCGCGAGGTCGTATCTCTCCTGCTCGGGGGGCGGGTGGACGCGCTGGTGCTCGCGGGCGAGGTGAAAGACCCAGTAGGCGTCGAAGTGGCCATTGTCGATCAGGGCGCGGAGCTTGAGAACGGCCTCGGCCCCGGCCAGCCCCCAGCGGGCGCCGGAGATGCCGGGGCGGTCGCCGATCAGGTGGCGGCAAGCCCCTTCGATCACCCCGGTCGCGATCGGCCAGCCGGCCGACAGGGCGCGGTCGTAGCGCAGGAACGCCGCGTTGCCGGTCAGGTAGCGGATGGCCGCGTCCGCGCCGCTGCGCTGATCACCTGCCAGGGAGGCTTTGCTGGCTTGCGCGCCGATGGCGTGGGCCGCCTGCCGGGCGTGCCCGGCCAGCACCTGCAGGGCCCGGGCGGCAACCCAGTCCTCGGCGGCCGGGTCGTCTCGCGCATGGAAGGACCACGCCGCGGTCCACAGGCGCTCGAGGACGTGCACGAAGTCCAGGATGATGTGGATGCGCACCTTCCGGCGGGCGGCCTCGGCCCGGATGATCTCCAGCTGGTGGCGGGCGCCGTCGGCCAGCACCACCCAGGGCTGCCGGTGGCCCGGGTCGCGGGCTCCGGCCTGGGCGAAAGCCGCGGCGACCACCTGTTCGGGGGCTTGCCCGACCGAGCCGGTCAGCCAGGTGGCCTGCGCCTTCGGCCCGGGCCGGAGCTGCCGGCGGCCGGACCGGCCGCCGGGGACGGCGATCACATCATGGGGGCGGCGCGGGGCCGGGGCCGCGTCGCAGCCGGCCGCGAGGGTGGCCATGCGCTTGCGGTTCGCCTTTTCTCCCGGGGCCAGCCGGGTGCGGAAGGTCGCCTGCCTGCGGGCGGCGGCTTTGCGGGTGGCGTCCCGCAGCGCTTCGGGGCGCATCACGATGCCCCTGGCGTCCACCGAGACCACCAGCAGCATCTCCGCCGTGCACGGGGCCGGGACGCGGCGGCGGCAGCAGGCATCGATGCCGGCGGCGGCGCCCTGCACCAGGGCTTCGGCTTGCCGCTTGCCCACCACCGGCCCGCACCGGCGCCAGACCGCCTCCCGGGCGGTGCCGAAGGACGAGCGC
>DASQVO010000367.1:0-4032 GCA_035640715.1 Streptosporangiaceae bacterium
CCGTCGTCCCGCTGTGCGGCCGCCGCGACAACCGCCGATGACAGATCGATCGCCGTGACCTGCCCGCCCGGGCCGGCCAGGCGGGCGAGTACGCGCGCCTCCTCGCCAGCACCGCAGCCAGCATCCAGCACGTGCTGGCCGCCCCGACGGCAGGATCGCCGTAGGTAGCGGGCGTGTTATCCAGACGAGTGGTAGCAGGATCAGGGGTGTCCCTAGCAGTCCAGACGGGTTCTCAGGTCCTGGTCAGCCGCCCTCTAGTTCCACACGCATCCGCCGCCATCCAGCACCGTTGTTAGCACCCGCGTTAGCAAGATCCGTCGATTGGAGTAGCAGTGATCCCCTGCTTGCAAAAGAGTTGCACGGCGGTCACTTGAGGTCATTGACGCAGGTTAAAAGCTTCTCGGGCTCGGATGAAGTCGATGCCGGTCGGTGGGGTTGCTGTACTTGCCTGCTGTACTGGCGTCCCGGCTGGTGACACTTATAGGTTGCCTACGTGGAACGGCTCCTGGCAGAGGATCTAATGCTGCTCACGCGCGGTGATAACGGCAAGCAGCTCATGGATGGCGGGGTACGGGACCGCGGAGTGGCTGGGGCTCTGCTAGCGGACCTGGCGGCAGGGAGCCGCCTCAACTGCCTGGACGAGCGGCTAGTTGTGGTCACCGACAAGACACCGACCGGGCAGCCGCCGCTCGACAAGGTGCTCCAGCAGATCTCCGTGTCGGGCCGGGACCGATCACCCAGAGGATGGGTGAGCTATCTTGCCTCACCGAAGCGGGCAGGCGAATTGAGACGCCTGCTGGCCTTGCGCCGCAGCACTCCGGATTACGGATACGTCCCGGCGTTGCGTGCCAGCATTGTGGCGCAGCTCGGCGAGGTGTTCGCCAGCGGGACAGAACCCGGCCCGCGCACCGCCGCGCTGGCCGCGCTTGTGGCTGCGTGCGGCGTGTCCGGCAAGCTGTTCCCCAATGTGGATCGTCGTGTCCGCAAGCGTCGCCTAGCTGAGATTTCGGCGGGGCAGTGGGCGGCTTCGGGCGTGCGGAATTCGATACGGGCGAGGAGCCTCGGCGAAAGCGCAGTGTGGTTGCCGATCGCGATAATCCTTGACGGCCTTGGCTGAATATGCCGTGTTTGGGATCAC
This sequence comes from Streptosporangiaceae bacterium, assembly GCA_035640715.1. Lineage (GTDB taxonomy): Bacteria > Actinomycetota > Actinomycetes > Streptosporangiales > Streptosporangiaceae > DASQVO01. The sequence continues at coordinate 1,139 of DASQVO010000367.1, forward strand.
CCTCTCCTTACCATCGAGAGGCACAGCGGTCTATGAGGGTCATTGACGTCAGCCGCAGGCCTATAGCGGCCGGATGGGGTCGATGCCGGTCGGTGCGGTTGCTGCACTTTTCTGCTGCACCATCCCCTGCCTCTAGACATCTCGTGAAGGGGAGCCCATCATGGGACGTGTCGCATGGAGCCACCTCAGGGGCGAGCTTAGACAGGAGGTCGGCTATGTATGCAGTGGTACGGCGATACGACGGGGTGACCGATCCCGCAGAGGCAGGACGCCGGATCAAGGAGGAATTTGTCCCGCTTCTTCGCGATGTGACCGGATTCGTGGCCTATTACTGGGTCAACGCCGGGGATGGGGTGATGGTTTCAACCTCGGTCTTCCAAGACCAAGCGGGGGCGGAAGAATCGACGAAAAGGGCCGCGGACTTCGTGACGGCCAATCTCGCGTCACTGCTCCCGAACCCGCCCCAGGTCATGGCTGGCGAGGTTGTAGCGTCTGGCTAGGGGTCTCGCAGACTACGGGCTTTGAAGATTGGTTGCGTGACTCCGTCTCAAGGAGAGTTGCCAGGGGAGACGGAGCGGCGGGATTTGACAAGGGCGGCGGCTCGTACGCTTGCCCGTGATCGGGCTGCCCTCTGGGCCTGCCCGCATTAGCCCGATGGGAGCCGCCGCGAGGGTTCCCTTGTCAAATCCCGCCGCGGCCCCCGGACCTTTCGGAGTGATAGGCGGCCCGGATCTTCTGCTTTTCGCGCCAGCCGACCGGCGTTGGCGCCGCCGTAGCGGGAGCGCCAGCGGGAGTGGAGGCGTGCGCGCCGTGTTGGCGGCGCGAGCAATGCCGCGTCGTTAAGCGCGGCCGCCGGGTGTCAACCGGTTCCAGTCACGTTCAGGTTACTGGCGGCTCATGTCATGCCGGGTATGGCGGAACTCCTGTAGATCAAGGGATTGCGAGGTCACCTTGGATCTGAACAGGAGTTCCGTTGGATCAGTCTGCCATGGTTACCGTGCCGTGCCTGCTGACAGTGGCCGCGGGCGTGTTCGCCCCTGGTCACCTGGGTGAGCTGACCCGGTACCTGCCGTCCGGGCTGGCTGATGATGTGCTGGAGAGGACCGGGGCGGTGCAGAAGCGGATGCGGGCGCTGCCGTCGCGGGTGGGGATGTACTTCGTGCTGGCGATGACGCTGTTTCCTGGGATCGGGTACCTGAAGGTCTGGGACAAGATGACCGCCGCGCTGGAGGACCTGGGCTTGGCGCGCCCGTCAGAGAAGGCGCTGCGGGACCTGCGGCGCCGCCTGGGCCCGGCCCCGGTGAAGGCCGTGTTCGAGACGGTTGCGGTCCCGCTGGCATCACCGTGGACCCGGGGTGTGACCTGGCGCGGGCTGCGCACGGTCGCGTTTGATGGCCTGAACTCGGTCAAGGTGCCTGATAGTGACCGGAACCGGTCCTGGCTGGGGAAGCTGAAGAACTGTCTGGGCGTGGCCGGGTATCCCGCGATGCGGGTCGTGGCGCTGGCTGAGACCGGGACCCGCGGGCTGCTCGGGGCGGTGATCGGCGGCACCGGCGAGCGTGCTGAGGTGCCGCTGGCCCGCAGGCTGGTCCCGCTGCTGTGCGAGGGCATGCTGCTGCTGGCCGACCGTGCCTATGACGCGGCGGACCTGCTCACCGCGATCGCCGCGACCGGGGCGCACTTCCTGGTCCGCGGCAGGGCCAGCCGCAAACCCGAAGTCGGTGAGATCCTGCCTGACGGGTCCTACCTGTCCCGGGTGGACGGGCTGCAGGTGCGGATCATCGAAGCAGACCTGGATGTTCACGGCGCGGACGGGACCCGGACCGGCGACAGCTACCGGCTGATCACCACCTTGCGGGACTGGCGCCGCTACCCCGCCGGGGAGCTGATCCGTCTCTACCATGAGAGATGGGAAATCGAGGTCGCCTACCTGGCGCTGCGGCACACTCTGCTCGGCAGGTACGTGCTCCGCTCCCGTGACCGGGCCGGCGCCGAGCAGGAACTGTGGGCGCTGCTGGCCGGCTGCCAGGCGTTGCGGATGGCCATGACCGCTGCCGCCGAGTCCGCCGGAGCCGACCCGGACCGGGCCAGCTTCACCACCGCGCTGGAGGCCGCCCGCGACCAGGTCACCGCAGCCCGCGGCGTCGCGGACTCCGCAGATCCTGGCGACACCGGCCGGATCGGCCGTGCCGTCCTGGCTGACCTGCTGCCCGCCCGCCGCCCGCGCTACAGCGCCCGCAAGGTCAAATGCTCCACCTCCCGCTACCACGTCCGCGACCAGGACCGTGACCAGGACCGTCCCTGCCAGTCCGTGACGATTACCCGGGTGCAGATCACCATCCGGGTCCCGCCGCCGGACCGTCCCGCCGCTCGTCTCCGCAGCCGGAAGGACCAGCCGCCCGGTCCCCGCCAGCCCCTCCCGGACAGCAGAAGAGACAAGGTCACCCGCATCATGGCCAGCCAGCCCGGCCAGGACTGGTCCGGCAGGGAACTCGCGGGCCGGCTCGGCATAAAACCCCAGAACATGCTCACCCAGCTCGCCGAGTGGACCCGCCTGGGCTTCCTCGCCAAGACCGGCCGCGGCCGGTACGCCTTGCCTGGTCCGGCCGGACCGGCCGGTGCCGCCACCGACGGTGCCGGACCGTAACCCAGAAATTGCCACGACGTTATTGACCTCCGGGCAGCACCGCTTAACGACGCGGCATTGGCGGCGCGAGCGGCCCGGCCGGGCCGCCTTGAAAGCCGCACAGGAAACCGGCAATCCCCTGGAAGTGTGGACACTTCCCGTTAGCTGATTCGTGTAATTTTCCCGTTCCTTCTGACTATCGAACGCCAGTTCACCTGGTCCCCCGGACCGTCGTTCGTGCGCTGGGCACGGGGCCATCGGAGCGCCG
>DASQVO010000368.1:0-7075 GCA_035640715.1 Streptosporangiaceae bacterium
TGGAGCCGGTGAGCGGATTCGAACCGCTGACCTGCCGTTTACAAGACGGCTGCTCTGCCAACTGAGCTACACCGGCAACAGACTCCGAGCATGGTAGCCGATCCACCCCTGACCCGCGCGAACCGGATGCTGACCTTCGGCGGGGTCACCGCGGGGGCGGATTGCAGGACGTGCTGGCGGAACGATGCGGAGGCTGCTGGCAGGGGCCGCTCGGCGAGCCAGGCGAGGCCGATGTCGCGGGTGCAGTCGGCGTCGGTGATGTGCAGGTGGGATGGTGGCGCCTCTGTGCTTGCTGGCGTGGATGGCGGGGTGCGTGGCGGGGGCAGCAGCGCGACGCCGAGCCCGGCGGCGACCAGGGCGCGCAGTGTCTCGACCTCCTCACCCTCGAACGCCGCCCGGCTCGGTGTGGTCTGCCTGGCCTTCGCCATCGGCGCGGCGGCGGGCGGGTGGTCCACGCCCAGGCTGGGAAACCCGTCACTATGGATCGTGGCCGGGCCGCTAATGCTCGGGCTGGTCATGCTCCGCGGCCGGGCATACGCTTCGGCGGCCCCTCCGTACTGTCGGAGAACATTGAGCGCAGTACCGCACAGACCGGCAGCGCTGCCTGATCACGGCCCGCGGCACGGGCGCCGGTGCCCGTGCCGCGGGCCGACGCGCATCACGCGGTCGGCGCGATGAGTGTCAGCGTGGCCTCTTCCCTCGCGGTGATTCATCGTTTATCGTCAATTAACGATGAATGCTGGAAGTGAGCCCCTCGACCGGCCGGCCGCAGCCGAGTACGCGTCCTGGTTCAAGGCCCTGGCTGATGCCACACGGATCCAGATCGTGTCCCTGCTCTCCCGCTACGGGGAGCCGATGACAGTGGGGCAGATCGTGCAGGCGGTCGACGTCGGCCAGTCGACCGTCTCGGCCCATTTGAAGGTGCTGGCCGAGGTCCGATTCGTGCTGGCCGAACAACGAGGGACCGCCAGCTACTACCGGATCAACGACAACTGCGTGCGCTGCTTCCCGACTGCCGCCGATGTCGTCATGGGCCGCCCCGTGCCCGCCCAGCCCGACGCGAGCGCATGTGAGACAGGGGGAATCCCATGACCGACCGCACCGCCGATTCTGATATCACCGAAGCCCGCGACAAGATCGTGGACCGCTACTCGGGGCTGGCCCGCCAGGCGCTGGCTGGCCATACCCCGGCCGACTCCTGCACGGGCGGCACGGCGGGTGAGAGGTGTTTCGGGGCTGCCCGTTACGCCCCCGATGAGGAGGTGCCGGAGGCGGCGCTGCGTGCCAGTCTTGGCTGCGGCAACCCTATCGCCGTCGCCGGGATCACTCCCGGCGAGACGGTCCTCGACCTGGGCTCGGGCGGCGGGCTGGACGTCATCCTGTCCGCGCGCCGCACCGGCCGGGCCGGGAAGGCCTACGGCCTGGACGCCAGCCCCGACATGCTCACCCTGGCCGGTGCGAACGCAGCCGCAGCCGGTATTCGGAACGTCGAGTTCCTGCACGGCCACATCGAAGACATCCCTCTGCCGGATGGGCACGTCGACGTGGTCATCTCCAACTGCGTCATCAACCTGTCGGCCGACAAGCCCCGCGTGCTCGCCGAAGCCTTCCGCGTCATTCGCCCCAGCGGCCGGCTCGGCGTCACCGACGTCATCGCCGACGATCACCTCGGCCCCGGCGACCAGGCGGCGGCCGAGCAAGCAGTCGGTTGCGCCGCCGGAACCCTCACGATCGGCCAGTACCGACACCGGCTGCTCGCCGCGGGGTTCACCACCGCGACCATCACCCCCACCCACCAGGTCGCTCCCGGCCTGCATTCAGCGACCGTCCGCGCAGGCAAACCCGACGCCCCGAACGGCGTCACGATCCGGCCCATGCGCCCCGGTGACGCCGACGAGGTCCTGGCGATCTACCAGGCGGGACTGGATGGCGGCAACGCCAGTTTCGAGACCGCGGCCCCCACCTGGGAGGCCTTCGACGCCGCCAAATTGCCGCTGCACCGGCACGTCGCTACCGACACTACTTCCGGCAAAGTGCTCGGCTGGATCGCCGTAACCGCCGTCTCCGACCGCTGCGTGTACGCCGGCGTCGTGGAGCACAGCGTGTACGTCCACCCCGGCCACCGCGGCCGAGGCATCGCCGCAGCCCTGCTGCGAGCCCTGACCGACTCCACCGAGACCGCCGGGATCTGGACCATCCAATCGGGCATCTTCCCCGAGAACACCCCGAGCCTGCGCCTGCACGCCAACGCCGGATTCCGGACCGTCGGCACCCGCGAACGCATCGGCCGCCATCACGGCCGCTGGCGCGACGTCGTCCTCATCGAACGCCGCAGCCCCATCGTGCGGTAAAGCAGACCCTGGAGCTCATCGTACGGACCCGAAGAGTCCTCGGCGATCTTCACCGGGGCATTCGTCGTGATCAGCGTCACCGCCGAGGACGCCACGGCGGTCGAGCGCGAGCAGACCTTCGGCGCCGTGGCCGAGATCGCACTCACGGCCAGACATCGCAGGACTAACCGGGCCAACCCTGGCGTTTCCCGGGTGTGGATCTCTACGACTCGGTTGTGATCGGTGCCGGCCAGGCCGGCCTCTCCGCGTCGTACCACCTCAAACGCCGCGGCGTTCGCCACGTCGTGCTCGACGAAGACGAAGCCCCGGGCGGGGCCTGGCAGCACCGCTGGGACTCCCTCACCATGCGCGACGTGCACGGCGTCGCCGCGCTTCCCGACTCCGATCCGCCCAGCGACGAGACGGGACGGGCGAACGTCGTGGTCCCGGCGTATTTCGCCGGGTACGAGCGCACCCACAACCTCCCGGTGATCCGGCCGGTCCACGCGGACCGGGTGGCCAATGGCCCCGGCGGTCTGCTGGTCGTGCACGCGGGTGAGCGCACCTGGACCACCCGGACCCTGGTCAACGCGACCGGGACCTGGTCGCATCCCTTCGTCCCCCACTACCCGGGTATGGAGACCTTCCTCGGCGAGCAGCTGCACACCGTCGGCTACCCCGGCGCGGAGCACTTCCGCGGCCGCCGGGTCGTGGTGGTGGGCGGCGGCATATCGGCGGTGCAGTTCCTCGGCGAGCTGGCCCCGGTCACCGGCACGCTATGGGTCACCCGGCGCGAGCCGGAGTGGCGCACCGGCGAGTTCACCCCCGACCGCGGCCGGGAGGCGGTCGCGCTGGTCGAGGAACGGGTACGCCGTGGCCTGCCACCGGCCAGCGTGGTGAGCGTGACCGGGCTGATGCTGCGCGAGCAGGAGCGTGCGGCAGCACGGCTCGGCGCCTACGAGCGGCATCCAATGTTCGAGACCATCGAGCCCGGCGGCGTGCGCTTCGCCGACGGGACCTTCGAGCCGGCCGAGGCAATTCTGTGGGCAACCGGCTTCCGCCCGGCCGTCAGCCACCTCGCACCCCTGCACCTGCGCTCGGAGCACGGCGGCATCCAGCTCGACGGCACCACCGCCGTCGCCGACCCGCGGGTCCAGCTCGTCGGCTACGGACCGTCCGCGAGCACGATCGGGGCGAACCGGGCCGGCCGGGTGGCCGCCCGCGGCGTCGCCGCCTGGCTGGATCAGGCCCATGATCACCACAACGCGGCCACCGACGCCGCATAATTCCAGCCAGCCCGCCCACTGAATGCGCGATCACGTCGTTACGGTGCGGCAGGCCCGGGGCTGGGTGGCGTCATCAGCGGCCGGAGCCGTCCCGCTGCCGCGTGACCTCGTACAGGGCGATGCCGGCCGCCACACCTGCGTTGAGTGACTCGGTACCGCCTGCCATCGGGATCCGGACGACCAGGTCGCACCGCTCGGCGACCAGCCGCGACAGCCCGCGCCCTTCGGAACCGACGACAAGCGTGAGCGGCGCGTCAGCGACGGGCATGTCCGCGACCGTGACATCGCCCGCGGCATCGAGCCCCGCAACGAAGATGCCGGCCTCCTTGTAGGCGGCCAGTGCCTGGACCAGGTTCGGCGCCCTGGCCACCGGGACACGCGCCAGCGCACCCGCGGAGGACTTCCACGCTCCGGCGGTGACGCCTGCGCTGCGCCGCGCCGGGACGAGCACGCCATGCCCGCCGAACGCCGCGGCCGAGCGCGCGACTGCCCCGAGGTTCCGTGGGTCGGTGACGCCATCCAGGGCGACGATCAGCGGAAGCTGCCCGGCCGCCGAAGCTCGTTCGGGCAGGTCGCCGGGACTGGCATAGTCATAAGCCCGGATTCGCAGGGCCACGCCCTGATGAACCGCGCCGCCGGTGAGCCGGTCAAGCTCTGCGTGGCGGGTCTCGACCACCGGTACGCCGGCGCCGGCGGCTATCCGCACAGCCTCGCGGACTTTATCATCGGCCGACGCGCGAAGCTCTACGTACAGCGCCACCGCGGGGACCGCCGCACGGAGGGCCTCGGTGACCGAGTTACGGCCGACGACCATCTCCGGCGCGTCCCCGCCGGCTCGCGATCCTGCCGCTCCGCGTGCCGCCGTGGCGCGGCCGCCGGCCGCCCGCCCGCTGCTGCGGCCGGCGCTGTCATCATCCCTGGGCCGCGGTGAGTCCGCCACGCGCGCGGCCTCGGCCGCCCTGCGCTGCGCTGGATGCCCCGGGCGCAGGTGAGCGGGTGGCGTCGGGCCTTTGCCCTCCAGGCTGCGGCGCCCGTACCCGCCCGTTCCGGGGCGCGGCTTGCCTGACTTGGAGCGGGTTCCCCGGGTGGCTGATCGTTCCCCGCCGCCTGATCCGCGGCCGCTCACTGCTGCAGCTTCCAGCGCGGGCCGTCCGGGGTGTCCTCCACCAGGATCCCCGCTTTCTCCAGGCCGTCCCGCAGCGCATCGGCGGTTGCGTAGTCCCTGCGGGCCCGCGCCGCCTCGCGCTGCGCCAGCGTCACGCCGACCAGGGCGTCAACCACATCGCGCATGCGGTCATCCCGCGTGTCACGGCCGGCCCAGGGCTGAGCGAGCGGATCGAGGCCGAGCACCCCGAGCATTGCCCGCACCTGTGCCAGGCTCGCACGCGTTGCGGCAACGTGGCCGGCCTGCAGGGCGCTGTTGCCGTCACGCACGGCAGCGTGCACGGCCGCCAGCGCCGATGGCACGCCCAGGTCGTCGTCGAGCGCCGAGATGAACGGCAAGGGCAGGCCGCCGCCGGCTGTGGTATCGGCACTGGGGCCGGCGGCCGGGCTGTCCGCGGCGGGGCTGTCCGCCGCCGATCCGCCATTGACCGCTCCGGCACTGGCGAGTGCCTCGGTGGCCCGCTCGACGAACCCCTCGATCCGCCGGTACGCGGAGACAGACTCGGCGAGGGCGTCCTCGGAGAACTCAAGCACAGACCGGTAATGCGCCTGCCCGAGGTAATACCGGAGCTCCGCCGGCCTGACCTCCTGGAGCATTTCGCTGACGCGCATTGAATTGCCGAGTGATTTGCTCATCTTCTGTCCCGCGATCCCGAGCAGGGCGTTGTGCACCCAGTACCGGGCGAACCCGTATCCCGCGGCACGTGATTGGGCCATCTCGTTCTCGTGGTGCGGGAACAGCAGGTCCATGCCGCCGCCATGGATGTCGAACGTCTCGCCGAGGTACTTGACCGACATCGCCGAGCATTCGAGGTGCCAGCCGGGGCGCCCGGGTCCCCATGGCGTATCCCATGACGGCTCGCCGGGCTTCGCGCCCTTCCAGAGAGCGAAATCCCTCGGGTCGCGTTTTGCCGACGCGTCGTCGGTATCTTCAGCGGCGCGCATCTGCTCCAGCCGCTGGCCGGACAGGGCCCCGTACTCGGGGTAGGTGCGGACGTCGAAATACACATCACCACCGGCCGCGTAGGCGTGACCGCGCTCGATAAGGCGGCGGATCATCGCGACCATCTCGGGCACGTGCCCGGTGGCGCGCGGCTCGACATCCGGCGGCCGGCAGCCCAGGGTGTCATAGGCGCTGGAGAAAGCACGCTGATTCCGTTCGGCAACCGCCCACCAGGGGGCGCCCTCCTGCCGGGCGACATTAATGATCTTGTCGTCGATGTCCGTGACATTCCGGCAGAAGGTCACCTGGTAGCCGCTGGCTTCAAGCCAGCGGATGAGAATGTCAAAGCAGATGGCCGACCTGAGGTGACCTATATGCGGGGCCGCCTGCACCGTGGCGCCGCACAGGTACAGCGAGACCCGGCCAGGAACGGCTGGCAAGAATTCCCGTACCTCGCGTGCGGCGGTGTCATGAAGGCGCAAGCTCACCCTGCACAGGCTACGGGATGACACGACCAGCATGCGCGTTGCCGGCCCAAGGCCGCCGGCCGGATGCCCGCAGCAGCGCAGGGCATTCCATCCGTGCCCTGCTGCCGGATTCTGTCCTGCCGGATGCCCGCCGCTGCGCCCGGGCCTGGAGATGCCCGATCCGGTCACTGGCGCGCCGTCCCCGCCGGGCGGGTTCGTTTGCGTAGGATCTTTCCTGCCGCGCGGCTAATCCGGCATATTGCCGTCTTCCGCCTGGCGGCCAGGATTCCATCGCGGCGAAGGAAGGACAGACGGTTCCGGATGAACGGCTCCCCCCGGTGAATGAGCGGCAGCCCCCACCCGGCCGCAACCATGCCCGCCTGCTCGCGCACATCGCCGTGGTGGCCGGCGTGGTCGCCCTCGCCGCGGCCGCTTTCGCGCTCTCCTACGCCGGTGTGCACCAGATTGCCCTGTCCGCCGGGGTGCCCGCGGCGCTGGCCCGGCTGTACCCGGCCATCTTCGACGCCGTCCTCGTCGTCGCCTGCGCAGCGGCGCTCACCCTCCGCGAAGCACGATGGTGGACCCGCTGCTATGCGTGGCTTTCGGTGGTCGCGGTCGCGGCGCTGATCGGCTCGGCGGACGCCTCACATGCGATGGGCATCAGGCTGCCGCACCGGATCACCGCAGGGACCGTCGCGGCGCTTCCATGGGCACTGGTCATGCTCGGCTTCAGCTTGTGGCTGTCGATGCTCCGTTACGCCCGCGGCGGCCGCACGCCAGCGGCCGTTGCCCACCCGGCGGATTCCGGGCGCGCCGCCGGGATCGCCGTCACGGGCGCCAGCGGGGACGACGGCACGGCCCGCGCCGTTCCGCCGCCCCTGCCGG
>DASQVO010000369.1:0-3014 GCA_035640715.1 Streptosporangiaceae bacterium
GGCTACCCGCGCGATCGGCTTGCCGGTCTCCCGGACCAGCCGGACCGCGCCCTCCCTGAAGTCCTGGTCAAACTTCCTGCGTGTCTCTGCCATCGCCTGCCTCCCTTAAGGCGATGTGTCCACGCTACGAGGGGAAACGCACCCCACCCGCCCGGCTCCTTCGCCTCCCTGTGGCACAACGTGGTGACTGGCTGGGACGATGCGGTCGGCGCGGTCAGCAAGATCGTGCACGATAAGGCGCTGCTGGAGTTCATCTCCGGCGTAGCGAATATCGTCGCTACGGTCGCCGGACTGCTTGCCCTGTTCCCGCCGCTGACCGCGATCTTCGGGCCGATTGCCCTAACTGCTGCGCTGTTCGCCCTCGGGGCAGACGCGCTCTTGGCGGGGTTTGATCACGGCAGCTGGGGCGCGGTGGCGCTGGATGCGGTGGCCGTGGTGTCGGATGCGGGCTGGATGAAGGCCGCCAGCAAGCTCGCCGACATTTACAAGGAGAGCGGCCTTACCGGGTCGATGACGCAGGCGCGCACGCTCACCGGGCTGGTCACCGGCAAGACGGTGGAGGTGGCACCGGGCATGTTCCGGATGATCGGTGACTCGCTGAAGGCGGCCGCTGGCGGGGTGGACGCGACCGCCGGGGACCTGAGCAAAGTGAAGGATTTCACCGGCTATGGAGCCTGGCGGGCCGTCGATATCGTTGCTGGGCAGGCGAGCTGGTCGTTCAGCGGCGCGGGAATCGAGGCTATCCCCGGCAACGTCCGGACCTGGGTCAACGACGTCGCTACCGGTACGACTCCCTGGCAGGAATCCGCCAACAAGGCCACAGGCCTTGGGTAAGGAGTGGGCCATGGCAGACCGTAACCGCAAGCTGCTGCGGCCGGAGGATGCCACCTCGTGGGAGGAGTTCCAGGCCCGCAGCGTCATCGAGCAGGCCCAGTGCCGTGGGAGCACGGGTTCCTGGAAAGACATCGGCCGGATCGTGATCTCGGCGGTCCCCGGTTTTGGTGCGCTCATCTTCTGGATAGGCGTGGGGACAGCCCACGACGCAGGACGGTGGTTCCTGCTCATCCTGGCGTTGATCTGCACCGGCCTATTTTCCTGGGGCTTCGGCGGCGTGATGCGTAAAGGCTGGCGGGGCTCACGCCGGTACATGGAGCTGGACCGGCTGCGCAAGGAATGGCAGGCGAAGGCCGAACGCGGCGAGATCCCACAGACCACCACCGGCGGCCCGAAGGTCTGGCAGGACGAAGTCGAAGCGGAAACGCAGGGGACGTGACGTCGGCGTCCGACCGCCACGCGGCAAGGGCCAACGCCGGTACAGGCCAGGAACACGGACCCGAGCGTGCTCCGGAGACGCACGGCTCCCTGGACCATGAAGCAGCGAACCGGCCAGGTGGCAATGGTGGTGCCGAGCCGGGCCAGGAGGCGGCAACGGCGGAACTTGGCGCGGGCGAATACCGGCTGCGGGCTGAAGTGCCGGACGGGATCTTCAGTCTGGCGATCGAAGCCGACGAGGCTATCGCGCGCGCCGAGCATGCAGCGTTCGCCGACCGCTGCATGCCACTGCTTGCCACCGGGCAAGGCGAACCCGGCGAAATCCGGCGGGCGCTGCTGCAGCAGCTATGGGCCGCACGGCAGGTCGTTGCGGCTGGCGGTCTCGGGTACCTGGGCGTGCTCGCCGGGGAACTTGATGGCCGGGCACGGCTGCTGCTGCCCGGCATCGCCGCGGCCCCGCTGGAGGTGCCGGACGGGATCAGCCCAGTGAGCCTGCTGGCTGCCTTGCTACGCCATCACTATCCCGACGCCCAGGTAGAAGACTTCCCGGCCGCGCACGGGCACGGCGTGGGTATCCGGCGCTGCGGCGAACTGCTCCTGCCAGCCGCAGGACCCGAGGGCGAGCCGGTCAGGATCGACACCGGCATATCACAGGCACTAGGCCCTGTCTGATGGATCTTGATCAAGAGGGTGGATCTTGCGGGTTGCCGGGCAAGGGCCTGGCATGGTGCGACGACATGAGCTGACCGATGCGCAGTGGGAGAAGATCGCGCCGATGCTGCCCGCCAGCGGTAAGCCGGGAGGGCAGTGGGCCGATCATCGCACGGTGATCAACGGGATCTTGTTCCGGGCCCGGACCGGGGTTCCGTGGCGTGACCTGCCTGAACGCTATGGCCCCTGGCAGACGGTGTACGAGCGGCATCGCCGCTGGTCCGCTGACGGCACCTGGCAGAAGATCCTGGCCGGGTTGCAGATCGAGGCCGATGCCACCGACCCCGATGGTGCCCTGGCCCGGGCCCTGGACCAGGAGCAGCAGGAGCGGGAGCAGCCGGGCGCCGAGTGGGCGGTGAACATCGATTCCACGTCCTGCCGGGCGCATCAGCACGCAGCCGGGGCGCGGCGCCGGCCGCCGCGTGACTTCCCGCAAAAAGGGGCGGCACGCGTGTGGAAGCCGATGGGCGAGAGGCGCTGGGGCGCTCACGGGGCGGGCTGACCAGCAAGATCCACCTGCTGGCCGATGACCGGGCCCGGCAGCTGACCTGGCAGACCACCCCGGGCCAGCGCGGGGACAGCCCCATGTTCGTCCCCGTGCTGGAGGGCCTGCGGATCGGCCGCCGCGGCCGGGGCCGGCCGCGGACCCGCCCGGGCCGCCTCCGCGGCGACAAGGCCTACTCCAGCTGCGGCAACCGCGCTTACCTGCGGCGGCGGCATATCAAGGCGACCATCGCCCAGCCTGATGACCAGCGGGCCAGCCGCCAGCGGCGGGGCCCGGCGGGCGGCCGCCCGCCGGCCTTTGACAAGGCTCAGTACCGGCGCCGCAGCGCCGCCGAGCGCTGCGTTAACAAGTGGAAGCAGTACCGGGCGGTGGCCACCCGGTACGGCAAGCGCGACTACATCTTCAACGGCACCCTGACCGTTGCGGCGATCGTGATCTGGCTGCGCGACATCGTCCAAGAGCCATCAGACACGCCCTATGATGTGCCTGACGATCTGGAACGACGCGATGGCCGAGATGCAGGAGC
>DASQVO010000370.1:0-42461 GCA_035640715.1 Streptosporangiaceae bacterium
ACGTGGGGCAGGATTCACGATGATCGCTCCATCGACGACCTCGATGCGGCGACAGATGTCCTCCGGCAGCGCCTCATAGTCCGCGGCGCTGAGTCCCTCCGCCGGCAGGTCCATCCAGCCCGGCAGGGCGGTCATGGTGCCTTTCTTTCGATCTGGTGTCCGGGTCTCCTCTGACCTCAACGATAACGGCTGGGCTTCGCCACCGGCCGGCCGGCCGTGACGCGGCCAGCGCCGCGAACTCCCGTTCCGCCGCAGCGACCAGCGGTAGGTCGCAGGTTCGAGCCCTGCCGGCCGCGCTTCCCAGAAATCCCAGGTCAGCGGACATCGCAGCGGCTTGGGTCCGGTTCACTCAGGACACCCGCCTACGGCGGCGTGCCACTTCCGTGCCAGATTTCCCCTGGCCCTCCCGGCTGCTTCATCTTGCGCAATGTTTCTCGCGCGGCTGCGGCGACCGCATCAGCGATGATGCGCTGCCGCGACCTGGACGCCGCGCGGGCCGAGTTGCACTCCCGGCACGCCCAGCCGGGCATTGTTTGGCCATCGCACCCGCGGGAAGGCTGACGCGGGCAGCCCCGCAATGCTACGGCTGCACCTGTGTGTTTGGGCCAGCCGTACTGGAAGTCAGGTGTCAAGCGCGGTGTCCGCGGACGTTACCGTCGGGGAAGCCGACGGCCAATGAAGGATACTCAGCCGCACACTGGCGGCCCAGCTGGCTATGACCCGGCCCGCGATGGCAAGGAGCAAGAAGCGAGCCGGACCGGAACCTACCACAGCGGCAGTGAGGCAACGCCTGTTGTTCCGGACGCCGCCGGCACAGCCAAGAGGGCAGGACGCAGGGCGCGTTCGGCGGGCCGCGAAGCCGCGTCGAGCCGGTGGATGCGAGGGCTGGCCCGCGGAGGCCTGGTGGCGCGGGGAGTGAATTACCTGCTCATCGGGTCGCTAGCCGTGCAGATCGCATTCGGCTCCGGCGGTAAGCAGGCTGACACCACCGGCGCGCTGCGCGCCGTAGCCGACCACCCGGGCGGGATTGCCGTGCTGTGGCTGCTGGCAGCGGGGTTTGCGGGGCTGGCCTTGTGGCGGTTCGCCGAGACTGCGTACGGGCAGGCCGACCCGGCCGGCCGGGCAGCGCCCAAGCGGCTGGCGTCGCTGGCACTGGGAGTGCTCTATGGCTGCATCTGCGGCATCATGGTCAATTTCATCCTGGGCACCGGCGGCAGCACAACCAGTAACACAGAATCCAGGAGCTTTACCGCCCGGCTTCTTGCGCATAGCGGGGGCCAGGTGCTTGTCGCGGCGATTGGCGTCGCGGTTGCCGCGGTGGGCGTTGGCATCGGCATTTACGGACTGCGCAGGCAGTTCGCCACCTACCTGCGCAAGGCGCAGATGAGCGCTCCTGCCCGCAAGGTGGTCGAGGGCCTCGGCATCGCTGGCTACCTGGCACGCGGGGCGGTGTTCTGCGTCGCGGGTGCGTTCCTGGTCGATGCGGCCGCCAGTTTCAACCCGCAGAAGGCACAGGGCCTTGACGGCTCCTTGCGCAAGACCGCAGCCACCCCCTTGGGCCCATGGTTGCTCCTCATCGTCGCGCTCGGATTGGTGATCTTCGGGCTCTACTCCTGGTGCGAGGCACGGTGGCGCGAGGTTGAGCCCAGCTAACGCATCGCATCTGCCAATTCGGGGCCAGCGCCTTCGGGCCTGGCCCGGCCAGCCCAGCTCGTCCCGCTAGGGACAGGCCGCCGCAGCGGCCGGATCTCCCACATCTCCGCTATCGGCGAGCTCCATCGCGGCCACGTCCCTCTCACGACTGGTGGCCCGCGTTATGGCATATCAGCAACTGCGGTTACCCGCACCTCCCGGACTCGCCTGTCGACCTACATGTCCGGGAAGGTCATGCCCTCGGCGGCGCTGATGGTGCGGATGCGGTGGGTCGCACGTCATGCCTCCAAGACGTAACCCATGACGCATGGCTAGACATAGGCCGGGCCAACTCGCCACGCGTGACTCCTTATCTCACTATGCGAGAGCAGATAATTATCCGGATCCCGCCCGGCCAAATTCCTCGTCCGGCGGGGGCACATCCGTGAGCGCCGCGCGCAGATCGGCCGTTGTGGTTTGTGAGGAGCCTCGTTCAGACTGGCTATGAGCGGGCTGATGGGTTCCATTGGAAACGGTAGGCCCGGTATGTGTTCACCCCGGCCGGGAAGTCCGCGTTGAACAGCAGCGATCCAGACTGGCTGAACTCACGGTGCTGCCACGGCGGGGGACCGTCGTGACGCCGGTCGGGCTCGATGATGTTCTGGACATGTTCGAGGCCCGTGAAGCGATCGAGTGCGGCGTCGCGCACATCGTCGCCAATCGTGCAACGGCCGAGGATCTCGCAACGCTGCGACGGCTCGTCGAAGCGGCCGACCGCGCTCGCGACGGAACTGACCACGAGCAGTTCCTGCGCGACGACCACGCGATTCATGGATTCCTCGTGCACATGGTGCACAACTCGCTGCTTCAGGACGCGACTGACCGCCTCTTGCTGCATAACCTGCGTTTCTGGCGAACGTACTGGGCATCGCGCCCGGCGCAGCACGCGACGATGATCAGCCATGCCAGCCTGCTCGCCGCTCTTGAGGCGCACGACGCCGAGCAGGCGGAGAAGGCGATGCGCGAGCATCTCGTGGCCTCACGTCAGCTGTTGCACGCCTCGTTCTGAAGTCGCCGACGACTCGCCGCCGTGCAGCGCGAGCCGTTTCCAGTGGAGTGTCCATGTTCATCAGTGCTGTTCTTCCCGTCGCCGTGCGCTCAGGTTTCTTCGCCGACGATCAGGCGGCGATCCGTGCCGGCGCCGAGCACGACGGGTTCACCTATGCCGGCGCGCCGGTCACGCCGGGGTTCCGGGCAATCCGCCAGCCAGGCGAGGCCGTGTCCGTGATGCTGGTCCTCGATGACGGCCAGGTCGCCTACGGCGACTGCGCCGCCGTGCAGTACCCCGGCGCCGGCCACGTCCTGCGTCAGGTGCTGGGCTACGACGACCGCCGCATCGACGAGCTCAGCCGCGGTGGCGCCTTCGGCCAGGTGACCAAGTGACGGCGTGCTGGCGCTTGCGGCGCAACGGCGACGAACGGCAGCGGCGTGATCGTGAGGTTCGGTTGCCCCACCCCTTGTTCGAGGGCGACACCGTTTACTCGATGTCCGAGGTGATCGAGACCCGCGAGTCACGCCGACGACATCGTCACTGTCGGCGAGGACGAAATCCGCGACGGTGTGTGTCGCTTGACAGCCGATGCGCGACTGGTCGTCGAGCCCCCGGGTGCGGTGCCGTTCGCGGCCTACCTTCACCACGCCGGCCGCTTGGGCGTGGACGGCAAAACGTCTTCCCGCTGCCCGCCCGGCCTCCTTCCACACAACTGATACACGTTCTAATCTGGTGCCATGCGCCACGGCATCGTCCTGTTCGCCTGCGACCGCGGGATTACCCCGGCCCAGGCGGCGAAGGCCGCGGAGGAACGCGGATTCAGCACCTTCTACGTGCCTGAGCACACCCACATCCCCGTCAAGCGGGAAGCCGCTCACCCTGGCACTGGCGACGCGGCGCTGCCCGATGACCGCTACGTGCGGACCCTCGACCCGTGGGTGTCCCTGGCCACTGCGGCCGCCGTCACGTCGCGGATCGGGCTCGCCACCGCCGTGGCACTGCCCGTGGAGTCCGACCCGATCACGCTGGCGAAAACCATCGCCACGCTTGATCATCTGTCGGGCGGCAGGGTCACCATCGGCGCGGGGTTCGGCTGGAATACCGATGAGCTTGCTGATCACGGCGTTCCGGCCGGGAGACGGCGCGCCGTGCTCCGCGAATACGCCGAGGCTATGCGCGCGCTGTGGACGCAGGAGGAAGCGGCCTACGACGGCGAGTTCGTGAAGTTCGGCCCGTGCTGGGCATTCCCCAAGCCCGCGCAGGCGCACGTGCCGCTGATCATCGGCGCAGGCGGAGGCCCGAAGACCTTCGAGTGGATCGCACGGAACGCTGACGGATGGATGACCACCCCGATCGAGCGGGACATCACCGACAAGGCCGATGCCCTGCGGCAGGCGTGGGCCGAGCGGGGCCGGCCGGGTACTCCTGACATCCGGGTGCTGGTCGCCAGCAAGCCTTCCCCCGGCGACCTCGCCACCTGGGCTGCGGCCGACGTCACCGAGCTCATCTGGGGACTGCCGGACGCGCCGGCCGGGGGCGCCGAGGCTTACCTCGACCGCCTCGCCGCCCGCCTTGCGCTCTGACCCCGCGGAATCCCCACTGGCCTGTTTTCACGTTTGGGGTCTGCCCGGCTGCCCGGCTTCCGGGCCGCCGTCGTCGGCGTGGCGGTCCCAGGACGTTATGTCCGGCCCCGCGCCGTCCTCGCCCGGGTCCGGCTCACCCAGCCTGTCCAGGCCGGCGGGCGCGGCCGGGCCGAGAAGCTGGCGGGTGGCCGTCACGAGCTCGCCGGGAGTGGCCGCACCGACGGCGGTCACCGTCCCGTCAGCGTCGACGAAGACGTTCGCGGGCACGCCACGGATACCGAGCCGATCCGCGAGCTCGCCCCGCTCATCGACCAGCACCGTGCCGTCCAGGCCCCACAGCTCGCAGAACCCCCGAGCCTCGGCGAAGGCGCCCGTGCCTTCCCACACGTTGACCGAAATTATCTCCAGGCCCGACCGGCCTGTACGACGGCGCAGATCCTCTATGACCGGCGCCGCCGCGTTGCACGGGCCTCACCAGCTCGCGAAGAAGTTCAGGATGTACTTCTTCTCCGCCCACTCACGACTGTCGCGTATCGTGCTGGACCGCAGGTCCGGCAGCGAGAAGCCGGGCAGCTTCCGGCCGACGAGCGGATGGCTGGCCTGGCAGGCCAGGGCCGCCGGCGGCCCGTCGAGCAGATCCTGGGCTACGGTGAGCGAGCCACTGCCGGAATTGGCCACCAGCAGCAGGCGCGGGTCGCCGGGATGGACGGTCACTCCCCCGGGGGCGGCCCCGACCGGGATCCGCGCCCACTCCAGCCCGTCCAGGCCGAGGACGCTGACACTGCCGTCGCCGCGGTTGCCCAGGTACAGGCGGTCGGCCGCGGGGCCGGCGGCCAAGCCAACCGGGGCCACGGGTGCCGGTATCTCACCGAGCGTCTCGTTGCTGGCGGCGGCGATCCGGGTCACCCCGCCCGGGAAGGAACGGACGACGTAGTACTCATCGAGCCGGGGACTGACCGCCACGGCGCAGGGCCACCCGCTCATCGGCAGCCGCCCGACCACCCGCAGGTCATCGGTGGCCACCACGGTGACCGACGAGGCGGCGAAGTTCACGCAGTACGCCCGGCCGCGGCGGGTGTCCACGGCCACGGCGCCCGCCCCCAGCTCCGCCGGGACGGTCCCGACGCGCTCCAGGCGGTCCAGGTCGATCACGCTCATGGTGGAGCTCATCGTGTCACCGCAGTAGAGCCGGCGGCCCGCCTCGTCGATGCCCAGCCCGGCCGGGTACGAGCCCACCGGAA
Organism: Streptosporangiaceae bacterium; assembly: GCA_035640715.1. Taxonomy (GTDB): domain Bacteria; phylum Actinomycetota; class Actinomycetes; order Streptosporangiales; family Streptosporangiaceae; genus DASQVO01. The sequence goes on from DASQVO010000370.1 coordinate 5,508, forward strand.
TGGACGCTATGACCGATCCGGTGCCGGTCTCGATCACGCTGACCTGGTCGGAGCGGGCATCGGCGGTGAACACGCGGCCGGTGCGCTGGTCGATCGCGATGTCGATCGGCTCCCGGCCGACCCCGATCGTGGTGTCGGCCGTCATCGTCTGCAGGTTCACGACGAACACGGCGTTCGACCGCGAACAGGCCACGTAGGCCCGGCCGGTAGCTGCGTCGACGACCACGCCTTCCGGGCCCAGCCCCACGCCGACCTCACCGACGATGCGGTAATGGGCGGGCGTGGCCGCCCCGGCGCCATCGATGCGGCAGGCCGGGCCCCACGCGCTGTCCGGAACGTCCGCGGAACCTTCCCGTGCCTCAGCGCTCACAACGCCCCCGGCAGTCCCCGCCTCGCCTCACGGGGACTAGCGCGCCAGACCCACCCATGACCCTAACTCCATCTCTGGGCACGCTAGTTACCATACTCCTTCTTGTTCACCAGCCGCGCGGCTGCCCAGCGCATCAAAGAAGCGTCACCTGCTCTGCAGGGGTCCCGATGGCAAGCCGCCACCGGGACCCCTGCTCGAGAACAGCTGGAAACGCTGGAAATCAGCTAGAAATGTGATGTTGTTTTGACCCGGCGCGGGGCGCCGTAGGCCGCGAGCCGGAGGTCTTGCTGCACGTCGAAGTAGGCGGGTTTCGGGTTGAGGTTCACGTCATAGAGGAGGGCGTACCCTTCGCCGGTGAAGAAGGCGGGAATCCAGGACTCCGCGTCCGTGAAGCCCCAGGCGGTGAACGAGATGCACTCGGGCACCGCCAGGCAGGCCTTGAGCATTTGCGAGAACTCGTACGGCTGTGCGAATACCGCGAGGTGATCGGTGGGCACCTGTGTGGTGGGGCTGTCGACGAACGTCCGGACGTCGGCTTCGGTAATGGCCACCTTCAGTCCGAGGCTGGCGTACCGCTGGAAGTCTTGGGTCATTTGCGCGCCGGAGAATCCGTATTGGGTGTCGAGGTGCCCCTGGTCCCCGACACCGTTGATGGGCACGCCCTGGTCCAGCATCTGCTTGAGCCACGCGTAGACGGCGTCGCTCTTGGCGTTTGTGCCGTCTTCGCCTGCGATGTTGTAGTCATTGTAGAAAAGCAGCGCGTGCGGGTCCGCTTCGTGTGCCCAGCGGAAAGCTTGCGGAATAACACCCGGGCCTAGGTGTGAAACCCAGAAGTCGTTCGGATTGATGCCGGAGGGATTGCTGTCCGTGAAGAACTCGTTGCAAACGTCCCACTGCCAGATCCTGCCCCGGTAGCGTTCCACCTCGGTGAAGATGTGCTGCTCCAGCAGCCCCCAGAGCTGGGTTTTGCTGATGGTGCTGGTAATCAGTTCACCCCTTTGCTGCTGATGTACCGTCAGCTGGCCGGCTACTCATCGGTGACCGTGGACGCCTTTTTCGGCGCCTACCTCCTCGGGCTGGCACGGGGCTGCTGGCGGGAGGGTCGCTGTCGGACCGTTACGGCCGCAGGCCGGTGATGTGGGGCGGTGTGGTGGCACTGCCGTGCCTGGCAGCAGTGCGGCGGGTGCCGCAGCCACCTGCCAAGGGACACGCTGGCTCCCTATGGTCGGACCTGCGGGTCCCCGCCGCCGGACACCGGCGATTCCTGTGGGTAGTGCTCCCGCTGGCGCCGTGGATCTTCGGCGCAGCCGGCATCGCCTACGCGGTCACCCCGCAACTGGAGGCTGGCCGGGTCGGTCACTGGGAACTCGCCTACGCCACGCTGCTGACCGTGGTGACCCTAGGCACTGGAGCGGCCGTGCAGCCGATTGCGAAACGACTCGACTCCACCTCTTCCGCGCGGGGCAGCATCGTTGCGCTGGCACTGGTGTTGGCCGGAATCCTGGTCTGCGCCAGTAATGCCGGCTCGCGCTCACCCTGGGTGGCGCTGCTGGGTGCGGTGGTACTCGGCGCCGGATACAGCATCGCCCTGGTCTCCGGACTGCTGGAAATCCAGCGCATTGCAACCGGCGACGACCTAGCCGGGCTCACCGGGGTGTACTACGCGCTGTCCTACATAGGGTTCCTGCTGCCCACCGCGCTGGCGGCGGCCTCCGCAGCCGTGTCCTACACCGGGTTGCTACTGGCAGTGGCGGTGGTGACCGCGGGCTGCCTGGCGATCGTCGCCACCCATTCTCGCCGGCACGTACCCGTGACCGAACACGGCACCACGACCCGCCTACCGGAACTCGACGCCGGGCGTCGGCACCGGTGACAGGCTCAGATCATTCTCACCTGGGCAAAATAATGGCCTGCGGGGCGATCTCCCTTCGCCGGCATTGCCCGGATCAGGTCCTAGGGGTCGCCGTTCAGCCTTCCGGCTGTTCGGCTTCTCAGCCTTCCGTCGCGAGTCCGGTCTTTCTCCGGGCAGTTCGTGCGGTCCAGCTCCCTCGTCGCCTCGCAGACACTCTTAGGGTCGTCCCTGTGAATGAGACTGCCTAGGGTAGAAAGTCCCGCCTGGATGGGGCCGAACGTCCGGTTCCAGGCCGCCGGAGCAGCCAGCCCGGGCCTCTTAACCTGGCCAAGATCGAGACCTACGAAGTAGGCGGGCGCCCGCTGCGGCTGTGCGTGCCCCGCAAGTCGCGACCTGGGCGCTGCCGCCCGGCCACCCCGACCTGCCCCCAGGCCTTGCCGAGACCGGCCAGCCGGTCCTCATCCCCGGCTCGATGAGAACGGCTGGCATCCGAAGCGGGGCAGCCGGGCCGAGATTCCGCCGAAGACGGCTCCACCGAGTCTTGATGACGCCAACCGGGCCCAGTTCGGCGATCGTGCGGGCACAGCTGTGCACTGTGGCGGGGCTGGCGCCGGGGCTGCAAGGAATTCTGGCTCTCCTTGCACGGACCTCTGCCCCCTGGTTTCACCGGGCGTGCCACGGTCAGGGTAATGACGTCACTGTCACTGGTAACGGGGGAAGAAGATGCGCGCGGTCGTGGGTGATGAGATTCTGGTCAGAGGCCGTCACGTGGGGGACGCGGATCGCGAGGGCGTGATCGTCGAGGTACACGGCGCCAATGGCGCACCGCCCTATCTGGTTCGCTGGAAAGACGGCCACGAGAGCGTGTTCATGCCATCTTCGGGCACTGTGGTAGAGCATCTTCCGGCCCGGCAGCAAGCCAGGTAACCCGGCCTGCCGCCTAGCTGCCATGGCTGCCAGGCAGGTTGCTCCACACCGGTGGCACGGGAATGCGCTGACCCAGCGTGCTGAAGCGGCCATGCCGGACGGGCGTGGCACGCTGACCGGCCGCACAGTCGCGGCAGTGGCCGTCACCTGGGAAGCCGCCACAGCGCACCGGCGCGGGCTGACCGCGGCTGTCTGCCGCCGCGTCACAGCCTTGCGCGCATTCGGCGTGGATGTCGTGGTGATCAGCCGGACCAGTGCCGCCCCGGTCGACGGGCTGCTGCGACCGCTGCCCCGAGATGCTGGCCGCCTTCTGCTGAGTCTCGATCAGGGGTCACGGCTGCTCGCGGCAGGTCCTGATGGGCTCCGGCCACTTCGCCAGCCCGACCGGAGCACCGGCATGCCTGATGTGATGCGCGGCATTCTAGCGGTTCTGGCCCGGCAGGGCATCGGGCCGGGACTGGTGCTGCTGGTAGGTAGCCAGTTCGGCGCGCCCAGCGGGACGGCCGGCCCGGACTCGCTGCTGCTGGTGCCGGGAGCGGAACGGATGATTGCCGTATCGGTAGGCACGGAACCATGCGGAGTACCGGCCGGCGTGGTGCATCTCGGCGGCGGGCACCGGGCGTTGCTGGATCTGCTCGATGAGCAGGCCAGGCGGCACAGCCGCCAGCGGGTTCCGGCAGTGGATGAGGATCCGGCGTGGATCCTTTGCGAGACCGAGACCGACCTGCTGCGCCGCCGGGTCACCGAGTCGCTGTTCACGCTCGGCGCCGGAGGCCTGGCCACGCGCGGGTCGGTGGAGGAAGCGGCACCAGCCGCGCAGCCGATGGTGCTGGCGGCTGGCGTCTACGACGGGACAGGCCCCCGTCAGCATCTGCTGGCAGGCCCGATCTGGACCCGCCTGGCTGTCGAGCCTGCTCCAGCCGACGACCGCCGTGTCCTGGACCTGCGGACCGGTGTGCTGGAGCGCACTGAGCTGACGGGAGACGGCTGCCCGCTCCGGACGCTGCGGCTGGCCAGCATCACTTTCCCCGGCGTGGTCGCGATGCGGGCGGAAGGGCCAGCCGCCCGGCTGGCCCGGCCCGGCCGTCCGCTGCGGCGACCGCCCGGGAAGGCCATGGCTGGCGGCCACGCAAACGGCACGTACTGGGCGAGGACCGATGCGGAGAGCTGTGGCGGCATCGGCGCGGTTGCCGCGCAGCGCACCCGGGGAGACGGCGAAGTGCGCACCGTGCAGCGGATGGCCGCCTACAAGACGAGCCAGCGGCGGCCGCCCGATCTGCGCGCGGCTGCGGATGCGCTCAGGGCCGCGGAAGACGCCGGTTTCGGCCGGCTGCTCGCCAGCCACCGTGCGGCCTGGGCGGCACGGTGGGAGACCGTGGACGTTCAGATCCGTGGCGATCCCGCCGCGCAGCTTGCGGCGCGTTTCGCGTTGTTCCAGCTCTGGTGCGGTATCAAGTCGCGTGGCGAGCTGGCGGTCGGCGCGCGGGGCCTGTCCGGCACCGGGTACGCGGGTCACGTGTTCTGGGACGCGGACGTGTTTACCCTCCCCGCCGTGGTCACCATGGATCCGGCGGCCGCGGCGGCGATGATCCGCTACCGGCTGCGGCGGCTGAAAGCCGCCCGGGGCCGGGCCCTGGCCTCCGGGCTGCAGGGTGCCCGCTTCCCGTGGGAGTCCGCGGCCAGCGGTGAAGACGTCACCCCCGACACCCGCAACTTTGGCGGGCGGGATGTGCCCATCCTGACGGGCCAGCTGGAGGAGCACATCTCCGCCGACGTCGCCTGGGCCGCCGCCCACTACGCCAACTGGACCGGCCGGCCGCACCGGCTGGTGACGCCGCTGCTGGTGGACACGGCCAGGTACTGGACGTCGCGCTGCCGGCTGGATGACGCGGGCAACGCCCATATCGACGATGTCATAGGGCCGGACGAATACCACGAACGGGTGAGCGACAACGCGTATACGAATGTGATGGCCCGCTGGAATCTCCGTGCTGCCGCAGACGCGGCCGAACGCACTGGGACAGCGGCCGGGGAAAGCGGCCGATGGCGGGACCTGGCCAGCCGGATCGTGGATGGCTATGACCCCGCGACCGGGCGGTATGAGCAGTTCGCAGGCTACTTCGGCCTGGAACCGCTGCAGGTCGCTGATGTGGCCGAACCGCCGGTGGTGGCTGACCTGCTGCTGGGCCGGGAACGGCTCGCCGGCTCGCAGCTCATCAAGCAGCCGGACGTGCTGATGCTGCACCACCTGGTTCCTGACCAGGTCGAACCTGGCTCGCTGGGGCCCAACATCGACTACTACGGTCCCCGGACTACCCACGAGTCGTCGCTGTCACCGGCGATTACCGCCTCCGTGCTGGCCCGGGCGGGCCGACCGGATGAGGCACTGGCCATGCTGCGGATCGCGCTGGCACTGGACCTGGACGACCTGACCGGAACCACCAGCGCGGGCCTGCACATGGCCAACCTCGGCGGCGTCTGGCAGGCCATCGTGGCCGGGTTCGCAGGAGTGCGTGTGCGGGCGGGGGTGATGACCATCGATCCCCAGCTGCCCGAAGCGTGGGAGAGCCTGCGGCTGCGGTTCCGCTGCCTGGGCAGGCGGGTCCGGCTGGAGATCACGCGCGAGCGGACCGGGATATGGGCCGACGGCCCGCTGATGGCAGCGCTGCCTGGCCAGGCACCCCAGCTGATAGCGGGCTCGGCCAGCCTCCGCCCTGAAGTGTGAGGAGGTCACCGTGATCGTCACCACCCTGCCATCACGCAGCGTCCTCCGAACCCGGGACGTCTGGGTGGTCACAGCCGGTAGGGCGTAGCGCGCGAGTTCATCGCCCCGATTTCCAGCAGCGTGAGTCTGGCGTCTGGCAAACCGGCTCGCCAGGCTTATCGGCCGCCATGCTTCCGGAACCGCCACCCTGGTGGTTAGGTGCGGCTGAGCGGGAGCCGGAGGTAGGCGGCGATGCCGCCGGGCGGGTCATGGACTGCCTGGACCCCGCCGCCATCCTGGAGGGTGGCGCCCCATCCCTTCCCAGGTTGATGCCACGACGATGACACCCGATGCGTCAGCCGGAACAGGGCCAAAGGTCCGGGACTAGGCGCGCCGGAAGCCCCCGGCGAGCCCTGGGCGGCCAGGTGGGCGCGGAAGAAGGCGTCCTGGTGCTGGACGTAGGTGGCGGCCTGACCCTGGCTGGACCATACGATCTTTGACTGCACGCGTATGGTGAACAAAAGACGTTGTCGTCCGGCCAAGATCCCCTGCTGGCGCTGGAGCGCGCCATGGCTGACCCGAAGGGCTTCCTCAAAAACTCGCGCCAGGACTGCGCCCGCCGCCCTGTCCGGGAGCGCGTGCGGGACTGGAACGAGGTCTACGACAGGCGAAGCCTGCTGCCGATCATAAGGACGCAGGCGGGGCGCTGCATGGACTGCGGCATCCCGTTTTGCCACCATGGCTGCCCGCTTGGGAACCTTATCCCGGAATGGAACGATCTCGTCTGTAGCGGCGACTGGGCGGCCGCGAGCGAGAGGCTGCACGCCACCAACAACTTTCCCGAGTTCACCGGAAGACTCTGCCCGGCCCCATGCGAGCCCGCCTGCGTGCTGGCCATCAACCAGCCCGCGGTGACGATCAAGAACGTCGAGGCGACCATTGCCGACCGGGCGTGGGAATGTGGTTTCATCACGCCGCAGCGGGCGGAGCGGATGTCCGGCAGGACCGTCGCGGTTATCGGCTCGGGCCCGGCGGGTCTCGCATGCGCCCAGCAGCTCACCCGAGCCGGGCACACGGTCACGGTGTATGAGCGAGACGACCGCATCGGCGGGCTGCTGCGGTACGGGATTCCCGAGTTCAGGATGGAGAAGCGCCATCTGGACCGGCGGCTGGAGCAGATGCGCGCCGAGGGTACCCGTTTCCGGGCCGGCGTCGCGGTAGGTACCGACCTGGACGCTGCCGATCTCAGGCAGCGCTCTGATGCCGTGGTGGTCGCGGTCGGGGCCACTGCGCGGCGTGAGCTGCCGGTGCCGGGCCGGGATCTGGCGGGAATCTACCAGGCGATGGAGTACCTGCCGCTGGCTAACCGGGCCTGCCAGGGCGATTTCGACGGCCAGCCACCCGTCACTGCGGATGGCAGGCACGTCGTCATCGTCGGCGGCGGCGACACTGGCGCAGACTGCCTGGGCACGGCGCTGCGCCAGGGCGCGGCCTCGGTTGTCCAGCTGGACATCAACCCATTGCCCGGCGAAGACCGTGCCCCGCACCAGCCGTGGCCGGTGTACCCGAAGGTCTACCGGGTTTCCTCCGCCCACCAGGAGGCTCGCGAGCTGGCTGGGCTGCACGCCGAGGACTGGGAGAGCCCCGGCGTCCCGGTACCGGGCCCGGATGGGGACGTGCGGGTGTTCTCCGCGTCCACGTTTCGCTTTGAAGGCGACCGCAGCGGTCATGTCCGGGCGCTGCACCTGGTGGGGGTGACGCCGGAGCAGCGGCGGCCGCAGCCGGGCACCGAGCGGGTGATCCGGGCCGACCTGGTACTGCTCGCGCTGGGCTTCAGCGGACCGGAACGCGACAGCGGCATGATGGAGCAGCTCGCGCTGCGGCTGAGCCCGCGCGGCTATTTCGCCCGGGACACCAGCTTCGGCGCCGGCCCAGATGGAGTATTCGTGACCGGCGACGCCGGGCGGGGACCCTCGCTGATCGTCTGGGCGCTCGCGGAGGGCCGCGCCGCGGCCGCAGCCGTCGACCGCTACCTGGTCGGCTCCACCGCACTTCACGCCCCGATCGGTCCTGCCGACCGCCCGCTGGCACTTTGAGGACCTGGGAGTTCGCCAAAGCGTGCCTTTGCGTCCAGGCTCATGATGGTCCGTAACACGGCAGGCACCCAACTCGCCAACCGGCTAGCGGAATGCCGACGAGGGCCTGCCATATGCCCATTAGCGGTGGCCTGCCGTATGCCCATTAGGTGCAAGCAGGCCAAGGGCGCGGGCCCGCTCAACCGCCTCCGCTCGGCGGTGGGCGGCGAGCTTGGCGTAGACGTGGCGCATGTGCGTCCGGACGGTGTTCACCGACAGGTAGAGCTGGCCGGCGATCTCCGGCGCTGTGAGGTTGGTCGGCAGGTAGCGCAGGATGCGGGTCTCGCTGTCGCTGAGCGGCTCGCACAGGTGCCCCGGTTCCCCGGGCGGTGAGGCGGGTCTCCTCGTCCCAGCGAGCAGGTTGAGGGTCTCGGAGATCAGGGCGGCGTGCGCGGTGCGGTGGCGGGCGTGGCGCTCGAGCAGCCCCGGCGCGGGGTGCAGCAGGAACGGCAACAGCAGGCCGTCGGGCTCGGCGAGATCGAGCGCGCGTTCGAGGGCGCGCCCGGCGGCGGCCGCCTCGCCGAGCGCGTCCCGGGCGATCGCCTCCAGCAGGAAGGCCCGGACCAGCCAGCCGCGAGGACTGGTTGCCGAGGCGGAATCATCGAGGACAGGCGCGAGCGCGGCGCTCGCCGCCTGCGGGTCGTGCTGGGCGAGCCGCAGCGCCGCCAGGACGGTGCGCATACATGCGGTTTCGCGCTCCTGCTCGCCCAGCCCGGCGAGGGCGGCGTCAACGCGCGCGGTTTCGCCCAGCCGCAGGAGGGTGTGCAGCACGAACGCCCGCGTCCGCATTGCGAGCGGGTGCGGTGTGACCAGCAGGCCGGCCAGCCGCTCGGCGGCCCGGAGAGCGGCCAGCGCGTCGGTGTCACGGCCGCGCGCGAACTCCAGCGCGCCGCGGGCCTGGTGGAACAGCAGCCCGGCCGCCGGATGGGCCTCGGTCCGGAGCGCACGCCCGGCGTGCCCGAGCCACCGCCCGGCCTCCTCCAGCCGCCCCTGCCAGACCCTCGCGGCCCCCAGCGCCGCGTAGGCGACGCCGGTGATCGGCTCCTCGGTCCAGCCGTGCCGCCGGGCCAGCTCGACCACCTGCATGCTGCGCTCTACCGCCAGCGCAAGGGACCGGAAGCTCGCGAGCATCGCCCCGTACGCCAGGCCGGTGACCTCGAGATAGGGCCGCCCGGCCCGGCGCGCCAGGGCGATGCCTTGCCCGAGGTGCCGGTCCGCCTTCTCGATGCAAAGAGACCAGAGCTCGGCGCTGCCGAGGCTGATCAGCGCCGCCGCGCGCAGGTCATCGCCAAGCCCGAGCTGCGCGGTGTCCGGGGCCTCGGCGAATGCCAGCAGCCGCTCCGCCTCCCCGGCGACGGCGGGGAGGTCGCCGCGCTGCTGGGCAAGCCAGATGCGCAAGATGGCGAGCATCACTTGCAAGCGGTCGCGCCGGTCCGCGGGCACCGCCGCCGCTCCCGCCGTTGCAAGCGCCAGATGCCGCCCGGCCTCCTCCAGCGATCCCCGGTGCATCTCGCCGGCCGCCATCAGCGCGGTGAGCTCTGCATCGGCTGTGACGGCACTGGCCGGGAAGCCGGTGAGGAGTTCGTGCGCGGTGACGATCCGCCCGTCCAGGGCAAGCCCGAACCAGTGGCCTGCTAGCAGCCGGGCGGCCAGGCCCCAGTCCTGCGCCTCCTGGGCGTGGCGGACCGCCTCCACCGGGAACCCATGCTCCGCAAACCACCCGGCCGCGGTCTCGTGCAATCCGGGAACCTCACCCGGCGCACTGCGCCGCAGCTCCAGCTGCAGCAGGTCGGCGAACAGATGGTGGTAGCGGAACCAGGATCGCCGTGCATCCAGCGATACCACGAACGCATTGGCCTGCTCCAGCTCCTGCAAGACCCGCTCCCCGCCGCTGCCCCCGGTCAGCAGGTCGGCCAGTTCTCCGTTCACCCGTTCCAGCACTGAGGTGCGCAGCAGCAGCCGCCGCACCGGCTCGCTCTGCCGCTCCAGCACCTCGGCCAGCAGATAGTCGGCGACCGTGCGCTCGCTGCCGGAGAACTCGTCGGCGAACCGCTCCGGGTCCGGGTGCCCGGCCAGCGACAGCGCGGCCAGCCGCAGCCCGGCCGCCCAGCCCTCGGTCCGCTCGTGCAGCAGCGCGAGAGCTGAGTCCGGCAGCACCACCCCGGCCGCCTCAAACAGTGCCCGCGCCTCCTCCAGCGTGAACCGCAGATCAGCGGCACGGATCTCGGTCAGTTCCCCCTCCAGCCGCAGCCGGTGCAGGCCCAGCCGCAGATTCCGGCGGGTGGCAAGCACAAACCGCAGCGTCGGCGGGGCGCGCATCACCAGCAGCTCCAGCTGGGCCAGCGCCTCCGCGGAGCATAGGTCGTGCAGGTCGTCGATCACCAGCCAGAGGCGGTCCTGCAGCGAGACCAGATCCTTCAGCAGCCGCTCCACGACCGCCCAGCCATCCAGATCCGGCGCCGCCGTTAGCTCCCGCACCAGCTCCGACCCGGCGGCCGTGTCCCGCAGCGCACCGACCACCGAGATCCAGAACCGCTGCGGATCCCGCTCCTGGCCCTGCACCGGAACCCACGCGGTGCGCTCCGCCAGGCCCGCCTCGCCGATCCAGGACCGCAGCAAAAACGTCTTCCCGCTGCCCGCCGGCGCCGATACCTGGGTGACGCGCGCTGCTCCCGCCAGCCGCTCAAACAGCGCGCGGCGGGAGACGATCCCTTCCCTGACGGCAGGAACGGCCGGAGCGCCGGCGGTCCCGGATCCGGCGGCAGGTCCCACGGTACTTCCGGTGAAGTCGACGGATTCACTACGCGTACTGCCGACGATCCCCTGTGTGAGCGCTCCATGTCTTCACGGCAGGCACCCAACTCGCCTACCGGCTAGCAGGAATGCCACCAACCGAGCCGGCCATCGGGAATGCCGGGAGAGAGACGACGCTGCGCGCGTTCCCTGCCCGGCGAGCTCAGACGCGGTGCGAGGGCATGCGTTTGAGGGGTGCCCTCCCGGATCAGGCGCGCTGCACGGCGTGCCAGCCCGGATCGAGGCGCCCGGGCTTGAGCCGCTCCAGGTCCGGCGCCTGCTCCGAGCCGGGCGGCCGACGCACATCACCAGAACCATGTGATGCCGACTCACCAAGCCAGGCGCGAGGCTTAGCCCGGATCCATTGGTCTCCCCCGGCCAGGCCGGGACTCCCCATCACACGGTGGTGCAAATGGAACGGGTGAAGGGAGGGATGCGATAGCGGGTAACACTGCGGGATCACTAAAGGCACCCGCCCGGTTCCGAACAATTTCCGTCCCTAGCGCCGGGCGGGTGTCCTCGTTAAAAAGGAAAGATTAAAGATGAAAGACTTTAACATCACTCGCCGCCACATAGATTTCATCCCCGGACAGGTGCCTGATATCAGCCCGGTGAATCGCGGTGAAGCGGCAGTAGCGGATAACGGATACAGGTCGGTTGTGCTGTGGATGCGCGGTGATAATAGCCAGGCTAAGCCGAAAAACATTCAACTATCCACCGATGATGCGCGCAGGCTGGCCGCTGCGCTGACCGAGATGGCCGACAAGGTGGATGCGGCATCTGGCGGCTGGCACACATCTGGGGACTACTCAGCGCGTGCCTGAGGCTCTGAGCGACGTGCCCGCGTCGGAAGCTCGGCGACGAGGCGCGTTCCCTCACCAGGGCGGCTTTGCACGATCAATGTTCCGCCGGCGGCTTCCGCACGGTCTTTGAGGCCGGCCAGGCCGGAGCCGCGCGCCGGATCTGCTCGCCGGCGACCGCGCGCAGCTCCACGCGTGCCTGCGCGTTCGCGATCGCGGTGGCGAGAAGCTCGGCGTGCGGCGGTGATCACCGCGCGCTTGGTGTAGGTGCCCATCGCCTATGTCCGGCTTCTCTTCGTCTCCACTGGGTAGCACTACGTCTCGCGCCTGGCTGGGTGAGCTGGCATCACATGGTTCTGGTGATGTGCGCCGGTCGTCGTGCCATGCCACCGCGTCATCTACTCCGACGGCCGCATCGGCCGCTACCTCGGCGGCCCCGACGCCAAGCGCGCCCTGCTCACTTTGGAGGCAGCAGCATGAGGCGCTAACCGCGGTCGCAACGGTCCATGCCCCTGACCAGGGCATATGGCCTGCCCGCCCTTGTTTCTCCTGGCCTGGCGATGGAAACTGGCAAGAGTGCCGGTCGACGCTGTCCGCGACGGCACCGCCAGCGACCGGCAGAGGTGGCAGAGGGGGCGCAGATGCCCAGTGACCTCGACCCGGCCGAGACCCGGGAATGGCTTGATTCTCTCGACGCGGTGCTGGAGTTTGACGGCCCGGACCGGGCGGGCTCCCTGCTCGGCGAACTGATTGAGGAGGCGCGCCGCAACGGGGCGCCGGTGCCGTATTCGGCGAACACCCCGTACCTGAACACGATCCCGCCGCATCTGGAGCCGCGTTACCCGGGCGATCAGGAGATCGAGCATGCGCTCCGGTCGATGATCCGGTGGAATGCGGTGGCGATCGTGTTGCGGGCCAACAAGGAGTCATCCGAGCTCGGCGGCCACATCGCAAGCTTCCAGTCCGCCGCCACGCTCTACGAGGTGGGCTTCAATCACTTCTGGCATGCCCCGTCGGAGGGGCACGGCGGGGATCTCGTCTACATGCAGGGCCACTCCTCGCCGGGCATCTACGCGCGGGCGTTCGCCGAAGGCCGGCTCACGGAGCAGCAGCTGGACAACTTCCGGCAGGAGACCGGCGGCAACGGGCTGTCCTCATACCCGCATCCGTGGCTCATGCCGGACTTCTGGCAGTTCCCGACGGTCTCGATGGGACTCGGCCCGATCATGGCCATCTATGCGGCCCGGTTCCTGAAATACCTGCACAACCGCGGGCTGGCGGATACCGCGAACCGGCACGTGTGGGCGTTCCTCGGCGACGGCGAGATGGACGAGCCGGAGTCGCTCGGCGCGATCTCGCTCGCCGCCCGGGAACGGCTCGACAACCTGATCTTCGTGGTCAACTGCAACCTGCAGCGCCTGGATGGCCCGGTCCGCGGCAACGGGAAGATCATCCAGGAGCTGGAGGGGGTGTTCCGCGGCGCCGGCTGGAATGTGATCAAGGTGATCTGGGGCAGCAACTGGGATCCGCTGATCGCCCGCGATACCACCGGGATCCTGCTCAAGCGGATGGAAGAGGCCGTCGACGGGGAGTACCAGGACTTCAAGTCCAAGAACGGCGCCTACGTGCGGCAGCACTTCTTCGGCACGTACCCGGAGTTGCTGGACATGGTCGCCGGCATGTCCGACGACGAGGTATGGGCGCTGACCCGCGGCGGGCACGACCCGGTCAAGATCTACGCCGCTTACGCGGCGGCGGTCGGGCACACCGGGCAGCCCACGGTGATCCTGGCCAAGACCGTCAAGGGCTACGGGATGGGCGAGGCCGGAGAAGGCCAGAACATCACCCACCAGCAGAAGAAGATGGCCGAGAACACTCTGCGGGCGTTCCGGGACCGGTTCGGCATCAACGTCCCGGACGACAAGATCGCCGATCTGCCCTATCTGCGGCCCGGCGAGGACGCTCCGGAGATGCGCTACCTGCGGCAGCGCCGGGAAGCCCTCGGCGGCTACCTGCCGGCCCGGCGGACGAAATCCCAGCCGCTGGAGGTGCCGCCGCTCTCGGCGTTCGAGAGCCAGCTCAAGGGCACCGGCGAGCGGCAGATCTCCACCACGATGGCGTTCGTCCGGGTGCTGAACACCCTGCTGCGGGACAAGAAGATCGGCAAGCAGGTCGTGCCGATCGTGCCGGACGAGTCACGCACCTTCGGCATGGAAGGCATGTTCCGCCAGTTCGGCATCTTCTCCCAGAACGGGCAGCTCTACCAGCCTGAGGACGCCAACCAGCTCATGTACTACCGGGAAGACAGGAGCGGCCAGATGCTCCAGGAGGGCATCACCGAGCCGGGCGCGATGTCGTCGTGGATCGCCGCCGCCACCTCCTACAGCACGTCTGACACGCCGATGATCCCGTTCTACATCTACTACTCGATGTTCGGCTTCCAGCGCGTCGGCGACCTGGCGTGGGCGGCCGGGGACAGCCGGGCCCGCGGCTTCCTGATCGGCGGCACCGCCGGGCGGACCACGCTCAACGGGGAGGGGCTCCAGCACGAGGACGGGCACAGCCACATCATTTCGGCGACGATTCCCAACTGCGTGTCCTACGATCCCTCGTTCGGCTATGAGATCGCCGTCATCGTGCAGGACGGGCTGCGGCGGATGTACGCCGAGCAGGAGGACATCTACTACTACCTGACCGTCATGAACGAGAACTACCGGCATCCCCCGATGCCGGAGGGCGCGGAGGAGGGGATCCTGCGCGGCATGTACCTGCTGGCCGACGGCGGGGAGGCCAGGGACAGGCCCCGGGTCCAGCTGCTGGGGAGCGGGACCATCCTGCGTGAGGTGATCGCCGCTGCTGAACTGCTGGACGCCGACTTCGGGGTGGCCGCCGACGTGTGGAGCGTGCCGAGCTTCACCGAGCTGCGCCGCGACGGCCTGGCAGCCGAGCGCTGGAACATGCTGCACCCCACGGAAGCCCCGCGGCAGAGCTACGTGGAGACCTGCCTGGCCGGACGGCCCGCCGGGCCGGTGGTCGCCGCGACCGACTACATCAAGGCCTTCGCCGACCAGATCCGGCCCTTCGTGCCACGCCGATACCGGGTGCTGGGCACCGACGGCTTCGGCCGGTCGGATTACCGGCGCAAGCTGCGCTACTTCTTCGAGGTCGACCGGCATTTCGTGACCGTGGCCGCGCTGCGCGCCCTGGCCGACGAGGGGGCCGTGCCGGCGGCCACCGTCGCCGACGCGATCGCGCGGTATCACATCGACGCCGGCAAGCCGAACCCGCCTCAGGTCTAGCAGGGGGTGCCAGATGACAACGCCGACCGAGGTCAGAGTCCCCGACATCGGCAACTTCGCCGATGTACCGATCATCGAAGTCCACGTGAAGGCCGGCGACCGCGTCAACGAGGAAGACCCGCTGATCACGCTGGAGTCTGACAAGGCCACGATGGACGTGCCGTCCCCGCTGTCCGGCCAGGTCCGGGACATCGCGGTCAAGGTCGGTGACCAGGTCAGCAAAGGAACGCTGATCCTTACCGCCGAGCCCGGCGCTGGCGCGGTCGCCGCCCCGCCGACGCTGGTCGAGCAGCAGGAGCCGGAGGTGCCGGCGACCGCACCGCCGGCCCGGGAACCCGGGCCTCCAGTGACCACCGAGCCGGCCGCCGTACCGGTACACGCGGAGAAGCCTGCCGCCCCGGCGCGTGACTTCACCGGGGTGCACGCCAGCCCGAGCGTGCGCCGGGCCGCGCGTGAGCTCGGCGTCAACCTGACCGCGGTGACCGGCACCGGCCCCAAGGGCCGGATCACCAAGGACGACCTGCTCTCTTACCTCCACCGGCCGGCCCCCGCCGCGGCGGTGCCCGCGGCCGCCGCCGCAGGCATCCCGGAGATTCCCGCGCAGGACTTCTCGCAGTTCGGCCCCGTGCAGGTCCGTCCTCTTTCCCGCATCAAGAAACTGTCCGGGCCGCACCTGCACCGGTCGTGGCTGAACATTCCGCACGTCACCCAGCACGACGAGGCGGACATCACCACCCTGGACGCTTACCGCAGGGAACTCGACACCAGCGCCAGAGCCGACGGCTACCGGGTGACGCTCCTCGCCTTCCTGATGAAGGCAGCCGTCTCCGCGCTCAAGCAGTTCCCGGAGGTCAACAGCTCGCTGTCGCCGGAGAAGGACAGCCTGATCCTCAAGAGCTACTACCACCTCGGCGTCGCTGTGGACACGCCCGACGGCCTGGTCGTGCCGGTGATCCGCGACGTGGACCGCAAGGGGATCACCGAGCTCAGCAAGGAACTCGGCGCGGTGTCGGCCAAGGCGCGCGAGGGCAAGCTGTCGGTCACCGGCATGCAGGGCGGCACGTTCACGATCTCCAGCCTCGGCGGCATCGGCGGCACCGCATTCACCCCGGTTGTCAACGCACCCGAGGTCGCGATCCTCGGTGTGGTCCGCTCAAAGATGACGCCGGTGTGGAACGGCGGGGAATTCGCGCCCCGGCTGATGCTGCCCCTGTCGCTCTCCTACGACCACCGGGTCATCGACGGTGCCCTGGCCGCGCGGTTCACCCGGCACCTATGCCACCTGCTCGAAGACCCTCGCCGCCTCCTCCTCTAGGAAACGTTATGGCTGACATCGAGGTCCGCATCCCCGACATCGGCGACTTCGCCGATGTCCCGATCATCGAGATCCACGTCGCCCCGGGCGACACGGTGGCCCCCGAAGACCCCTTGGTGACTCTCGAATCGGACAAGGCAACCATGGACGTTCCGGCACCGGCGGCCGGAACGGTCGGCGATCTGCGGGTCAGCGTCGGCGACCTCGTCTCCGAAGGCACGCCGATCCTGACGCTGCGGGCCGAGAGGCAGGCCGCGGTGCCCGGTAAGGAACGGGTCCACGAGGATGCCCGCCCCTCCCCCGGCGAGCCTGCCGGATACGGCTCGGCGAGCGGCGTGTACGAGCGGATCGAGGTCACCGTCCCCGATATCGGCGACTTCGCCGACGTCCCCGTCATCGAGGTCCACGTCGCCGCGGGGGATGTCGTGGCCGCCGAAGATCCGCTTATCACGCTGGAGTCCGACAAGGCCACCATGGACATCCCGGCGCCGGCGGCCGGGACGATCACCGCGGTGAAGGTCAGCGTGGGCGACACCGTCTCCGCGGGCCATCCCATCGCCGACCTGGAGACCGGGCAGAAGCTGTCGGCTCCCGAGCAGCCTGCTGCCGCCCCGGCCGCCCGGCTACCGGCCGCCGCACGCGGTGACGTGCACGCCGAAGTACTCGTGCTCGGTGCCGGGCCGGGCGGCTACACCGCTGCCTTCCGCGCCGCCGACCTCGGCATGCAAGTGGTCCTGGTCGACCAGCGGCCCGCGCTCGGCGGCGTCTGCCTGAACATCGGCTGTATCCCGTCGAAGGCGCTGCTGCACGCGGCGAAGGTGATCGCCGAAACGCGGGAGATGGCCGCCCATGGGCTGCGTTTCGGCGACCCGCAGGTCGACCTGGACGCCCTGCGCGGCTGGAAGGACGGCGTCGTCAACCGGCTCACCGGCGGGCTGGCCGGTCTGGCGCGGCAGCGGAAGGTCACCACCATCCGGGGCACCGGCCGGTTCCTCTCGATGAACCAGGTCGGGGTCACGGCCGGCGACGGCAGCACCACGACCGTCAGCTTCGAGCAAGCCATCATCGCCGCCGGCTCCGAGCCGGTCCGCCTGCCGTTCATCCCGCACGACGACCCGCGTGTCATCGACTCCACCGGCGCGCTGGACCTGCGATCGGTGCCACGGCGCCTGCTGGTGATCGGCGGCGGGATCATCGGCCTGGAGATGGCCACCGTCTACCACGAACTGGGTGCACGCATCACCGTAGTTGAACTGATGGACCAGCTCATCCCCGGCGCCGACGCCGACGTTGTCAGGCCGCTCGCCAGGCGGATCGGCGACCGGTACGAGAACATCTATCTCAGGACCATGGTGACCGCCGTCGAGGCGGGCGGCGACGGGCTGCGCGTGAGCTTCGACGGCGCAGCCGCTCCGGGCAGCGACGTGTTCGACCAGGTCCTCGTGGCCGTGGGCCGGATACCCAATGGCTGGCTGATCGGCGTGGAGAACGCCGGGGTCACCGTGGACGAACGCGGCTACATCCTCGTCGACAAGCAGCAGCGCACCAACGTGCCGCACATCTTCGCCATCGGCGACATCGTCGGGCAGCCGATGCTCGCCCACAAGGCGACCCACGAGGGCAGGGTCGCCGCCGAGGTCGCCGCCGGCCAGCAGAGCTACTTCGACGCCAGGGTCATCCCCTCGGTCGCCTACACCGACCCCGAAGTCGCCTGGGCAGGGGTCACTGAAAACGAGGCCAGAGCCGCCGGCGTCCGGTACGGCAAAGCGATCTTCCCCTGGGCGGCCAGCGGCCGGTCCCTGACGCTCGCCCGCGACGAAGGCATGACCAAGCTGCTGTTCGACGAGGCCAGCGAGCGTGTCATCGGCGCCGGCATCGTCGGGCCCTACGCCGGCGAACTCATCGCCGAGATCGCCCACGCCATCGAAATGGGTGCGGACGCCGCTGACATCGCGCTCACCATCCACCCGCACCCCACGCTCTCGGAGACCGTCGGCCTGGCAGCCGAAGCGTTCGAGGGCACCATCACCGACCTGTACCTGCCAAAGAAGAAATAGTGGTCTAACCCCCTGGAGGTTGTCATGCCTGGTTCAGTCATTGCCGGCGGCGCCCGGACGCCGATCGGCAAACTCTCCGGAGCTCTGAAAAGCTTCACAGCTGCCGAACTGGGCGGCATCGCGATCAAGGCTGCGCTAGAGAAGGCGGGCGTGGCCGGTGACCAGGTCGACTACGTGATCATGGGGCACGTGCTGCAAGCAGGTGCCGGGCAGATCACGGCGCGGCAGGCCGCGGTCCGCGGCGGCATCCCGATGACCGTCCCGGCGGTCACGGTGAACAAGGTCTGCCTGTCCGGCCTGGACGCGATCGCGCTGGCCGACCAGCTCATCGGCTACGGCGAGTTCGACGTGGTGGTGGCCGGCGGCATGGAGTCGATGACCAACGCGCCGCACCTGCTGCCCGGCGCCCGGGCCGGCTACCGGCTCGGCAACGGCGAGCTGGTCGACTCCATGATGCACGATGGGCTGTTCTGCGCATTCGACCAGCTGGGGATGGGGGCAGCCACCGATTCGTATACGAAGATGAAGCAGATCTCCCGCGAGGAGCAGGACGCGTTCGCCGCGATGTCGCACGGGAGGGCCGCGGAGGCGATGAAGAACGGGACATTCGACGAGGAGATCGTCCCGGTTCCGGTGCCGCAGCGCAAGGGCGACCCGATCATGGTCACCGAGGACGAAGGGGTGCGCCCGGAAACCACCGCCGAGACGCTGGGGAAGCTGCGCCCGGCGTTCGCCCCGGACGGAACGGTGACCGCCGGCTCCTCCTCGCAGATCTCCGACGGCGCGTGCGCGGTCGTCGTCATGTCCCGGGCCAAGGCCGAGCAGTTCGGTGCGCCGGTACTGGCCGAGATCGGCGCGCACGGAGTGGTCGCCGGGCCGGACCCCTCCCTGCTGTCTCAGCCGTCCAATGCCATCAAGAAGGCGCTGAGCCGCGAAGGCCTCACCACCAACCAGGTCGATCTGTTCGAAATCAACGAGGCGTTCGCGTCGGTGGCCATCCAGTCCATGCGCGATCTGGACATCACCAGCGACAACGTCAACGTCAACGGCGGCGCGATCGCGATGGGCCACCCGATCGGCGTGTCCGGTGCCCGCATCGTCCTGCACCTAGCCAACGAACTGCGCCGCCGCGGCGGCGGGGTCGGCGCCGCCGGTCTATGTGGCGGCGGCGGCCAGGGCGACGCCCTCATCATCCGGGTCCCCGCCTGACCAGAAGGAGGTAATGCCATGGCTGACATGACCGGACAGGTCGCCCTCATCACCGGAGGAATCCGCGGCATCGGGCTGGCCATCTGTGAACGGCTGATCAACCGCGGCGTCCACGTCGCGGCCGGCTACTCCAGCAACCGCGAGGCCGCCCAGCAGTTCTGCCACAAGTACGCCGGTTACGGGGTCACCATCCATCAGGGCAACATCGGCTCCAACGACGACTGCGTGCGGGTCATCAGCGAGGTGCTCGACCAGCACAGGCAGCTCGACATCCTCGTCAACAACGCCGGGATCACCGTGGACAAGACCGTACGGAAGATGACCCCGGAAGAGTGGGATCGCGTCATCCACGTCAACCTCTCTGGCGCGTTCTACCTGTCCAAGGCGATCCTGGAGCACATGCTCGGCCGCGGCTACGGCCGCATCATCAACATCTCCTCGGTCATCGGCTCGGCCGGCGGGTTCGGGCAGGCCAACTACGCCGCCGCTAAGTCCGGCATGTTCGGCCTGACGATGAGCCTCGCGCTGGAGACGGCAACCAAGGGAATCACCGTCAACACGGTCACTCCCGGGTTCATCACCACGGACATGACGGCCGCCATGCCGCCCGCCGCCATGGAGAAGATCATCGACCGCATCCCGATGCGCCGGCTCGGCGAGCCGGGCGAGGTCGCCCGGGTCGTCGAGTTCCTGGCCGACCCCGAGTCGTCGTACATAACCGGCCAGGTCTATCCGATCAATGGAGGCCTGTACATGTAGGGGACAATCACATGCCTGACCTTCCCGTCCACCATTTCCGGGGCGGCGATGGTATTAAGCTCGCCTATCGAGAAATGGGCCAGGGCCGGCCGCTGGTGCTACTCCACGGCTACTTCTCCAACGCAATAGTCAACTGGGTGCGCTACGGCCATGTGGCGAGAATCGCTGCGCGCGGCTTCCGCGTCATCATGCCCGACCTGCGGGGCCATGGCGACAGCGGCAAACCGCACGACGCTGCCGCCTACCCGCCCGACATACTGGTCACAGGTTGGCCACCTGGCGCTTCCAGGATCAGCTTCGGCACGCATAGGCTGGTGGTGACGCGCGGAGGGCGATGGCATGGTGACACAGAAACTTCGATCAGGCCGTGCCGGAAACGCGGAAGCTGCGATGTGCGAGCGGTCCTTCGACGTCGGCACCGCACGCGACGGGTACCGCCTGCGGATCCGGGCCCGGGGCAACGCGGTGCTCACGAACCCGATGCTCAACCGGGGCACCGCGTTCACCGCTCAGGAGCGGCGGGAACTGGGCTTGACCGGCCTGCTGCCGAGTGCTGTGTCAACCCTGGAAGGCCAGCTGCGGCGGGTGTACGGGCAGTACCTCCGCCAGCCGACCGATCTGGCCAAGCACGTGTTCCTGAGCTACCTGAGGAATCGCAACGAGGTCCTGTTCTACCGGCTGCTCATCGACCACATTGAGGAGATGTTGCCGATCGTCTACACGCCGACCGTCGGGCAGGCCATCGAGCGGTTCAGTCATGAGTACCGGCGCCCGCACGGCGTGTACCTGTCGGTCAACGAGCCCAGACAGGCCGAGCAGGCGCTGCGCAACTATGGCATGGGCCCGGACGATGTCGACCTGATCGTGGCCACCGATGCCGAAGGCATCCTCGGCATCGGTGACCAGGGCGTGGGTGGCATCGAGATTTCGATCGGCAAGCTCTGCCTCTACACCGCCGCGGCCGGCATTCACCCGAGCAGGGTGATCCCGGTCGTGCTGGACGTGGGGACCGACAACGTCAGCCTGCTGCACGATGACATGTATCTGGGTAACCGGCATCCCCGGGTACGCGACGAGCGCTACGACCGGCTCATCGACGGGTATGTCGCAGCGGCCGGGAAGCTATTCCCCCGGGCGATGCTGCACTGGGAGGACTTCGGCGCGGCTAACGCCCGGCGCATTCTCAACAAGTACGCCGAGCGGTGCTGCACATTCAACGACGACATGCAGGGCACCGCCGCGGTGGTGCTGGCGGCCGCGCTAGCCGCGATCCGGGTCACCGGTGGCCGGCTGCGCGACCAGCGAGTCGTCATTCATGGCGCCGGCACGGCCGGGATGGGCATCGCCGACATGATGCGTGACGTCATGGTCAAGGAGGGGCTCACGCCTGGGGAAGCGACCAGCCGGTTCTACGCCCTGGACGTCGAGGGCCTGCTGGACGCCGACCGGGCTGCGCATCTGCACGACTTCCAGGTGCCCTACGCCCGCCCGCCGGGCGGGACAGCCGGCTGGACGCGCGGCGGTCACGGCGGCGTGGGTCTGGCCGAAGTGGTCCGGCAGGTCGCGCCGACCATACTGATCGGGACGTCCACCCAGGGCGGTGCCTTCACCGAGCACATTGTCAAAGACATGGCCGCACATGCCGACCGGCCGATCATCATGCCGTTGTCCAACCCTACGTCCAAAGCTGAGGCGCAGCCGGCCGATCTGATCAGGTGGACCGACGGCCGGGCCCTCGTCGCCACCGGCAGCCCGTTCCCGCCCGTCGTGCACGCGGGACGGCAATACCGGATAGCCCAGGCGAATAACGCCCTGGTCTTCCCCGGGCTCGGCCTCGGTGTAACGGTCGCGCGGGCGCGCCGCATCAGCATCGGCATGATTGCTGCGGCGGCGGATGCGGTGGCCTCGCTGTCAGATCCCACCACGCCGGGCGCCGCGCTCTTGCCGCCGGTTAACGATCTGCGCTTGGTCTCTGCGGCGATAGGCGCCGCCGTGGCTCAGGCCGCCGCCGCGGAGGGACTCGCCCAGGTGCCGCTCACTCACCCCATCGAGCAGGTGCACCAGGCGATGTGGCAGCCCGCCTACCCGCCGTTCGACCTACTTTAGGGATCCGCCGGCGATAATGCCGCCGACAACGGCGAACAGGTCACCCGAGCTGACTGATGCCAGTGCCAGGCCGGACCCGGCGACCACGCCGGGTCCGGGCCACAATTCAGCGCTCCTCGAATCCCACGCAGTCGGATACCGGAAGCCGCGGGTAGCGGGGCAGTCTGGGGTCGAACGCGGAACGGGCACAGCGCAGGTAGGCGGTCCCCCGGCGGGTCTCGTTCAGCTTGGCATGGCGACAGGCCCGGCACAGCCCAGGTTCCGAACCAAGCTTCAGCCAGGCAGCGTCAGGCGGGCGGCCCTTCTCTTGATTCATCGCTGTTGATACCGCAATGTTTGACGGCTTGCTTCCTGCTTCATTTCGCATGGTAGACGCGGGCCGGTACGGCAGGAAATCCGGACGCGGTTTCTACGGCTGCGCATGCTGCAGCGGGCCGAGCTTCTCGCCGGTGAGCCGCTCGAGGATCTCCCGGCCGATCGGCAGCGCGGCGGTGGCCGCAGGGGACGGCGCGTTGAGGACGTGCAGGACCGAACCCGGTCCCCGGTGCTGGTCCCCCGGGTGCTGCTCAACGAACAGGAAGTCGTCGAGCAGCGTGCCGTCGGCGCGCACCGCCTGGGCCCGCACCCCGGCGCCCGCACGCTCCAGCTGCTCGGCGCGGACATCGGGCAGCATCCGCTGGATCTGCTTGACCATCGCCTGCTTCGACACCGAGCGGTACATCTCGCCGATGCCGTAGCGCCAGTGCGTCTTCGCGAGCCTGATCATCCCCGGGTAGGTCAGCGACCTCGCCAGCTCCCTGGGCCGCACCGTGCGCCACGAATACCCCTCGCGGGCCATCGCCAGGACCGCGTTCGGCCCGGCATGCACGTGCCCGTCAACCCCCCGGGTGGCATGCACCCCGAGAAACGGGAACGCCGGGTCGGGCACCGGATAGATCAGGCCCTTCACCAGCTCGGCCGCGTTCCCAGTCAAGCCCGAGTACTCTCCCCGGAACGGGACGATCCGCACGCCCGGATCCGCACCCGACGCCAGGGCGAGCTCGTCAGAGCGCAGCCCGCCGCACACCACTACCTGCCCAGCCAGCAGGTCGGCACCGTCGGTCTGCACCACCACCTCATCAGCCCGCTGGACCGTGCGGTGCACGGTGCGGCCGAGCTGGATTTCGCCTCCACTCTTGATGATCAGCTCACCGAGTTTCTCCGAGATGGCGCGGTAGTCGCAGATCCCGGTCGACGGGACCCACAGTGCCGCGATCCCCCGCACGTGCGGCTCATGCTCGCGCATGCCCCGCTGGTCCAGGCGGTGGTTCTCGACGCCGTTGGCGTTACCGCGCCGTTCGAGTTCGGCCATCCGCGGCAGTTCCTCCGGCTCGGTCGCGACGACCAGTTTGCCGCTCACCTTGTGCGGCAGGTCGTGCTCACGGCAGAACGCCACGGTCTCGGCACATCCGGCGGTCGCGAGGCGCGCCTTGAGCCCGCCCGGCGCGTAGTAGAGCCCGGAATGGATGACGTTGGAGTTGTTGCCGGTCTGGTGGCTGGCCAGCCGCGGCTCGCGCTCGACGACGGTGACGCTGCGCCCGGTCCGGACGACAGCGTGCGCCGTGGCCAGGCCGACAATCCCGCCGCCGACCACTACCACGTCGAACCTCGGCGTGGCGTTCACGACGGACGCCGGCCCGGGTCGAGGGGCCGATGAATCCTCTCCGGCCAGGTCATGCACTGAGCATAGGCGTCCGCATCCCTTCGGTACTTAGATAGCCGGGTTCCCGTCCAGGACCGCGCGCAGGCGGTGGCGAACCCAGCGAGGTTCCCCGGCGAAGCCGACGTGACCGCCGGGGAACATCGTGGGCTCGATGCCGAGGCACGCGGCGAGCGCCCTGGAGGTGCGGTCGCAGAGCTGGCCAGCCGAGCTCTCGCCGATGCGCGGCCGGAGGTAGTGACTCTCGCGGTGAGGCAGAATCGTCGCTTGTCGGCCAAATTCTTTTCTGCGTCGGAAGGAACCGCTGAGGATGAGTCGCGTCGTTGTCATCGGAGCTACCGGGCACATCGGCAGTTACCTGGTGCCGCGCTTGGTGCACGGCGGCCATGAGGTGATCGCCATGAGCCGTGGCACCCGCGACCCATACCACCCCAGCCCGCAGTGGAATGCCGTCACCAGGGTCACGGCCGACCGCGACGCGGAGGACGCCGAGGGAACCTTCGGTGCCCGGGTCGCGGCGCTGCGCCCCGATGTGGTGATCGACCTGGTCTGTTTTACGGCGGCCTCGGCGCAGCAACTGGTCGACGCGCTGCGCCCGTCCCGTCCGCTGCTGATCCACTGCGGGACGATCTGGGTGCACGGCCCCGCGCTGCGGGTGCCGGTCACCGAGGATGAGTCCCGCACTCCCTTCGGCGAGTACGGCACGGGCAAGGCGGAGATCGAGGCACTGCTGCACCGCGAGACGCTGGCGGGCGGCGTCCCTGCGGTCGTACTGCACCCAGGTCACATCAGCGGGCCGGGCTGGCCGGTCATCACGCCGGCCGGCAACCTGGATCCCGCCGTCTGGACTCACCTGGCTATGGGCCGGCCGCTCGCGCTGCCCGATCACGGGCTGGGTGTCCTGCATCATGTGCACGCCGACGACGTGGCGCAGGCATTCGAACGGGCCCTGTCCCGGCCGGCGGCGATCGGGGCCAGCTTCCACGTGGTCTCCGAGCAGGCGATGACGTTGCGTGGTCTGGCCACCGGCGTCGCCCGGTGGTTCGGCCGTGAGCCGGTGCTGGACTTCGTCGACTGGGCAGAGTTCGGCCGCCGGGTCGCTCCCGAGCACGCCGAAACCACCCGCCAGCACACCTTCCGCAGCATCACCGCAAGCATCGCCCGGGCCAGAGAGACGCTCGGCTACGCGCCGCGGTACAGCTCGCTCGACGCCCTGCACGAGGCCCTGACATGGCTCGTCGCCAACGGCCAGGCAGACGTCGGCGGCCAGCAGTTCTAAGCTCCACGTCCGGGGTCCCGGAGAGTCCCGGCCTGAGCGGGGCCTACCCGGCCTCTGATTGGCGCTCGCGCCTTCGCGGCCGGTCGCCGTCACTGGTCCGGCCGGCCGGCATCGGTCAGTGTCCGGACTGGCTGCCATAGACGCGGTAGCGCTCCAGGTCCGCCCACCTGACATCCAGCCCGAGGCCGGCGCGGCCCGGATCGGGACGGAGCGCGCCACCCTCCGGGCTGAGCGTGCCGTCGAAGGCGATGTCCTCGATCCGCACGTGCGTGTGGAAATACTCCAGGTGGCGCACATGCGGCACCGCGCAGAACGCGTGCGCGCTCACCGCGGGCGCGCAGTGGCCGGACAGCTCCACCTGGCGGGCCTCGGCCAGCCCGCCGACTTGCAGCAGGCCGGTGAGGCCGCCGCACCGGGTGACGTCGGCCTGCAGGCAGTCCACCGCCCCGGCGTCCAGCAGCGCGGCGAAATCGGGCAGCACGTAGCCGTACTCCCCGGCCGCGATATCAAGCCCGGCCGGCCCGCGATCGCGCAGCAGCCGCAGGCCGTCGGTGTCCTGCGAGCTGACCGGCTCCTCGAACCAGCACACCCCCCACTCGCTGGCGAACCGCTCCGCCCAGTACAGCGCGCCCTTACGGCTCAGCGCCCCGTTGGCGTCGGTGAACAGCTGCACGCCATCCCCGGCCTCCTTGCGCACCGTCGTCAGCCGGGCCGGGTCGGCGTCCGGGTGGCGGGAGGTCTTGAGCTTCATCCGCGGCAGCCCCTGCGCCGCCCACTCGCTGACCTGCGCGGTGAGCCGCTGGATCGAGTAGTTGGTGAAGCCGCCGCTGCCGTAGATCAGCACCTGGTCACGGAACGCAGGAAGTGTCCGGTACAGCGGCTGGCCCAGCAGCCGCGCCTTGAGGTCCCACAGTGCGATATCCACGGCAGACATCGCCATCGCCCCGGGCCCCGGCTGGCCGGCGTTCCGGAGCTGGACCGACATCTCCCGCCAGGCAGCCGGCGGGGCGAGGGCGCCCGCCCCGGTGACGGCGGACGCCAGCTTCGACTCCACCAGCGCCGCCACGGACACATCACCGTAGGTGTAGCCGATTCCGGCGGTGCCCCCGGCACACGCCTCCACCAGCACCATGACCGTCGAGGACCACGTGAGCGTGCCATCCTGCTCCTGGCCATCCGGGCCGTCGGCGGGAAACTCGAAGGCGTGCACGGCCACCCTCTCGACGGGGATGCTGCCTGCTCCTGCCCTCGCCATGGTGTTACCTGTCCCGGCCGGGTCCACCTCACCACCGCCAATCGCTCGTCTGGACGCTGACTCCCCACCCATACCTCGTGGTACGAGTGATAAACAGCGCGATACGCCCCAACGCCGTGATGACGTGGGCGGGCGGGGAGATGCCAGGCCGCACACCTCTTGACCCTAAGTTCAATCGTGATACGATGCGAATGGAACCCGCAGGGCATTGGCGCGCCCTCGTCACCAGCACCCACGACGAGCCGCTACAGCCAGCAACCCACTGTATCGAGCTGACGATGACCGTGCTCGGTGACGACGCCTGCGACTACCTCGAGGCCGGAGACATCTTCGCGCTCTGGCGCGGCCATGACATCGGGCATGGAGTGATCTCCCGCCGCCTATCCCTTTGGACAGACTCGTAACCCGTCTCCCCCGGGGGCTGAAGACACCCCCCGGGGAGACGGTCGCCACGGATGTTTCCGTCGGGGGCCCACACTCCTTCATCACCCCACACTGGCGGGCCGCTAGACGGTGGCGAGCTGTCGCTGGCGCTGCCAGAACCGGAGTTCGGCGCACCGGGTGATGAACTCGGTGGCGTCGTGTTCGTCGAGGCTGATGAAGCCGTCGTCCATCAGGCTGGCGAGGCCGCTGGCCTCGAAGAGCGGCATGGCGTCCACGGTATGGCCAATGAACTTAAAGTGCTCGTAGGCGTCGGTCACGAAGTCCCGCGCGGCCGGCACAGACGCCAGCGCCGTCGCGCCGTGCTTGGAGGTGAGGACGACAACCGCGTCGTAGAGAACTGACGGCCCGCCGTCGATCTTCTGGTTGGCGGACAGGTGGCTGCCGTCGCTAGCCTGGATGCCGCCGACGGTGGGCGCGATCAGTTCGATGTTGACCCGCTCATGCTCGGCCGCGGAGCGCAGACCCGCGAGCGCGGCGGCGTCAATCCCGTCGGTGACCAGCACGCCGATCTTGCGGCCGGCGAAGCTGTCCGGGCCGTTCCGCAGGATGCTCAGCGCGGGGGAGGCGGGCAGGTCGCGGATGGGCTCCCGGGCCGCCGGCGCCGGGTCGGGTATCTTAGCCAGGCCGAGGCCCTCGGCTACCGTGCGGGCCAGGTCCTCGTCGACGTTGCGCAGCCCGGCCACCATACGGATGCGGATCGCCTCCCTGGTGCACTTGCTGAGCTCGAAGACGAACGCGTCGGCTATGTGCCGCTGCTCAATCTCGGTCTGGCTGATGTAGAACTGGCGCGCCTGGCTGTAGTGATCGGCGAAGCTCTCCGGCCGCAACCTCCGCTTGGGACCGATGCCGTCGCCGGGATAGGTGTGGAAGCCCGTGGCGGGGTCTTCTCTCGGGCCGCCTTCTTCCGGGCTCCAGGAGTTGGGCTCATAGTTGGCCCGTGTCCTCGGGTTGACCGTCGCCATGTGGCCGTCCTGCTGGAAGGTCGCGAACGGGCACTTCGGCGCGTTGATGGGCAGGTGGGTGAAGTTAGGGCTGCCCAGCCGCTTGAGCTGGGTGTCGAGGTAGGAGAAGTTCCGGCCCTGCAGCAGCGGGTCGTTGGTGAAGTCGATGCCGGGCACGACGTTCTGCGTGCAGAAGGCCACCTGCTCGGTCTCGGCGAAGAAGTTGTCGGGCATGCGGTCGAGGACCAGCCGGCCGACCGGGCGGAGCGGGACCTCCTCCTCGGGAATGATCTTCGTCGGGTCGAGCACGTCGAAGGTGAACCGGTCGGCGAACTCGTCGTCGAACAACTGGAGCCCCAGTTCCCACTCGGGGAAGTTACCCTGCGTTATAGCGTCCCACAGATCGCGACGGTGGAAGTCCGGGTCGGCGCCGCTGATCTTCACCGCCTCGTTCCACACCACCGACTGCAGGCCCTGCTTCGGCTTCCAGTGGAACTTGACGAACGTCGACCGTCCCTCGGCGTTGACCAGCCGGAAGGTGTGCACCCCGAAGCCCTGCATGAACCGGAAGGACCGGGGGATGGCCCGGTCGGACATGATCCACATCAGCATGTGGGTCGATTCGGGCATCAGCGACACGAAGTCCCAGAAGTTGTCGTGAGCCGTCTGGGCCTGCGGGAAACCCCGGTCGGGCTCCTGCTTGGCTGCATGGATCACATCAGGGAACTTGATGGCGTCCTGGATGAAGAACACCGGAATGTTGTTGGCAACCAGGTCCCAGTTGCCTTCCCGGGTGTAGAACTTCACCGCGAAGCCGCGCACGTCCCGCGCCAGGTCGGTGGATCCCTTGTTGCCCGCAACGGTGGAGAACCGGACGAAGATCGGCGTGTGCAGCCCGGCCTCGGAGAAGGGGTCGGCGCGGGTGATGTCGGTCAGCGGTTCGTAGTTCTCGAAATACCCGTGAGCCCCGTAGCCGCGGGCATGCACCACCCGCTCCGGGATCCGCTCGTGGTCGAAGTGAAAGATCTTCTCACGGAAGTGGAAATCCTCCAGGGCGTCCGGGCCCCGCTCCCCCACCCGCAGGGTGTTCTGGTCATCCCCGACCACCACGCCTTGCTGAGTGGTCAGCCGGGGCCTGCGGTCGCCGGCGACCTGATGCGTCTCACCGCCATGCCCGCGTTCCACCCGCTCATCGCCGTACTGTGCTACCTGACGGTCCTGCTCATTTCCGTATGCCATTTGTGCCTCCTCCGGGCGTCGGGCTGGCATCCCACCCCCCGACCCGGTCGTTACCCATGGTCAATGGCCTGACACGCGGCCGCCCGCAGAAAAAAGGCCCGCCGACACCTCCTGCGCTGCCTGCTACCAAGTCCTGGGTTCCAGCGCTGACGGCGATGAACGCGCCTAGCACCCGGTCCGGGCCGTGATCATCGAGTCCAGTTGCTCGAACGCCTACAGCCGCTCCGCCTGAGACCCGGCCGGCAACGCAGTCGCGTACGCCTCACGCCGGGCGCGTGGCGGCGCTTGGAAGACACGGGCGGTTCTGTTGGCACGGGTTGTCCTACCTGAGTAGGATAGTTGCTGTGACTAAGCTCTCTGTTAGCCTTCCAGACGACCTTGTTCAGGACCTTCGGACCGTGGCTCATGACAACGTGAGCGCCTTCGTCACGGTTGCCGTCCGCCACGAACTCGATCGTCGGCGTCTGTTCGCCTTCGTCGAAGAGCTTGCAGATGAGCTCGGCCCTGTTGACGAAGCTGAGGTGGCGAAGTACAGCGAGTTGTTCGCAAGCGCTGCCGGGGTCACGGCGGAACGCAAGACGGCAGGGCATAAGACTGCATCCTGATGACGGCACTGGTCCTGGATACCCGGGCACTAGAAGTCGCAGCTGACCCCAAGGCGGATACTCAGGCGGCCCGGCGTCTGCGCGACATGCTTACGTCCGCGGCTCGGATGGGAGTGCCCGTACGCGTGCCCACTGCTGTGCTGGCCGAAGCGTATCGCGGTACTGCGGCTGACGCCGCGCTTGATCGTGTGCTGGGACGCGGCATACGACCGATCACGATGGGACAGGCAGCGGCGCGAGTAGCTGGCGGCCTCCGGTATCGCGACCGGCTTGACTCGTGCCATACCGTCGACGCGCTCGTTGTCGCGACTGCGATTCGCCTCGGCGGCGGCATCGTCGCGACCGGTGACCCTGACGACCTTCGATCCCTTGCCCGTGAACACTCCAACATCAAGGTACAGCCGCTTTCCCGAGGCTGTGGCGGACTTTCCGAGGGTACGTTTCCGCCCGGAGGCACGTGCTAACGCCGGGCCGCCCAGCCGCCGGAACGGCACGGGATCTCCGGCAACCGGCCGGGCACACCCGGGCTGTAAATGATCGTGACGCGCGGCCGCTAGGCCTTGGCCGCGATGACGACCATGGCCTCGCTGGCTTGTTCATCGAACGGTTCGCCGGAGACGCGCCCACCGCGTGCACCGTAGGTGGCAACGGGTTCCAGGCCGACGTCGCGCATCATCGCGAGCACTTCGTCGAGGCGGTAGTAGTGCATGAAGTGGCGAAACCAGCCGCCGGTACCGTCGGGCCGACGCAACTGGATGGAGGTGAGCGACGTGTGCGCCTGAGGGTTGGTGATCGAGTACTCGGTGCGGACGGCGCCGTCCGGGAGGTTGGTGACATCGATCTGGCGCTGTACCCGGCGGTTCTCCCAGTGGGGCCCGTTGACGTATTCGAAGACGAACGGCGCGCCGGGCTTCAGTGCGCTGGCCGCATGGCGGAAGACGGCAGCGTTGTCGGCATCCGCATCCTCGTAACCGAAAGACGAGCCGATGTTAAACACGGCGTCCATGTCGAGCAGTCCCGCACCGTCTGGCAGCGGCCTGGTCATGTCGGCGACGACATAGTCAATCTCGGCCGGAAGGCTCGCTGCATTGGCTCGGCCCAGTTCGGCGATCTCCGGCTGGATCTCCAGGTCAGTAATGCGAAACCCGTGCTTGGCGAATCCTGGGTCATGCGTACCGGCTCCGGACCCCAGGACGAGGATGCGGGAGCCTTGCGCGAGGTCAAAGCCGCTGTCGGTCAGCCGGTCGATCAGGTCGTCCACGAACTGGATATGGCGGTCCTCCGCTGCGAAGTAGTCGGGGAAACTCTCCAGGTAGAGCAGCCCGTAAGACGGGTCGTCCGGCCCGAGTCCGTCAAGGAACACCTGACGGGCGCTGGCTTGGTAGAAAGCGGTAACCTTCGCGGCGTAGGTGGCCCGCTCGTCATCGGTCAGCCGCGCGTCCAGGTAGTCGCGCAGCGAGCCATGCATCTCGTACCCGGCCTTGGTCTCGGTGAGAACGAAGCGTGCCCTCAGGGCGGCCAGAGCAGCTGTGATGTCATCCATCGCGGCTACCGAGCGGATGAGGTCGGGCTTCGCAGGCTCGTAGATGAACGCGACAGCCTTCGCCGCAGCTTGCTGACCGGGTGTCAGCTCCTCGTAGAGGGGAGCGATCCAGGCTTCCATGTTCTCGGTATACTCGGGCAGTTCCGCCGCCAGCACTTCGGGAGGCCGGTCTGCCGCCTGTCCCGCGAAAAGCGTGAGTGCCTGCGGATTGCCAGATCCGGCCTTCCGCCAGATCGACGCGGCTACCTCCGGGGAGGCATCCACCCCGCGTTGCCGGAGAAAGCCGCGCGCTTCGCCGGGCGGAAGGCCACCCAGCTCCAGCCGTGACACCAACGGCACCTGTCGCGGTTCGGCCTCATGCCGGCTCGTCGTGAGAATCATGGCGGAACGGATCTCGCTGTGCTCCAGCCTTTCCACAAGCTGGTGCAAGCCGCTATCGGTGACGCGGTGGAAGTCGTCGAGTACCAGTAGCAGGCTCTCGGCCGCGAGCACCTCGATCACCCGGTCGATCACCGTCGACGGGTCGGCACCGCGTTCAAGTGCGGCCCCCAGCCGGTCTCCCGACGACACCCCGGCGTCGAACGCCAGGCTCAGGGCCAGCGACCTCAGGCTGAGCGACTGAACCTTCTCGCCGCAGAACACCCACCGTGTAAGGTGACCATGCGCCAGTTGCCGGCACAGTCGCGCGGCCAGCGCGGTCTTCCCCGCGCCGATGACACCAGCGATGACGATGACCGATTTATGTGCGGCCACGTCCTCGGCCAGGCGCTGCAGCTCGGGTGCCCTGTCAAGGAATCCGTGGGCATATCCCCGGATGCGGGCCTCGGGGGCGAACAGGCCGAACTCCTCCCGCGTTACAGCGAGCCCCAACCCGGGTCCGGGCATGGCCGTGGTGGCGGAGCGCCTGGAGTCCCGCAGCTGCAGGTAGGCGATCGGCACGCCGCATGCCCCCACCACGCCGGCGATGGTGCCGACCAGCGCGACGACGTCCACACCCACCGCCCAGACGATTCAGACCCAGTACCCGAGCCGAATTTACGTGACTGACGCTATTGCGGCTAGAAGGCTTGATCAGCGGGCCGGCCGGCCTGCTGGATGGTGACCGGGCCTGAACCTCTTACCTGCCCAGCGGTGTGCCGGTCCGCGTACCAAGTCGACGGGACATGAGATGAACCGGACATGGTCATCAGCGACAACCGGCCGACCGTGACGGGTTCGCGGCAGCCGCCCCCGGGCCTCGGTGTTCCGCATCGAAGACGCGCCGTCAACGGGCTGCTGATCCTCGGCTTGACCGCGACGCAGGTGCTAGCCGCAGAGCAGACCGTCGACTGCCTCCCAGGCGAAAGCCCGGATGTTACAGGTATAACATCCAGGTGTGACTCCTGAAACAGATACTGAATGGCTGCTAGTTGGTGTGTCTACTGCGGGCGCGGCGCCCACGCTGCGGGTGCAGGTGTGGCGCAAGCTGCGGTCGCTGGGTGCACTGTATCTGCAGCAGTCGGTGTGCCTGCTGCCGACCCGGCCCGAGGTGGAGCGGGAGGTCCGGCGGTTGCTGGACCGGGTGCGCCATCAGGGCGGCACGGGCCGGCTGCTGCATGTCGGGATCGCCGATGCGGCCGAGGTGGCGCAGGTGGTCGCGGAGATGAACGCGGCCCGCGATGAGGAGTATGCGGAGGTGATGGAACGACTGCCGGAGTTCCTGGCCGAGCTGGACAGGGAACGCGCCAGGGGACGGGCCACCTATGCGGAGGTGGAGGAGTGTGAGGCTGACCTGGAGCGGTTCCGGTCCTGGCTGGCGAAGATCGCCTCGCGGGATTACTTCGGCGCGCCCGGCGGGGCAGCGGCACGGGCGGCTGTCGAGACGGCGGCCGCGGAACTGGCGGCGTTCGAGCAGGAGGCAATGAGCGCCGAGGCGCCCTCGGAGGACGGAACCCGGACACCAGTGCCATCGGCTGGGCGGCGGCTGCGGTCGGCCGGTGAATCATGACCGGAGGATGTCACGTACCGGAGACCGGCAGGTAGATGCGGCCTCCCCCGTGGGTGAACTCCTCCGCCTTGTCGGCCAGGCCGGCCGCGATGGCCTCGTCGTCGGACAGGCCGTGGTCGCGGGCGTAGTCCCGGACGTCCTGGGTGATCTTCATGGCGCAGAAGTGCGGGCCGCACATTGAGCAGAAGTGCGCGGTCTTGGCCGGCGCGGCGGGCAGCGTCTCGTCGTGGAACTCCCGTGCCGTATCGGGATCGAGCGCCAGGTTGAACTGATCCTCCCAGCGGAACTCGAAGCGCGCGTCGGACAGCGCGTCGTCCCACGCCTTCGCGGCCGGATGGCCCTTGGCCAGGTCGGCGGCGTGCGCGGCGATCTTGTAGGCGATCACACCCTGCTTGACGTCCTCGCGGTCCGGCAGGCCCAGGTGCTCCTTCGGCGTGACGTAGCACAGCATCGCCGTCCCGTGCCAGCCAATCATCGCGGCACCGATCGCGGAGGTGATGTGGTCGTAGCCAGGCGCGATGTCGGTGGTCAGCGGGCCGAGCGTGTAAAAGGGCGCCTGGTCGCACAGCTCCTGCTGCAGCCGCACGTTCTCGGCGATCTTGTGCATGGGCACGTGCCCGGGGCCCTCGATCATGACCTGGCAGTCATAACTCGCGGCGATCTTGTTCAG
Source organism: Streptosporangiaceae bacterium (assembly GCA_035640715.1). Classification (GTDB taxonomy): domain Bacteria; phylum Actinomycetota; class Actinomycetes; order Streptosporangiales; family Streptosporangiaceae; genus DASQVO01. Next base: position 39,496 of record DASQVO010000370.1, read on the forward strand.
CTCACCCAGCGTGCGCAGCTCAGCCAGCTGGGCCTCGTCGTTGGCGTCATGAATGGAGCCGGGCCTCAGCCCGTCACCGAGAGAGAACGTCACGTCGTAGGTGCGGAGAATCTCGCACAGCTCAGCGAAGTGGGTGTAGAGGAAATTCTCCTGATGATGGGCGAGGCACCAGGCCGCCAGGATCGACCCGCCCCGGCTGACGATCCCCGTACGCCGCCGGGCGGTGAGCGGCACGTAGCGCAGCAGCACGCCCGCGTGGATGGTCATGTAGTCCACGCCCTGATCGCACTGCTCGATAACGGTGTCCCGGTATACCTCCCAGGACAGCTCCTCCGGCTTGCCGCCCACCTTCTCCAGCGCCTGGTAGATCGGGACGGTGCCGACCGGGACCGGCGAGCCGCGCAGAATGCCCTCCCGTGTCTGGTGGATCCGCTTGCCGGTGGACAGGTCCATGACGGTGTCGGCGCCCCACCGGGTCGCCCACCGCATCTTCGCGACTTCCTCCGAGACCGACGAGCTCACCGCGGAGGTGCCGATATTGGCGTTGATCTTGACGAGGAACGCCTTGCCGATGACCATCGGCTCGCTCTCCGGATGATTCACATTGGCGGGCAGCACCGCCCGGCCCGCGGCTATCTCGTCCCGCACCAGTTCCGGGGCGACGCCCTCGCGCAGCGCCGCGAACTCCATCTCCGGCGTGATCTCACCACGCCGGGCGCAGGCGCGCTGCGTGATACTGTCACCACGTCCCCGTTCGGCTATCCACGGTGACCGCAGCGGGGGCAGCACGTCCCCGCCGGTGTGCACCGGGTCGGTATGCGGCCCCGAGGTGTCGTACAGGGCGAACGCATCCCCTGTTGTCAGCATGACCTCGCGGACCGGCACCTGGATGTCCGGCCGGGACCCGGCCAGATACGCCTTACGAAACACCGTCGCGCTGACGCGGCCGGCAGCATTCTGCACCGTCACGGCAACTCCCTTCGCCGGCATGATCCGGATCAGGTTCAAGCGGTCGGCGGCCCTTCGCTGGTCCTCCCGGCGCGCCCATCGCGCCAGGGCCAGCGTGCAGCTGCCCTCTCAGCCCGGTCGGACCGGGCTCCCGCGTTTCTGCCTACCGTATACCAGCGTGCCCGGTCCGTTACCGGCCCCCCCGGGACAACCCGCACGCTGCCGTCGTGGGCGCGGTCCTCGGCATCGCCGCAACCAGGTCGTGGCCCGCTACAAGCTCGCGGGCCGGCCCGGACTGAGCAGATGTGCTCTCAGCTGGTGGCCGTGCCGGTGCGGCGGCGGATTTCCTCGGCGAGGACTGCCGCTCCGGAGCGGGGCAGGTCCTTGGTGGCGGTAAGGAGGGTCAGGGGGCCGCGGCGCGCGAGATCGCAGAGCCGGTTCAATGCCTCGCTGGCCTGGCCGCTGCGCAGTTCGCTGAGGTAGCGCTCGGTGAACTGGCTGAACCGCTCGGGCTTGTGCCCGTACCAGCGGCGCAGCTGGGTGCTGGGGGCCACCTCCGCTAGCCACTGGTCCAGCGGCGCCGCATCCTTCCTGATCCCCCGGGGCCAGAGGCGATCCACCAGGACCCGGGTCCCGTCATCGTCGCCGGGGTCGTCATAGATCCGGCGCGCGCGGACCGGGTCCATGCCGGTGTTACCCGGGCCTGCGCTGCCGGGTATGCGGGAGGCCATGTGCCCCTGCCAGTACGGCCGCAGGTCGCCGGCCAGCCGGGACAGCTCCTCCAGGTGCAGGGCGGCCAGCTTGTCCAGGGCCGCGGCGCCCTTGCCGGTCAGCTTCAGCCGGACAACGCGCCCGTCGTCGGGATCTTCCACCCGCCGGATCAGGCCGAGCGCCCCCACCCGCTGCGCGAGCTCAACGGTGCTGTGATGCCGGAGCAGGAGGTACCCGGCGACATCGCTGATGGTCGGCCCGCGGGGATCATCATGCCCCCGGACAGCCAGCAGCAGCTGATGGTGCGCCGGGGTCAGGCCCACCGCCTGCGCCTGCTGCTCGCTCCAGCGCAGATACTGGCGCAGGCTCGTCCGCAACCTCAGCAGCCGCTGGTAGTCTCCATCCTCCAGCTGGAATCGCACCACGATAAGACAGTACTTCAGCTGGTCAACGTGAGCTGGCTTCGCCGCAGCGTCCCGGGCTCCAGCAGCATCATGTGCAGCAGGCCGCCGGACATGCGCAGCACCATCCTGCCGACGGGGTAGCGCTCAGCATGGTAGGAATCCAGCAGGCTGTCATCGGCCCAGCCGCGTGCCACCGCGGCGAGCTTCCAGCTGAGGTTGGCGGCATCCTGCAGCCCGGTGTTCATGCCCTGACCGCCGGCCGGGGAGTGCACGTGCGCCGCGTCACCAGCCAGGAACACCCGCCCGGACCGGTACCACGGGACCTGCCGCTCGTCGCTGTGGAACCGCGACATCCAGCGGGCGTCATGCATGCCGAAGTCGCTGCCGAACGCCTGCCGGGTGATCTCACGGATCTCATCCAGCTCGACCGGCTCGGTGTCCGGCACCTGGCGCAACGGGTTCCAGGCGACGACCCGGTACCAGCCGTCACCGAACGGGGCGACAAGCGCGAAGCCTGCCCTGGCCGCGTTGGCGCGCAAGGTATCCGATGGCGGTGCGGACAGCCGCACGTCGGCCAGCATCATCGATCGCACCACCGGCCGGCCGGGGAACGGCAGCCGCAGCGCGTGCCGGACCGTGCTGCGGACCCCGTCGGCGCCCACGGCATATGACGCCCGCCTGGTATCTGTGGCGCCATCCGCGAACCGCACGTCCACGTGTACCTGATCAGCGTCCTGGCGCACGCCGGTCACCTCGCCGCCGCGGATGATCTCCGCGCCCAGCGACCTGGCCCGGTGCTCCAGCAGCCGCTCAGTGTGGTACTGCGGGGTGACGAGAGCGAAGGGGAACCGGCTAGGCAACCGGGACAGGTCGAGGCTGAACGCCCCGGACAATCCCAGCCGG
>DASQVO010000371.1:0-18081 GCA_035640715.1 Streptosporangiaceae bacterium
CCGACCGTGGCGAACGCAGCCACGGCGCACCCGGCTCACGTGCACACAGCAAGCACGGCAAGCCAGACAGCACACACGGCAAGTTACGTTTCGACGGCCAGCTACCGTGGCGGCGGCTACGGCGGCTACGGCTTCGGCGGCTACCGTGGCTTCGGCGGCTACCGTGGCTTCGGCGGTTACGGCGGTTACGGCGGTTACGGCGGCTTCGGCGGCTACGGCTGGTAGTAACCAGCCCCCTGTGAGCGGAAGCCCCTGAGATGAAACCGCAGGCGGGCGGGGAGAGGCCGTCTCCCCGCCCGCCCTCTTTCCCGGGGGCGGGGCGTCGCCGCCCCTGGGAGGAACCCCCAGCTGACCGCCGCAAGTTGCACCTTCAGAAATCCCGAACTCCCGGGCTTCCCGGTGTAGTGCCGGGGCGTGCCGGTAGGGCGGTCAAAATGCGGCAGGTAAACCACCCCGGCCTGCCCGGCCGGGCCGGTCACCGGGTCACTCCCACCGCGCGGGCCACCGCGGTGGCGATCGAACGGGAGTTCGCGGCGCCCATGATGGACAGCCGGTAGCGGTTCTCCCCGAGCGCCACCGCCAGGTCCAGGACCGCCATCTCTGAGGTGGACGCCACCGGGCCCGCGTCCACGAAGGCGCGGGCCGCGCGCCAGTCGATCCACGCCTCGCGGCGGTCGCGGCGGACGCAGGCCCGGTTGAAGTCCGCGCGGCGCAGCCACACATCATGCTCGATGAGCAGCTCGACGGCGGCGCGGACGTGCGGGTCGTGGTTGCGGGTCCAGGCCCGCAGTGCGGCGGTGAGCGCGCTCTGCCGGTCCTTCCCGGCCCCGCCGCTCACCGTTCCTCCCCGGGTATTTCGGGCAGCATCTGGGCCAGGGCGGCGGCGAGCTGGCGGTAGGTGAGGGTGCGGCCGGTGCCGGCGGCGTGGTTCGGGCAGGCCCCGGCGGGGTCGCCGTCCAGGCCGGGCGCCAGCCGCGCGGTCACCGTTTCCCCCACCGTTCGTGGGCGGACTGGCGGGTGATCCCGGCAGCGTCGCCGATACCTGCCCAGGAACTGCCGTCGGCCCGGGCGCGCTTGACGGCCTCGTCCAGCCGGGCCTGCGCCTCGCGCACGGCCTCGGCGGCAGCGCGGACATCGGCCAGGGACTCCGGTGGCAGGTGGCCGCGCCACTCCCGGAAGATGGCATGCTCCACGCCGTCCGGGGCGTCCCCCCACGCTGACGGGGCGGGGTCATAGATCCGGTGCGCGGCGGGGTTGTGCTGGCTGGGGTCGCTGACCCGCTGCCACAGCGGCCCGCGCCACCCGCACCCGCACACGCTCCGCCAGCCGATCGCGGTCCGGCCGTCCAGCACCCCGCGCCCGGCGCCGGCGTCAAGGCCCGGCCCCAGGAACCGGACCATCGCGCCGCCGTTCTGCGAGCCGACCGACAAGCGCCCGTCGGGGAACTCGGCGGCGTCCCATCCCTCGTGCAGCCCGTCACCGGTCTGATAACTCATCGCATCCCCTCAAAGCGTCAGGGTTTCCGCCGTTCAGCTCGTCTTCGGCGGCGTGGAACGCCGCGGCGACGGCGGCCAGCTTGGCCGCGGTGCGTTCCAGGGCGGCCTGCCGATCGGCGTGCTCGTCGTCCAGGGCGGCGGCGACCTCGGCGCGCAGCGCGCCGGGCATCGCGGCGGCGGCCCGCACGGCGGTCACGGCCGGTCCTCCCGCCGCGTCTCGGTGATGATCGCGGTGTAGTCGTCATCTGGCCACAGCGCGGCGGCCAGGGCGGTGAGCCATTGCTCCTGGCCGCCGCGCAGCTCCCGGGTGATCTTCTCGGGGTGACGGGCGGGCATGCCGATCGCCGCCCGCGCGTCCCGCTCGGCCCGGTCGCAGACGGGGCAGCCGCACCGGCCGCGGACATGGGCGCCGAGCCGCCCGGACAGCCAGGCGATGAGACGGTCTAACAGCTCGTTCACCGGTCCTCACCGCCCGTCCTGGCCACGGCCTGGCGGGCCCGGGCGGTCCAGTGCACGGGCGAGGCCGCGCGGGCGCCGAGGCGGCGGGCGAAGCCCGAGGCCAGCACCGCCCGCAATGCGTCCCCGGCGGTGGGGTGCCCGGTCTCCCGGGCCTTGCTGCTCACGCGTGCCTGATGGGCGGCGCGCCACTGGTGGCCGTCCCACTCCATCGCCCCGGCGTGCTGCCCGGCCACCAGGACCCGCAGCACCGGGGCCATGCGCCGCCCGGGCAGCCTGCGCTCACCGCGCAGCTCACCCCACACCGACACCTGCACGGGCGCCGGTTCCGGGGCGTTCACCGGTCACCGTCCGCGGCGGCCCGGGGCCGGGGCACGGCCAGGTCGTACAGGTCGCGCCACCGGTCCAGCTCGCTATCCCGGGACGCGGTCGCCCACGCGGCGCGGGCCTGGTCGGTGGTCACGGCCGGCGGGGTGAGCCCGGCCGGCCGGTCCTGGCTGGTGTCGATGGGCATGCCGATCTCCAATCGGGATACGGGGGAACGTGCACGTGGTGCGGCCTGGCGTTCCGGGCCGCGCCCGTCCCCAGCGGGAGAGGGGCGGGCGCGGCGCGCACCGTCAGGCGGGGCCGGTGCGGATGGTGAGGTAGACCCGCTCGCCGGGGTCGTAGCGGTTCGGCCGCGGCCCGGACCGGTCCAGCACCTCACCGGCCCTGGCGAGCACGGCGAGCACCGCGGCGATGCCGGCCGGTTCGCCGGACAGCCGGACCTTGACCACGGGCCCCGGCCCGGCCGGGACAGGCACGGGCGCGGGCCCGGCCGGGCCGGGAGCCTCGGCGACCAGGTCGCCGATGATGGCGACCAGGTCCGGGGCCAGGGCCGCGGCCAGCATGTCCGGCCCGGCCGGGCCGGGGACGGCGGCGCTCACGCGGCACCGCCCAAGGGGGCGTCGTAGATGAGCGTGGCGCTGGTGAATGCCCCGGCGGCCTCCGTGACCGCGGTGAAGTCGGCGCCGGTGATCAGGCCGCGGCGCATCGCGGCGGCGAACCGGGCCAGGTGATAGCCCTCAGGGCCGGTACCCGAGCGGGTGCATGGCCAGTCCAGGCCATCGGCCGGGCAGCAGGTGCAGGCGGCTAGCCGGGTCAGTTCACAGATCGCGTGCAGCGTCCGGGGCGCCGCCGTGGTGGTGGTGATATGGGCGGTGGTCATGCCGCGTCCCTCCCGTCCCCGGCGGCCTCGGCGAGGTCGGCGGCGGTGACGCCGTGCCCGGGCCGCCCGGCCGGGCAGTGATACAGCACCGGGCCGCCGGACAGCTCCTCACCGTGGATGGGGCAGTGCCGCACCCGGTTGGGCTGGCGGGCCAGGCGGACAGCCAGGGCACGGCGTTCGCGTTCGGACAGCCCGCCCCACACGCCGAACCGCTCGCCGCGGTCCAGGGCGTCTTGCAGGCATTCCGCGCGGACCTCGCACGCGGCGCAGACCCGCTTGGCGGGCTCGGCTGACTCGCCTTTCTCCGGGAAAAAGCTGTCCGGGTCGGTCTGGGCGCACAACGCCAGGTCCCGCCAGTCCCCGCGCTGACCGGCCAGGCGGGCGAGCTGACGGGCGGCCTCCAGTGTGTCGGTGTCCATGTGGTCCTCCAGGGCCAGGAATTCAGGGCATGCAGAAAGCCCCGGCCAGGGCGGGCCCGGCCGGGGCTGAACAGGGAAGAAGCTGCGCTGTTACGCTGCGCGGGCGATACGGAAGACCGGCGGCGGGACCGGCGGTCGGGCGCCAAGATGTACCCGGCTGCCGCGCCGCAGCCCGGCCTGGCGGGCCGCTGCGTGCAGCCTGGCCTGCCACTGGGCGGCCGTTAGGTCCACCTGGACCCGCAAGCCGCTGCCAGGGCAGCGGGTGACGTCGTCGGCGGCGCGGTGGGCGGGCAGCATGCCCCGCCGCGGGACCCGCCATGTCTGGCAGGACGGGCAGGCGATCGCGGCCAGGGAACCGGTGAACATGACCAGGTTCGGGGGTAGCTCGCCGGCCCGGATGGGTGGGCGGCCGTTATGTCTCATCGCCGGGTGTCCTTCCGCTCAGCTGGTGTGATGGGCTTGCGTTCTCCGCCTGCCACGGCCGCGGGAACAGCCGCGGCAGGCGGGCAGCGCAAGCGCGCTGCGGTACTACGTAGGGCGTGCGTGGCCGCGGCTGCCCCGGGGACCTCGTGACTCGTCAACCCGGGCGTGCGCGGCGGCGGCCATCGCACCTGTATGGAGTTGTCAAAGAACCTGGCCATCCGGCCTATGTCCGGCCTGGCGGCCCTGGCCGCGCCCGCGTGATGCACACCCGGGCCCGGCAAGCGCCCACAGGACGGCGCCGCTACCTCACGCCGCCCGCGGCCGGGACTCCAGTGCCTCAGCGGCCCGCAGCATCTGGGCTGCCAGGCCGCGCAGCTCCGCGGCCGTGCCGTGCAGCGTCCCCTCGCCCAGCTGGACACTGCCGCGGGAATCCGCCAGGACCTCAAGCCCGTGGATGTAGGACACGGGTACGTACCGGCCGGGCCGGAACCACGCCTGCGAGCGCTTCGGGGTCGAGCTGGTCACTGGTCCTCCTGTTGTTTTCGGCGGTCGGCCGATGCCTGTAGAGAGAAAATACAAACTGAGTTTGTATTCGTCAATACCTCACCGGACGGGTCTCCGCGATGGAGGTATCGACGCTCTGTCCGCTTCCGGTTACCTTTGACACCACACAGCTTGCCGGCTAGAGGGGCGCCTTGGGCAGAGTGCACAGGGGGGTGCAGATGTGCACATGGAGGGAGATGTGGTGGCGGGCAGCTCGCCGAATGACCGGCTGGCACGGCTGATACACGAAGCCGGCTTCGACTCACACAAGGCATTCGCCCGCGCCGTCATGGCCGAGTCTGAGCAGGCCGGTGACCCACTCCGGCACTGCGACCACACCTACGTGACCCGCTGGCTCAGCGGCCGGGTGCCCCAGGGCAAGACGCCCATGTACATCGCTGCGGCGCTCAGCCGTGCACTGCGTCGCCAGGTCACTCCGGCCGATATCGGCATGCCAATAGCTGGGCACCTGCCTACCGTCGATCTCGGTCTTGCCTACCCGGACACCCCTGCTGAGGCTGGCGGGAACGTTGCCGTGCTGTGGCAGGCCGATCTCAACGAGGCGACGATCCTTCAGCGCGCCCAGGTCGACCCGGGCGCCTGGGAAAGCGCATCGCTGCGTTGGCTCGTCGACCCGGCCCAGCCGCCAGGCGGCGAGCTGAGCCGCGGCGCGCACGTCGGCCTGTCCGATGTTGACCGGTTCAAGGCGACGGCCGGGATGTTCTCACAGCTCGATGACCGGTACGGCGGCGGCCACGCCCGCCACGCGCTGATCCAGTATCTGAGCACCGACGGCGAACGGCTGCTCCGCGGCCGGTACACCGATGAGGTCGGCCGGGCGCTGTTCTCCGCGGTCGCCGGTGCCACGCTGCTGGCAGCTTGGATGACCTATGACAGTGCCCCGGCCAGCGGGCTGGCCCAGCGGTATTTCATCCAGGCCCTGGGCCTGGCCCAGGCCGGCGATGACCGGCTCCTCGGCGCGGGCATCCTGGATGCGATGAGCCACCAGGCCACCTACCTTGGCCGGTTCGGCGAGGCCGCGAACCTCGCCCGCGCCGCCAGGACCGGCACCCGGGGCCTGGCCACAGCGACGCTGACCGCGCACTTCCACACCATGGAAGCCCGGGCCCTCGCACGGCTGGGGGATGCACCGGCCTGTGATGCCGCCCTGGCGGCGGCCGTCCGCGAGTACGAACGGCGCAACCCCGAGAACGACCCAGAGTGGTTCCAGTACTTTGACGAGGCCGAGCTCGAAGCCGAGTTCGGGCACTGCTTCCGCGACGTCGGCCGCGCCGCCGACGCGACACAGCACGCCAGCCAATCGCTGGCCGCAGTCAACGGCCCGGTGTTCGAGCGCAGCGACTTCTTCGCCGCCGTCGTCCTGGCGACGCCCACGTGGCAGCGGGGGAACTGGAGCAGGCTTGTGACGTCGCCCTCAAGGCACTCTCGGCCGGTGAGCAGATTCGGTCGGCGCGCTGCGTGAACTACCTCCGCGAGTTCCGCCAGCGCCTGGCCAGCGCCGACGACAGCCCCACAGCGGCAGACTTCTATGAACAGGCCCGTGCCTCGCGGCTATGGCGGATCGCATCACAGACGGCCCAGAAGGCGGCCTAGTAGGGCTGCCAGTCCTTACGGCTCGCGCCCGTCCGCAGCGCCGCGATGCGCTTGCGGGCCTCGGCCGCGGTGGTCTCGTTCTCGCTGGCCTTCTGGATCACCCAGGTGACCATCAGGAACTCGCGGACCTCGCGCAGGACCGGATAACCGGGCCAGGTCATGATGTCGAATCCGTAGACCCGGGCGAAGGTCTCATACTCCTCGCGGGTGTGCCAGCCGAAGCTGTCGTAGTACATGGCCGTCAGCACGACATCCCATTCACGTGGGCCGATCGCGAACCCGTCAAGGTCGATCACCACCGGATTGCCCTGGTAATCCCGCAGGACGTTGCCGATGCTGGCATCCCCGTGGATCACGCCCTGAGGCAGCACGAACTCAAGCTCCGCATACTTGGCTTGGAGCTCGGTGAGCCTGCCGGTCAGGAACGCGCGGTCGTCCGGGGTCAGCCAGTCGTTCACCTCGATACGGTGAACGGCGTTCTCGAACGGGGCCAGCGGGGGGAGATGCAGGCTGTCCGGTGCGGTCAGCGCGTGCAGCCTGACCAGGACCTCCGCGACTTCCCGGACCGTGGCGTACTGGTCGCCGTCGTCCGATACCGCCCCCCAGAACGTGACGATATGCCGGTCGACGACCACGGGCTGGTCGACGTCGACCGCCCGGACCGCCGGATAGTCGACAGATTCCAGCCAGCGGGCAACGGCAACCGACCGCCGCGCTTGGTCAAGTGAGGCCCCGCTGCGCGAGATCCGAGTGACCACGGGGACCACCAGGCGATAGACGGCATTCGAGCCGACACGCAACAGCCGGGCGCCCTGAGGGGCCAGGCCGACGCTCGCGCATGCCTTCTCGAGTATCGCGCCCGCCCTGGCCGGGCTCAGTTCGGTCGGGTCATCATCCTCGCCAGGCAGGGCAGCGTCGTTGTCGGCAGCCGGTCGGCCGCCCACGCCGGGGCGCGGCCGGTTCTTGTGCCAGGCGATGATCTTCGGGGGACGCCAGACATGAGTGCGGCCCAGAGTCATATCCGGCTCTGGCATCTGCCCTCGCATCCGGTAAGAGCTGACCGTCGCGACCCGCAACCCGAGGTAAGCGGCAACATCCGAGGTTGTCCACCACTCCGCAGACGGGTCCGGCTTCGCCTGGTCGATAGCCACACTTCCATCTTGACAGAGAGTGCGCAGGCTACGCGCTCTACATACCCTGCTCAGCCATGGCGCCAGCAAGTCAGCCGCGCAGTGCCACGGGACCGGCTGATGGTAGATCTCGATCATTTATCCCGCCGCAGCTATTACGGTGTCGCTCATGGAGATCGGTCAAGCATACGCCCCACTGCCCGCTGACAAGCAGGTATAGATGGTCGACTGGACAGGCATCGCGGCTGTGATCGCCCCCATCACGACGCCGCTCGGTGGACTGGGTAGCTACTGGCTCTCCGACCGAAACGACGAAGCCCGTGACAAGCGCGCCACCCAACGGGAAACAACTACGCGGCGGCCAGCGCTCGCGGAGTGACTGGAAGAGGAGCGGCACACCTTTCAGCGGGACGCCAGTATCTCAACTGCACTGGCGAAGGACAAGAACGGCCGCTCCGCGGGTGTCCGTCACTCCCGCGCAGATCACCCCGCACCCGTAAGGTGCCCGCGCACCCAGCCGCCACGGCACAAAACCCCAGTTCACAGCGACAGGCAATCCGCCGAACCGCTCAACAGCAAACCAACGCTGAATAGCGGAGGCTAGTGCGATCTACAGGGTTCGCGCTGCCTTCGCTGATGCCCGACGGGTGGCGGCGCATCTTGACGCCGTCGCCTGTCGCCTGACTCGCTCCATGGAAGGGCGGGGCTCAACTGCGTCCGGCGATGATGACACGACTTGTGGTAACGCTGAGCACAGCGGTGACGCGGAGTTGCCTCCAAGCTGGAGGAACTGAAACAGGCTGATGAGCAGGTAACCCTCTGGCTGTATGTGAGCGTCTAGTAGGTGAGGCGATGTATGAGCAACCTTTCACCGGTGCACCAGCCTCTTCATCCACGCTGGCCCGGCCCGAAGGTGCAGTCACGCCGGATGGCGTGTCTGACGGCGCCGCCCTCCGGCGGTGAAGCTCCATCCACGTCCGAATCCATAGATGATGCTTACAGAAAGGGGCAGGAGACAGGTCATGGCAGAATCGAAGCCCATTCCGATGACTCGTGCACGGCTCTATGTTTTGATTGATGCCTTTGAGCGGGACATCCGCGCGATACTTGCACGCTTCGTACTGCCTGAAATGTCCGAGAGTGAAGCGCTCGGGCGCTTGTACGATAAAGCTCTAAGCCGCAGAAACGAAGATGATGCTGCGACCGATAGTACACCGCTAACTGAATACCTCGATCTGCGTGAGGCATACGACCTTCTCAATACCCACAGGGAGTTGTTGCCGCAAGAACTTTCACGCGAGGTGCGCGAACTGACGGCGAACTTGGACCGACTAGTAGCTATCCGAAAGCGAGTAATGCATCCGCGGCCCCTTCTCGCTGGTGACAGTGATGCGGCTCTTAGTCTCCTGAATCAGTTCCAAACTCGTTTCTGGCCAGAACTCAAAAGAATGCTCGCCCAATTGGATGAGGATCCGTCATGGGAGCCTCTGATTAGCCTAAAGGAGAGCAGCGACCTAACTCTACATAACCTTCCTCTGCCTGACTATGACGAAACCGGTCTAGTGGGGCGAGGTAAGGAAGTAAGTGACGTACTGAAATTGATAGAGCGGCGGCGAGAGTCGGTTATTACTATCACTGGCGAGGGCGGAATTGGTAAAACTTCGGTAGCCCTTGACGTAGCCTATCATCTGGTCGATGATGCATCCCAGCCATTCGAGGCTATTCTCTGGACTTCGCTAAAGCAGGAACGCCTGACCGCAAGCGGGATACGGGAAATCTCGGGTGCTGCACGCGATATCACAGGGGCGGTGCGACCGTTGGGCCGCGCCCTGGACTCTGGTTTTCAGGGAAGCCTTGATGAGCTAGCTGAAGCCCTGCAGGGACTTAACGCTCTAATTGTGTTCGATAATCTAGAGACTGTTGGTGGGCTGGATTTTTCTCAGGTATACGAAACATTGCCGGACTCGGTTACATATCTGGTTACAAGTCGGATTGGTGTCGGCGAGTACGAACGGCGTTATCCTCTATCGCCCCTCCCGGAAAAAGATAGTCTGCGATTGTTTAATGATTTCCTCCGTGCGCGTAGACTCCATAGTCTTATGCGGTTGACCAATGAAACCCGTCTTGAAGTAATTCGGCGGCTTCGCTATAGCCCACTTGCTATACGCTGGTTCATCTTGGCGGTAGAAGCTGGCAACGATCCGCTCTCGCTAATACGACACCAAGAAGAGCTTCTCGAGTTTTGTGTAAGATCTGTATATGACTCTCTTAGCGTTCCTGCAAAGGAAGTGCTTTCCGCGCTATCGGTCTTGGGAAGGCCAGTCGCTTCGGACGAACTTGTAGTATTGCTCGATAAGTCTACGGACGAGGTTAATATTGGTCTGCAGGATCTTATCCGTGGATCGCTGGTGCGTCGTGACGCTTCCGGAGTGCCAGGTGACCTCGTTCTTCGTGTGACACTCACAGAAACCGCTACGCAATTTCTCAATAAGCTCGTTGCGTTCGACCGAAGTCTGGCTGCGCTAATCTCCGAGAGAGACGCGGAGTACCGGCGTAATGAGGAACGCCGACTTGCGGACGCGGCAAGCCGGTCACTGGCACCTATCGTCGTCCGAACTAGTGGTCCCCACGATATCCCAACTGCACAGATTTTGCGGAAAGCCTTGCTGGCCTCCCGGGATGGTGATTACGAGAGCGCTTATCATGATATTGAAACGGCTCGTCGGCTTAATCCCGATCTGTGGGAGGTTGATCGGGTGGAGGGATTTGTCCGTGCAGCAACGGGTGAGTACGCAGCCGCATCGATGTGCTATGAATCTGCGTATCAGAAGGCTGACAAAGAGGGCCGTGCGGTTGTAGCGCACTTCTATGCAGGTCACCTTGCCAGAAACATGAAAGACCTTGCAAGGGCCGTTCATTACGAGCGAGAGGCCCATGAAGTCCTGGCTGGTGATGAGACAGCGATGGCTCTAGGTAACTACCTTGTATGGAGTCATAAATTTGAGGAAGGTATTCGCCTAATTGAGCCAGCGTCAAACTCGCTGAATGGAAGAGCCAAACTGATCGCCATCAGTGCCCTTGCAGAAGCATACAGGAGATGGGCTGAAAACGCCCGTAGCCAAGAGCGCAACCCCATACTTCAATACCGAAGAGCCCGGCAGGGGCTGTCGATAGCGATCGCCGCGCTTGAGGCGGGAATTTCAGATCGGAGGCTGGTGGCTATTGCTTCAGATTGCGCGGCTACAGCGGTGCATGGCGCGGCTGCTGCCGCTGCTGACTCTGCAACTATCTCAGATCTGAGCTCGTGGGTTGACGATCTTACGAAGGTTCTCGCGCGTTTCACTGGTACCAAGGCGTGGCCGACGCTTGTGGCCGCGATCGTAAAGTTGAGGAGCTCTGATGCGGTATCCGCGGCTGTGCAGCGACTCTACCGCAGAGCAGCTGAGCTCGACCGGGAGGCGGCGCAAGGCTTCGACTCGCACTCTGGTGATCGTCTTTATGGAGAAGTCGTATCGTTCCATAATTCTTATGGATTTATTCGCCATCCCCTTTTCCCGGATAATATATTCTTTCATGTGAGTGATATTAACGAAGACGCGAATGAAAAATATCTGAGTGCTGGCGCCCGTGTTTCCTTTAATGTAGAGGAAACCGATAGAGGGCCGCGTGCACGGGATGTGTTGCGCGAAGCTTAAGATGCGGAAGCGGCGAGCGCGACTTGGACGCTATGTATCTGATAGAACGACGACCGCTGGTTGCTGGAGTTGCTGGACCGTTCCGAGTTTGATCGTGGCAAATACACGGCCAAACGGTGGCGAGCCATGTCATTGAGTGTGACGTTAGAGCAGGTCAGGTGTGGTATTGGTGCTGCGATGAGCGTTGGTCTCATAATCCGCCGGTCCTGGGTTCGAGTCCCAGCCGCCCCACCCGTCACAGCCCCTAGTAGAGTGCCCCTGACCTGCGTAAACGCAAGGTCAGGGGCTCTGCTCTTCGCTCAACGATATGCGGTTGTGTCCTGCTGAGGGCGGCCGTATGCGGCTCGCTGTGCCCTATACGTGCCCTAGCTCATTGCTCTTCGGGATCTTGCTTAGCCTCCTTGCCCGTCGGGTCACCCACGGTGCCGTGATGCCGCGGCCCATCCTCACGGGCATGCCTGTCAGGCGCCATTCGTCATGAACGTCTACCATCATCCATTTTGAGCATCGACGAAATCGCGCTGTCTGGTCCGACGGCGACAGGCTTGTGAGCATGCATCCGCCGGAGATGCCCGCCGTGGCTCCCCACACCGCACCGGCCGCTGCCACGGTAAGTCACCGGTCACGGTCTGCCGCAACCGGCCTGGGCGCGCCGATCGCCGAATATTGCGCGAAATGGCCGTCGATGACCAGCCGGTAACCTGCGCGCAGATCTCCCCGTTCTGGATGTAGCGGCAAGTGCCGCCTGGTTCGCCGTGGGCCCGCTTCGTGAGCGGGATCATCACTTGGAGCGACTTTCACTTGTCTTGGCTGCCGAGTGCATGCCCACCGTGGCATCGGCGGGTCCTGGGACGGCCAGCATGGCGGCGGCACTCATAGCCAGGTGACCGCAGAATGCTGATCTTGCACGGGATCTGTCGCCGTGGTCTCATCGGCGGCTCAGCTACGATCGCCGCCATGCGGCTGCCCGGGGTACGGGTGTGGCCTCGATGGGCCGCAACCGGTGGGCGTGGTCGAACAGCGCGCGTTCGGCCAGGCGCGCGGCGGTCAGCGCGGCGAGGGCGGCCGCGGCGAGCAGCATGTACATCACGATGATCTGGTAGCGGATCGCGGTGAGCGGGTTTACCCCGGCGAGGATCAGGCCGGTCATCGCGCCGGGCAGGCTGATCAGGCCGACAACCTTGGTGGAGTCCACGGCTGGGATCAGCGCCGTGCGCAGCGTGGTGCGCTGATGCGGGGCGAATGCCTGGCTGGCGGGCAGGCCTAGAGCGAGGCGGGCTTCGATCGCGGGCGCGGCGGCGCGGGCTTCTTCCCGCAGCCGGATCAGCACCAGGGCTGTGGCCTGCATGGCACCGGCGACGATCATGCCTCCTACGGGGATCACCACCCGCGCCTGGGCAGCGATGACGCCCAGGCCCAGCAGCACCCCGAGCGTGGCCGCGGTACCGGCCGCCACCGCGGCGGTGGCGGCCGCGGTGGCGCGTGGCATCCCCTTGGCGCGGTGGGCCGCGACCTGCCCGGCGATGACCACCATCAGGGCCAGCCAGCCCGCCGCAGCGGCGATCCCGCCATGGCGGAAGACCAGCAGCAGCACCGCCCCGACCGCGGTCAGTTGCGCCGCCGCCCGCAGGCCGGCGACGGCGATCTCGCGGGCCAGGTGCAGGCGCTGCCGCCACGCCACCGCCGCCGCGACGGCAACGAGGGCAGCGGAGGCCGCCACCCCGGCCCAGGTGGGAACCGATGCGCTCATGTGCGCGCCTCCCGCAGGTAGTTAACGAGACCGGCTGGGCCGCGTTCTGCCAGGCGGCCATGGTCCAGCACCAGGACCTCGCTGGCGAGGCGGCGGGCCTGGGCCGCGTTGTGGCTGACCAGGACGACGGTCGTGCCGGCGGCGGTCAGGTCGTTCAGCGCGGCTTCCACTGCCGCCGCGCTATGCGGATCCAGTGCTGAGGTCGGCTCGTCGGCGAGCAGCACCGCCGGGCCCACCGCCAGCGCCCTGGCCAGGCAGACCCGCTGCGCCTCCCCGCCGGACAGCCCGGCCGTGGCGCGGTGCAGCATCGCCGCGGGCAGACCGGCCCGTTCCAGGAGCGCGGCCGCCTGGTCCTCCCGCAGATCCGGGCAGCCCACCCGCAGGTCATCGAGCACCCGATCGGTGAGCAGCACCGGCGTCTGGGCGACCAGGCCCACTCGCCGCCGCAGCGCCAGCACATCGAGCTCGGCGAGCGGGCGGCCGTCGAGCAGGATCCGCCCGCTGGCGGGCTCGGCGAGCCGGTTCAGCAGCCGCAGCAGCGTGGATTTGCCCGCCCCGGAGCGGCCCACCACCGCCGTGCACGTTCCGGCCGGGATCTGGCAGGTCACCGCGTCCAGGACCACGGCCGCGCCGCGGCGGACCGTCACCTGCTCCAGCGTGAACCCTACCGCCACGCGCCCACCGGCCGCTGCGCTGGCTTGCCCCGCCACGTAACCCTGCACGAAACCATGGTTACATACGGCATGAGCGGAGACCCAGGGGCCGGACAAGGTCCTCCACCCGGGTCCGTGCAATGAGGGAAAGCACTGAACTTGCGCCACCCTGATCCGCGGCGTGGACGGCTCACGCGGCAGCCGGTACGGCAGCAGCCCCTTCACCCGGCCCGCCTGCGGCGCCTGGGATTGTCACGTCTCAGCCCGCCGGGCGGACGCGGGTGGCATCGATGGCCGGCCGCAGCGCCCGCGCCAGCTTGGTGCCGCCGTCGACGGCCCAGAAATGCATGTAGAACAGGCGCGGGTCATCCATCAGCATGTGATTGTGCAGCTCCACGATCGAGATCCCGCCGCGCCGCAGCGCGACGATCACCTTGTTCACCTCATCGGCGACCATCGCGAAGTCCCCGTTGATCGCCGCCCGGCGCCCGCCGGCCGGCTGGAAGCCGATCGCGGTGGTGACCCCGAACCCCGGCGGCAGGATCCGCCCGTGGTCGGTGATGGTCTCAGTGCGGGCGAAGGTGAACTTGTAGATCCCGCCGTCGTTGGTGCCCTTGGCCCCCAGCGCCGCATCGATCCCCGCGGTGTCCAGATCGACCGGTGGCGGTGAGCCCGGTGTGGTGGCCGGCGGTGTCGCGGTGACATCCAGCGCCGCCTTCAGCCCGCGCGCCAGCGCGGCCGCGTCGCTGCCCATCCCGTGGAAGTGGGTCCACCACACCGGCGGCTGGTGGGCCAGCAGATGCTTATGCAGCGCGGTCTGCTCCAGCCCGCGGGCGTGCAGGGCATCGGTGACCTTCTGCAGCTCCGGTTCGGTGACGATCAGGTCACCCATCATTAGCGTGACCCGATCCGGGTAGCGGGCGAACCCCGCGTAGCCGCCCAGCGACAGCCCCGCCTTCACCGCGACCCCGTAGGAGGTCACACGCAGGTCCCGGCGCGGGAAGCTCACCCGGTACACCGTGCCGCCCATCACCTTCCCGGTGCGGCCCAATGCCGAGGCGGCCAGCCGCCAGTCCGCCTCGGTGGTCCTGACCGGCGCGATCCCCGCTGGCGCGATCCCGGCCGGCGCCATCGCCTCGCGACCGGTACGCAGGCCGCGGTCGCCGGCCCTGCCGTCCTATGCATGAGGCAACCATGGTTACACTTTCCTCATGGAGCGAGAGACAGGCACGGGGACGTGGGTGCTGTTGTCGTATCGGGTGCCGCGTGTGCCGTCGTCGCCGCGGATCGCGATCTGGCGCAAGCTCAAGCGGCTGGGCGTGGCGCAGATTTCCGACGGGCTGGTGGCGCTGCCTGCCGACGCGCGTACCCGCGAGCAGCTGGAGTGGATTGCCGGCGAGGTGACCGACGCCGGGGGCGGGGCCGCCGTGTGGCTGGGCCGCCCGGTCGCCGCGGCAGCGGAACGTGAGCTGGCGGCCGGCATGGCCGCCGCGCGGGCCGCCGAATACCGCGGGGTGGTCGCCGAGGCTGAGGCGGCTTTCCCGGCCGGTCAGCCGGCCCGCGTAGCGGTGTTGCGCCGACTGCGCGCTGAGCTGCGGCGGATCGGCCGCCGCGACTTCTTTCCGCCGCCGGAACGCGATCTGGCCCGGGCCGCGGTCGAGACCCTGGCCGAGCTGGCCCGGACTTCGGCCAGCCCTTCCAGCGCGGGGGTCACGCAGTGAAGTGGGCGACTCGCGCCGGGGTGCACATTGACCGTGCCGCCTGTGCCTGGCTGATCCGCCGGTTCATCGACAAGGAGGCGGACTTCCTGTTCGTCACCGACCTCGACGACGTCCCCCCGGACGCGACGGGGTTTGACATACGGGGTGTGGACTTGTCGCACCACGGCGCTGATTGCAGCTTCGAGACGATCTTGCGCCGCTATGACCTGGACGACCCGGTGCTGTGGCGGATCGCCGCGATCGTGCACGAGGCCGACCTGGACGATGAACGCTACGACGCGCCCGAGGCGCCGGGGTTCGATGTCGCGCTGCGTGGTCTGTCGATGATCCTGCCTGATCCGGAGATTCTGGCGCTGACCGGGCCGCTGTTCGATGGCATCTACGAATACCATCGCCGGGCCACGCTGCTGGGACGCGAGCCCTCATGAGCGACGCCGCACAGGCCGCCGCAGAAACTGGGGATGAGGCATCACCGGGCGGCGGCCGGGGTGGCGTGCGGGCGCCGTTTCCCGCGCTGTTGTGGTATTTCCTGCGGCTGGGCACCTTCGGGTTCGGCGGGCCGATCGCGGTGGTCGGCTACATGCAGCGCGACCTGGTGGAGAAGCGCGGCTGGATCGGCAAGCAGGACTTTCTCGACGGTGTGGCCCTGGGGCAGACGATGCCGGGGCCGCTGGCCGCGCAGGTGGCGATGTGGGTTGGCTACCTGGGGCGCGGCGCGGTTGGCGCGGCGGCGACCGCGGTGGCGTTTATCGCCCCGTCGTTCCTTATGGTGACGGCCGTTGCCGCCGTGTATGCCCACTACTCCGGCCTCGGGGTGGTGCAGGCGCTGTTTTATGGCATCGCCCCGGCCGTCATGGCGATCATCGCGATCGCCGCCTGGAAGCTGGTGCGCCTGACTGACGGGAAGGACTGGCGGGCCTGGGTGATCAGCGGGGTGGTTTTCGCGGTGACCGCCGCCACCGGCCAGGAGCCCATCTACCTGATCGTCGGGGCTGGGCTGCTGCTGATCGCCCTGGATGCACGCCCCCGGCTGCGATGGCCCGGCCGCAGGCGCCCGGTCCCGCCAGGTGCGACGTTGCGTGGCATCGCCGCCCTGCCGGTGGCCCGGGCCGCGCTGGGCACGCTGGCTTCTGGCGGGGTGCTGGTCTCGCTCGGCTTGTTTTTCCTCAGGACCGGGGCGCTGGTCTTCGGCTCGGGTCTGGCGATCGTCCCGCTGCTGCGCGAGGGGGTGGTCGCCCAGCATCACTGGCTGACCCAGGGCGAGTTCCTCGATGCGGTTGCGATGGGCCTGATCACCCCCGGGCCGGTGGTGATCACCGCCGCGTTCATCGGCTATCTGGTCGCCGGGCCCGCCGGTGCCCTGGTCGCCACGCTCGCGATCTTCACCCCGATCTATCTCGGCGTGGTCGTGCCGGGCCGCTGGTTCGTCCGCCACCGCGACAACGCCCAGGTCAAGGCGTTCGTCACCGGCGCCACCGCCGCCGCGGGCGGCGCCCTGTCCGGCGCGGTGGTGGTCCTGACCCGCCAGGCCGTCACCGATGTGGCCACCGCCGCCATTGCCCTGGTCACCCTGGCGGTGCTGCTGAGGTTCAAGAAGCTGTCCGAGCCCTATGTTGTCCTGGTCGCCGGGATCCTGGGCATCCTCCTGCACTGATACGAACCGTTCCTGGAGTAGACGATGACCACGGCCCTGGCCTCCGATCTGGTGTTCAGCCACGCCCATATCCTGCTGACCGCCGCGGTTACCGCCGTGGTTGCGTTCGCCGCGGCGGTGTGGCGGCTGGGCCGGCCCGGGTGGGCCGGCGCGGCCGGCATCGCGGTGGCCAGCGGCGTCTCGGTGTTCTTGTGGCGGGCCAGCGCCAACATGCCGGAGCTGAATGCGGACGGGCTGCCGGGCTTCTCAGCCAACGACTGGCTTGCCCCGGTGGTGACCTACCTGTTCGTCTCGGTCTACGGCGCGGTGCGCCCGCCAGCGGATGCGCGCCGTTTTGCCCAGGCCCGGGCCCTGGCGGTGGCGGCCAGCCTGGCCGTCAACGTCATCACCATCTGACCTACCAACAGGCGCGAACGATTCCGCCGGTCACCGTTCACGCCGGGCCCGGGAGGAAAACGATGGGGCGAGCCGGCATTTACCTGCAGCCGGGAGTTCTATGATCTTCGCGCCACCCGGCCGGCGTTGCCGCTGCCGTGGTGGGAGCGCCAGCGGCAGCGGAGGCGTGTGCGCCGTGTTGGCGGTGCGAGCGGCCCGGCGGGCCGCTGAAAGCCGGAGGGAAGTTGTCACAAGGTCAGACCGGCGGACCGGCCGCTTGTGTCCGTCTCCGGCTGATCGGGAACTTCGCGAATGCTGGATGCGGTTGAGCGGGATTGGTGTCTGGGAAGGAGCTATGTGATCGTGAGTCAGGGACAGGAGGCGCTGCGTATCGGGGTGCTGTGGCGTGGTGACCGGCGGGCTGAGACGCCGTTGCCTCGCGCGGACCGGGGTCTCGGCCCGCTGTATGACGCATTCGGCAGGTTGCCCGTGGTCATAGAGCCGGTTGCCTACAGCGACGATGCCGTCGATGAGGTCCGGGAGCAGCTGCTGACCCTCGATGGCGTCCTGGTGTGGGTGAATCCCATCCAGGACGGAGCCAGCCGCGCCCTGCTAGATCCGCTCCTGCGTGAGGTGGCAGCGGAAGGTGTCTGGGTGTCGGCTCATCCCGGCGTGATCCTCCAGATGGGCACCAAGGAAATCCTCTACCGCACCCGTGACCTCGGCTGGGGCAGCGACACCAGCCTGTATCGGTCCGCAGGCGAGTTCGCCCGCGGGTTCCCTGACCGCCTCGGGCAGATGGGCCGCCTGGTCCTCAAGCAGGGCCGGGGCAACGGCGGGAACGGGGTCTGGAAAGTCGAGCTGCCCGGCGGTAAGCCAGGCCCGGCCCGTCCGGATGCTGTCGTCCGGGTGCAGGATGCGCGGTCGAAGGACGGCTCATCCGAG
>DASQVO010000372.1:0-26372 GCA_035640715.1 Streptosporangiaceae bacterium
CCGCCGGGCGTCTCGAGCGGCAGGCGGGGCGCTGCATGGACTGCGGCATCCCGTTCTGCCACACCGGCTGCCCGCTGGGGAACCTCATCCCCGAGTGGAATGACCTCGTGTGGCGGCATGACTGGCACGAGGCGTCGGAACGGCTGCACGCGACCAACAACTTCCCGGAGTTCACCGGCCGGCTGTGCCCGGCACCGTGCGAGTCCGCCTGCGTACTCGGGATCAACGCCGATCCCGTGACCATCAAGCAGGTTGAGGTGGAGATCATCGACCGCGCCTGGGCAGAGGGGTGGGTGCAGCCATGCCCCGCGCCGGTCAGGACCGGAAAGAAGGCCGCCGTGATCGGCTCCGGGCCGGCCGGCCTGGCCGCCGCGCAGCAGCTCACCCGCGCGGGTCACGATGTCACGGTATTCGAGCGTGCCGACGCACCGGGCGGCCTGCTCCGCTACGGCATACCCGAGTTCAAGATGGAAAAGCGGCACCTGGACCGCAGGCTGGCCCAGATGCGCGCCGAGGGAACCGAGTTCCGCTGCGGCGTCAACGCCGGCGTGGACATCACGGCTGACGAGCTGCGGTCCGGCTATGACGCGATCGTGCTCGCCGGCGGCGCCACCGTGCCACGCGGCCTTCCCGTACCAGGCGCCGACCTGGACGGCATCCACCAGGCCATGGAGTATCTGCCACTGGCCAACCGTGCCGTGGCGGCGGCGGGCGTCTCCGGTGCCGTGGCCGAGCCAGCGATCAGCGCGCGGGACCGGCACGTCGTCATCATCGGCGGCGGCGACACCGGCGCGGACTGCCTCGGCACGGCGCACCGCCAGGGCGCGGCGTCGGTGACACAGCTGGAGATCATGCCGCGCCCGCCGGAGATGAGGCCGGACCATCAGCCCTGGCCCACCTACCCGATGATCTTCCGCACGTCGAGCGCGCACGAGGAGGGCGGCGAGCGGGTCTATGCCGTCTCGACCCAGGAGTTCACGGGTGACGGCGAGGGCCGCGTCCGCACGCTGCGGCTGGTCGAGGTGGCATTCTCCGGCGGCCGGTTCGAGCCGGTGCCGGGCACCGAGCGTGAGCTGCCCGCTGATCTGGTGCTGCTCGCGATGGGCTTCACCGGTGCCGAACGCGGCCCGCTGATGACCGGGCTCGGCGTGGAATTCGACGCGCGCGGCAACGTGGCACGCGACGGCGCCTACGCCACGTCCGTGCCGGGTGTTTTCGCCGCAGGTGACACGGGCCGCGGCCAGTCGCTGATCGTGTGGGCCATCGCGGAGGGCCGCAGCGCCGCGGCCGAGGTGGACCGGTACCTGAGCGGTGACACGGTGCTGCCGGTGGCGATCCCGCCCACGGCCCGCCCGCTCTCCTGACGGGCACATAGACCCGGCGGCCGCCGGCCCGCGGCCGCCGTCCATGCCGCCGACCGGAGAACAACGGCGTTCTCCGGCGGCCCGGGAAGGCCCGCGCCCGCTTGGCCCACGTTTGCTCATACCCGGCGTCACGCCGTCATGGACATCTGATGAAACCTGCGTAACGCATGCCGCTGTAAGCGCCATATGCCCCTACAGTTACAATGGTATAGACCAGATGACTCGATCAAAGGTGCAGACTATGGGCCGCCGCGCGAAAATTGTATGCACTCTCGGGCCTGCGACATCCAGCGATGAGCAGATTGCCGGGCTGGTCGCCGCAGGACTTGACGTCGCCAGGCTGAACCTGAGCCATGGATCCCGCGACGACCATCAGCAGGTATACAAGCAGGTCCGTGCGGCGTCGAATGAGGCCGGCCGCAGCGTCGGCGTCCTCGTCGACCTCCAGGGACCGAAGATACGCCTCGGCACGTTCGCCGACGGCCCGGTCCGCCTGAACGCCGGCGACAAGTTCACCATCACCGTCGAGGACGTCCCTGGCAGCCGGAGCGAGGCGTCAACCACGTACAAGGGCCTGGCCGGGGATGTGCACGCGGGCAACCGCATCCTCATCGACGACGGCCGGGTCCTGCTCGAGGTCACCAGCGTGACCGGGAGCCGGGTCGCGACGAAGGTGCTCGTCGGGGGCACGGTCTCCGATCACAAGGGCATCAACCTCCCGGGTGTCGCGGTGAGCGCGCCGCCGCTCACCGAGAAGGACGAGGCCGACCTGCGCTGGGCGATCGGCCAAGGCGCCGACATGATCGCGATGTCGTTCGTCCGCCGGCCCAGCGACGCCGAGGCCGCGCGGAACATCATGAACGAGACGGGCGCGCGGCTGCCGCTCATCGCGAAGATCGAGAAGCCAGAGGCGGTCGACGCGCTGGCCGACATCGTCGACGCCTTCGACGGGATCATGGTCGCCCGCGGGGACCTCGGCGTTGAGCTGCCGCTGGAGCAGGTGCCGATGGTGCAGAAACGCGCGATCGGCCTGGCCAGGGAGAAGGCGCGCCCGGTCATCGTCGCGACGCAGATGCTTGAGTCGATGATCTCCGCGCCGCGCCCGACCCGCGCCGAGGTTTCCGACGTGGCCAACGCCGTGGTGGAGGGCGCCGATGCGGTCATGTTGTCCGCTGAGACCAGCGTCGGCGAGTATCCCATCGAGGCCGTGGACACCATGTCACGCATCATCTGCGCTGCCGAGGACGAGTGCCTGCGCCCGCAGTCGTCGCTGGCGCGGGTCCCGACCACCACGGGCGGGGCCATCGCCCGCGCCGCCGCGGAGGTGGGCGCCATCGTGGGTGCCAGGGCGCTGGTCGCCTTCACGATGACCGGGGAGACGGCGCGGCGGCTGGCCCGGTACCGGTCATCGATCCCGCTGCTGGCCTTCACGTCCGTGCAGGCCACCCGCAGCCAGCTCGCCCTGACGTGGGGAGTCGAGACGTTCATCGTCCCGTCGGTCAATCACACTGACGACATGGTGCGCCAGGTGGAGAGCGCGCTCCTCGACATTGGGCGGTGCGAGAAGGGCGACAAGGTCGTGATCGTGGCCGGCAGCCCGCCCGGCAGCCCCGGCAAGACGAACGCGCTGCGCGTGCACCGCATCGGCGACGCCGTAGCCCTCGACTGAGCTGCGCGTTCTCGGGGCGGCCGCGCCGCCGGTCACAGGGCGGCCAGCAGCCGGTCCGTCACCGCCCGCGTCACTGGTGCAGGGCCATCTGGGTTATCGCGTGGGCGGCGCGGCGCTCCACCACTTCCATCGATTCGCCGACGTGGCGGCGCAACGCGGTCAGGGCGTCCGGCAGACGGCCGAGCAGGACATGCTCGGCGATCCGCAGATGCTCGGCGCAGGACTGCTCGATACGATCGGCTGTCAGGAAGTCATACATCCGGACCGGCCGGATGCGCGGGTTGACGGCCTCCAGGGCGTCGGTGAGCGCCTCGTTCCCAGATGAGCGAAGCAACGTGACGTGGAAGTCTCCTCGCGGACCACCAGACGGTCGGTCTCCAGCCGGACGAGGGCCTCCCTGATCGGTGTCCGCGACATGTCGAGCTCCTTGGCGAGCCGCTCCTCCACCAGGCGGGTACGGACGCCGAACTCTCCCATCATCACCCGCCGCCGTAGCTCGCTGTACGCCCGCTCACGCTGGGAGACGCGCCGGCCATCACCGGCGGCCGGCGCCGGCCGGCGGTGATGGCCGGCGCCGCTGTATACAGAGACATCGTCACGCACCTTCCAGCCCACGTTTGGCCTGGTCTGCCAGCTAATGGGTGTATGCGACCACGTATTTGTTTCGGTCCTGTTACAGGCGGAATGCGGCCGCGTTCGCATTCCCTGCCCGCGCCGGCGGGGCGGCGATCGCCCTAGGGCGCGCCGGTTTCATGCCGAAGATGCAGGTCACGGCGGTAGGCCGGACAGCGTCGGCCGGGCGGCGGCCCGCAATCATCACGTAACAGCTCTCGGCCGGTGCCCGAAACATCCGGTTTCTAGCGTCTGCCGTATGGACACAGCGCTGTATACACCGCCGTCCACCGCGATACGGAGAGCCGAATGACCCTCAAGGAACAGGACCGGACGGGTAAGGCGCCGCACGAACTGGCGCCCGAGTTCGAGCACGAGGACGTCCCGCAAGATCACCGTCGGCGCTGGGCCTCGGTGGCCGCGGTATGGTTCGGCTTTCCGATGATCCTGACCAACGCGGTATTCGGCGGCATCATCGTGTACGGTCTCGGCTTTGCCCGGGGCCTGCTCGCCATCGCGCTCGGGAACACCGCGCTGATGATCTACGTCGGCGTCCTCAGCTACCTGGCCGGCTCCACCGGGCGTAACTTCGCCATGGTCGCCAAGTCGACCTTCGGGCGCCGCGGGTACGCTCTCGCGTCAGGCTTCCTGTCCACGGTCGTGATCGGCTGGTTCGCCTTCCAGACGGGCCTGACCGGCTCCACGCTCCATGCCACGTTCGGGTGGAACGAGCCGCTGGTCATCGGTGTAGCAGGGCTGCTGTACATCGCCATCACCTACATCGGCATCCGCGCCCTGGCCGTCCTCGGCATGATCGCCGCGCCGCTGTACGTGGCGCTCGGCGCAGTCGCCATCGGCCTGGCAGCGGCACACCACACGCTCGGGCACGTTACGGCCTACGCCGGACACGGCGGCCCGGCCGCGCTGACCCTCGGCGCCGCCGTGACCATGACCGTCGCCGGTTTCGCCGACTCCGGAACCATGACGGCCGACTTCACCCGGTGGGCCCGTAACGGCCGGCAGGCGGTAGCCGCGAGCCTGACCGCCTTTCCGGTCGCCAACTTCATCGCGATGGCTGTCGGCGGCATCATCGTCGCGGCTGGCGCGGCCACGGATCCGGCCGCGAACGGGGGCGACTTCCTCGGCCTGCTGGCAACGCACGGTCCGGCGCTGTCCGCGATCGCGGTCGCCTTTGTCGTTATCAACCTGGGCTCGGTATGCACGCACTGCCTCTACAACGGCGCCGTGGGATGGAGCCACATCAGCGGCAGCCGGATGCGGCTGCTGACCCTGATCCTGGGGGCGATCGGAGTGATCGCGGCGATCGCCGGGGTGTGGACTCTGTTCGAAAGCTGGCTGAACCTGCTCGGCATATTCGTGCCGCCCATCGGCGCGGTGCTCATTACCGACCAGCTGTTCATGCGCCACCGGAACGCGGCCCGCAGTGCCAGCGCCATCCGGCCGACTGCGTTCGCCGGCTGGGCCGCGGGAGCGCTGGCGGCCACGGTCGTCCACTACGGCGCGCCCGCATACGCGGAAGCCATCGCCGGTATCCTGGCCGCCGCGCTCGTGTACACGGGCGCGGAATTCCTGCGGGGCAGCGCGGGCGTGCTCGGTGCCCCGGCTGCCCGGGAACCGGAGCTCGCCACGGAGGAGTAGCGGCGGACGAGGCGCATGCGCCGCACCTCATGGCAGGCCGCGCCTTCAGGATGAATCGGCAGGAAGGGCCATGGTGAACGAGAACGACGAGGTGAGCATCTGCCGGATGCCGGCGGCCGAGCTTGCGCTCCGCATCCGCGATAAGCAACTGTCCCCCCTCGAAGTGACCGAGGCGGTCCTCAGCCGGATGGAGCGCCTGGAGGACCAGCTGCACGCGTTCTGCACGCCAACACCGGAACTAGCCCTGGGGCAGGCGAAGCGGCTCACCGACACGATCGCCCGCGGAGAGCCGACAGGCCCGCTCGCGGGCGTACCCGTCGGTGTGAAGGACCTGATCGCGACCAAGGGCATCCGGACGGCCATGGGCTCGCCCGCATACCGGGACTTCGTCCCCGACGAGGACGACATCGTGGTCGAGCGCATCAAGGCGGCGGATGCCGTGATCCTCGGCAAGACCAACGTGCCGGAATTCGGCTACAGCGGCGTAGGCCACAGCCCGGTCGCCCCGACCACCCGCAACCCCTGGAACACCGCGCTGACCCCGGGCGGCTCGAGTGCAGGATCGGGCGCAGCGGTAGCAAGCGGCATGGGCCCGGTAGCGCTGGGCAGTGACGGTGGCGGCTCCATCCGCATCCCGGCGGCCCATTGCGGTCTCTACGGATACAAGGGCTCGATGGGCCGTGTCCCGCTCTATCCCGGTTGCCGGGACGAGCGCTATCCCGGGCTTTCGAGCTGGGAGAGCCTGGAGCACATCGGCCCACTGAGCCGGACCGTGGATGACGCGGCCCTGATGATGTCCGTCCTGGCAGGCCCGGACCCGCGCGACCGGCATTCCCTGCCTGCGGGCGACATCGACTGGCGCGCCGCGACCGGGGGTGACATCGCCGGGCTCCGGGTCGCCTTCAGCGCTGACCTCGGGTATGTCGCGGTGGACCCGCAGGTCCGGGATATCGCCTCGCGTGCCGCGGACATCTTCGGCAAGGAGCTGGGATGTGCGGTCGAGGAGGCGGACCCCGGCTGGGATGACCCCTTCGACGCTTTCTGGGCCCTGGTCGTGGCCGAGACCGACCTCACCGGAATGCGCGCCCTTGCCGAGCAGTACGGCGGCCAGATGTCGCCGCACCTGGTCGATCTGCTGCGGCGTAACTGGACCGCGGAAGACATCACCAACGCGGTAATGGCACGCAAGGCGGTGGTCAACAAGATGTGGCGGCTCATGAGCAGATACGACCTCCTCATCACTCCCACCCTTGCTGTGCCGCCGTTCCCGGTGCACATGCAGGGACCGGAGATCATCGACGGCCGCGCAGTGGCGCCGACATCCTGGCTGAGCTTCACCTTCCCGGTCAACCTGACCGGCCAGCCCGCAGCGAGCGTCCCCGCGGGCTGGACGGCCGAAGGCCTGCCGGTAGGCCTGCAGATCATCGGCCGGCACCTGGACGACGCCACCGTGCTGCGGGCGTCCGCCTGCTTCGAGAAGGCCGCTCCATGGGCCGACCGGTGGCCGCCGCTGGCAGTGTCCTGAGCCAGCGCGATATCGTCGTGCTGGGCCGTGACTGGCGCTTAGGTGGAGCACCACCGGGGAGCGGCCCGCCGCCAGCCGGCCAGCCGCGCGCCTGGGCGATCTTCACGACCCTATGCCCGGGAGAGTGCCATGGCTGAGATCGATGTCTCCACCGCTCGTTCGGTCAATGCCGGGACGCGGAGCGAGGATGCGGCGAGCGGCAGTCCGGCGTCCACGGCGACCGGGGTTTCTGCCACATACGGCGCGATGCTCGACGTGATCGCGGCATCCGAGCCCGATGTCGCCCGCGCCATCGGCGAGGAACTGGCCTCGCAGCGGCGCCAGCTCAAGCTCAT
The DNA here is from genome assembly GCA_035640715.1 of Streptosporangiaceae bacterium. Classification (GTDB taxonomy): domain Bacteria; phylum Actinomycetota; class Actinomycetes; order Streptosporangiales; family Streptosporangiaceae; genus DASQVO01. Next base: position 7,165 of record DASQVO010000372.1, read on the forward strand.
CGCGTCGGAGAACTACGCCTCGCCTGCCGTGCTGATGGCCATGGGAACGTGGCTGTCGGACAAGTACGCTGAGGGAACCGTCGGGCACCGCTTCTACGCTGGCTGCGAGGTCGTCGACAAGGTGGAGGCGCTGGCCGCTTCCCATGCCGCAGCGCTGTTTGGCGCGGATCACGCCTACGTCCAGCCGCATTCCGGTATCGACGCCAACCTGGTCGCCTACTGGGCGATCCTCGCGCGGCGGGTCGAACGGCCCTTCCTGGACCGGTGCGGCGCCCGGAACGTCGACGGCCTGGATCCGGCCGCGTGGCAGCGGCTGCGGAGCGAGTTCCACTCCCAGCGGATGATGGGGATGGCGCTGGACGCGGGCGGCCACCTTACCCACGGCTTCCGGTCGAACATCTCGGGCAAGATGTTCGATCAGGCCAGCTATGGCGTCGATCCGGACACCGGGCTGCTCGACTACGACGCGATCGCGGCGAAGGCGCGGGAGTTCAGGCCGCTGATCCTGGTGGCCGGGTATTCCGCCTACCCGCGTAACCCGAATTTCCGGCTGCTCCGGGAGATCGCCGATGAGGTAGGCGCCACGTTCATGGTGGACATGGCGCATTTCGCCGGGCTCGTCGCCGGGCGCGTGCTGACCGGAGACCTTGACCCGGTTCCGCATGCCGAGGTCGTCACGAGCACCACGCACAAGTCGCTGCGCGGCCCGCGGGGCGGCCTCGTGCTCTGCACCCAGGATTATGCGCCGTTCGTCGACCGGGGCTGCCCCCTCGTTCTCGGCGGCCCGCTCCCGCACGTGATCGCGGCCAAGGCGGTCGCGTTCGCCGAGGCACGCCAGCCCGCCTTCGCCGGCTATGCGGCCCGCATCACGGGCAACGCCCGGGCCCTGGCCGAGGGCCTGCTCCGCCGCGGCGTGCGGCTGGTCACCGGCGGCACCGACAACCATCTCATCCTGGCTGACGTGGCGGCCAGCTTCGGCCTGACCGGCCGGCAGGCCGAAGCGGCCCTGCTGGAGGCCGGTGTCGTGACGAACCGTAACTCCGTGCCCCGCGACCCGAACGGCGCCTGGTACACCTCGGGCATCCGGCTCGGCACGCCCGCCCTCACCACGCTGGGGATGGGACCCGCGGAGCTGGATGAGGTGGCGGACATCATCGCGACGGCGCTCAAGGCGACCACCCCGGAGACCGGTTCGAAGGCGAAGCACACGATCGACGGGCGCGTCGCGGCGGCGTGCCGCGCCCGCTGCGCGGATCTCCTCGCCCGCTACCCGCTGTATCCCCAGATCCAGCTCTAGGAACGTGGGCGGGTCAGTACTTAGGCCCGACGAACTCGTCAAGGCGCGCGACGGCCTCCGGCGGGCCACCGAGATGGTGTTGCGCCGCGAGAACCGCCAGCGGACCCGAGCTGATCGAGGGCCTCGCCGCACAGGCCGAGGATGTCCCGCGATTCGTTGATGAACATATAGCGCGGGTATGCGTACCAGTGGTCGCCGTCCGCCAGCGGCCTCCGCACCCGGCTTAGGAATCGGCGCCCGTCAGAATGGAAAAGGCCTCTGCGAAGTCACCGGGATGCTGGCTGACGATGATTCGCTGCCACGGCTCCAGTTCGATCCTGCGCTTGTGCTTCTTGCCAGGGCCATGCTGCGGGAACGGGCACGCCAGTGCCGTGAACAGCTGATTACCTCGGTGCACCCTACGCGCTGTTGTGTCCCCACCTTGTTGTCAGGATGTACGGCACTTAGTCAGTGCCCCGGGTGGGATTCGAACCCACACTGCATGGATTTTGAGGCCATGTGCTCTACCAGTTGGCATACCGGGGCCTGCAGGCCGTTCAGGGGAGCGGCCGAACCACAATCTACCTGCTGCCTGTACCCTCGTCAGCGTGAGCCAGAAGCAGCTTCGTGTCGTTATAGCCGAGGATGAGGCGCTGATCCGCCTGGACCTCAAGGAGATGCTGGAGGAAGAGGGCTACGCCGTCGTGGCCGAGGTGGGGGATGGTGAGGCCGCCGTCGAGCGGGTCAGCACCCTCCGGCCGGACCTGGCGATCCTCGATGTCAAGATGCCGGTCCTCGACGGCCTCTCGGCAGCGGAACGGATCGCGGCCGAGAGGCTGGCACCCGTCGTCATCCTGACCGCGTTCTCCCAGCGTGACCTGGTGGAGCGGGCGCGCGATGCGGGCGCCATGGCATACCTCGTCAAACCTTTCACCAAGGCTGACCTGGTGCCGGCCATCGAGATGGCCGTCAGCCGCTTCCAGGAGATCCATGCGCTCGAGTCTGAGGTCGGGAACCTGCGCGAGCGGCTTGAGGTGCGCAAGATCCTCGACCGCGCCAAGGGGCTGCTCCAAGCCCAGCATGGGCTCACTGAGCCGGAGGCGTTCCGCTGGATTCAGAAGACCTCCATGGACCGCCGGCTCACCATGCGCAAGGTCGCGGAAGCGGTGATCGAGGGAACGATATCCGCCACCCAGCAGACGGAATCGCCATCGTCCTGACGCGGCCCCGTCAGGGAATTCACCACGACGTAGGGGAGCCCGGGATGCCTTTGGTGCCGTGTCCGCCTTCCCCGGTCGGACACGTTCTCTACTTGGCACCCCGGGCTCTGCGCACCACGTTAGCGAGGTACCGCCATGCAGCGCAAAGGAGGGCCACCCCTAAGAAGACAGCTGGTCGGCGCATTGTCACCGGCTGTTTACTGCGATGGGGTACGTGTATGGCCTCTATGCCCAATTTGGTAAAGATTTGGTGACATTCCGTAACGAAATTGATTTTTTTTTTGGGCCGTGACTCCGGGGTGCCATAGCTGGCAAGCGGACACGGAGCGTAATGCCGATGGCCGATAGCCGGTGGCACTCAGCGTGCGGGCCGGTCCGGGCGCTCGCTGCCTGACTGCTTCAGCGACGGAAGACGCCTCACCAGGCACGTCCGCCGCCGTCCGCCGGGACGTTGTCACGGATCATGCAAGTGAGCCGGGACGTGCAGAGGCGCCGTCCCTCATCGTCAGTGATAACAATCTCATAGCTCGCAAGCGTCCGGCCGCCATGGACGAGGGTGGCAACGCCGGTCACGTCGCCCTCGCTGGCGGTCCGGTGGTGCGTCGCATTGATCTCGATGCCGACGACGGCGCGGCCCGGGCCCGCGTGCGTCATGGCCCCGAGCGAGCCCAGTGTCTCGGCGAGCACGCAGGACGCGCCACCATGCAGCAGCCCGTAGGGCTGGGTGTTGCCGGCCACGGGCATGGTTCCGGTGACGCGCTCGGCGGACAGTTCCATGATCTTGATGCCCATGCGGCTGGCCAGCGTGTCGCCATCCAGGCCGGTTCTGCCCAGATCCGGCACCTCCCGGCCCATTCCCGACCTCCACTGTCCCGACTCGGCTGAATGTCAGGCACTAGGTTGCCATGCTGGTGACAAGCCAGTTGCGTTAGGGGCGGCCGGAGGCGCAACGGGACCAGGACGGGCTTCTCCCGCGCGTGTCACTAACTGTGCGTGTCTGATGTCCCATGGTGCGGACCGGGATGAAGGGTCACGCCACCGTGGCGGGTTCCTATGGCGTTTCGCATTTTCCTGTGCGAAAGGCGTGACTTTTGTGATGTTAGCGCTCACAATGCCTCTTGGGATCGGCCCACGCCGTATCTCGGGAACCCAACGAAGGGAGCCTTCATTGTCTGACGAAAAGGGACGCCGGAGATTCTGGCGTCGGACGCGGGCCAGCGCAGTGTCAGCCATCGCCGTGGCCGCGGCGGCCGCGGGAGCGTTCGGCGCGACGGCGGCCTCCGCGTCGCCCGCCAGGTCCGCGGGTACGTCCGCCAGGGCCGCGGATGCGTGCAGCCCAAGTGTCAGCTCGCCAGAGCCTTTCGGCAGCGCGTTCGACACCTACGCGCAGAAGAACCTGCCCGTTTACCGGTACACGCTCAGCAACTGCACCGGCATGAGCGTCAAGATCCTCACCTACGGTGGCATCGTCCAGGAGATCAACGTGCCTGGCCGCCACGGCGACCCCGCCGACGTGGTCCTCGGGTTCAAGTCGCTCGCGGACTACGTACAGTACGACAGCCCGCCGGTGACCGCGAACGGCGGCCCGTACTTCGGTGAGACCGTCGGCCGGTACGCCAACCGCATCGCCAAGGGCACGTTCCAGCTGAACGGTAAGACGTACACGCTGCCGATCAACAACGGCGTGAACAGCCTGCACGGCGGCCTGGTCGGCTTCGGTAACCACGTCTGGCAGTCGCAGGCAGTGCAAACCAAGAGCTACGCCGGGGTGCAGCTCACGCTGGTCAGCCCGAACGGCGACCAGAGCTACCCCGCCGGGTCCCCCGGCTGCCCCAACGGCTGCACCGGCTACCCGGCCCAGCTCGAGGTGACCGTCACCTACACCCTCAACGACGACGGCCAGCTCGGCATCCACTACACGGCGAAGAACGAGTCGCCGAACCTGGCCACCGTCCTGAACTTGACGAACCACAGCTACTTCAACCTGGCCGGCGAGAGCTCGCCCGCGGGCTCGGCCTACAGCCAGGAAGTCCAGATCAACGCCGACAGCTACTCGCCGACCGACACCACCCAGATCCCGCTTCCGCTCAAGAACGGGGTCCCGGTCGCTGGCACGCCGTTCGACTTCCGCGCGCCGCACACGATCGGCTCCCGCATCGACGACGTGAGCGCGCCTGACAACGTCCCGGCGAGCTTCAACAAGGCCACCGGAGGCGAGAGCCAGCTGCTCATCGCCCAGGGCTACGACCACAACTGGATCCTGAACCCGCAGAGCCCTGCCACCACCGGCCCGGACGGACTCAACCTCGCCGCCCGCGCCTGGGACCCGGCCAGCGGCCGTGAGCTGACCGTCTGGACCGACCAGCCGGGCGTGCAGTTCTACAGCGGCAACTTCCTCAACGGAACGCTGGTGGGCATCAGCGGCCACACCTACCGGCAGGGCGCCGGCTACACGTTCGAGACCCAGCATTTCCCGAACTCGCCGAACGAGCCCGATTTCCTGAGCACCGTGCTCAACCCTGGCAAGACCTTCAACTCAACGACGATCTTCCAGTTCTCCTCCTGAGAGGGGCGTCCGTGTGGCCCGGCGGCGCATGCCGCCGGGCCACTCTTCATGATCGCGGGCCGTTTCCCGCCGTATTCGCGGCTTTGACCCACGATCGCGGAATTAGGCGGGGCGGGGAGTGTCATCACGTTGTCGTTCGGTGATGATCTTTGCCGCGATGCTGCCGGAAGCGGGATGCACCGGGGCAAGTGCGGGACGCGGTTCTGCGGCACGCCGCCATAGCAGAGCCAGGTGACCATAGGATTTCATCGTGGCGACGAAGAACACGGCCGCCCCGGGCCGGTCGGCCCGGGGCAACGCCCGCGAGAAGCCAGGCCAGGGCACGCCAGCCGGGGAAAAGCAGGCCGACGGCAAGCCGGGCACGGGCGGCGGCCGGCTGCTGCTGCTTGACGGGCATTCGCTGGCCTACCGGGCGTTCTTCGCGCTGCCTGCGGAGAACTTCTCGACGACCACGGGCCAGCCGACCAACGCCGTCTACGGGTTCACCGCCATGCTGATCAATGTGCTGCGCGATGAGCAGCCCACGCACGTGGCGGTGGCGTTCGACCGCAGCGAGCCAACGTTCCGGCACGAACAATACGTCGAGTACAAGGCGAACCGGCGGGAGACCCCGGCCGACTTCCGCAGCCAGCTCAGCCTCATCTTCGAGGTCCTGGACGCGCTCGGCATCCGGCGGCTGTCGGCGCCCGGCTACGAGGCCGACGACATCATCGCCACGCTTGCCACCCGCGCCGAGGACGAGGGCATGGACGTGCTGATCGTCACGGGCGACCGGGACGTGCTCCAGCTCGTGGACGATCATGTGACCGTGCTGATGACCCGCCGGGGGATCACCGAGATGTCCCGGTTCACCCCCGAGGCCGTCGAGGAGAAGTACGGCCTCACCCCACAGCAGTACCCGGATTTCGCGGCCATCCGCGGCGACCCGAGCGACAACCTGCCCGGCATCCCCGGCGTGGGCGAGAAGACCGCGACGAAGTGGGTCACCGAGTTCGGCTCGCTCGAGCAGCTCGTCAACCGGGTCGATGAGGTCAAGAGCAAGGCCGGCGACGCGCTGCGGGCCCATCTGGGCGATGTGCTGCGGAACCGGCAGATGACCGCGCTGGTCCGGGACATGCCGCTGGAGATCATCGGCGCTGGGCCGCACGAGCTCGCGCCCACCGCCTGGGACCGGGAGCAGATTCACCAGCTCTTCGACACCCTGCAATTCCGGGTGCTGCGCGATCGGCTTTACTCGACGCTGCCCGAGGGGATCTGCGGCGCCGGCGGGGGCGGCTCCGCGGCCGCCCCGGCTGAGGGGTTCGAGGTCGAGGTGACGCTGCTCGGCCCCGACGAGGTCCCCGAGTGGCTGGCCGCTCATGCCGGGCAGCGCGAGAAGGCCGACGTGGAGACCGGCCAGGCTGACGAGGATCAAATACCGAACGGACGTACCGGAATCGCCGTCACCGGCACCTGGGGGCGCGGCACGGGGACGCTGAGCGGCATCGCGCTGGCCGCTCCCGACGGTCATGGCGCCTACATCGACCCGACCGCGCTGACCGAGGCTGATGAGCAGGCGCTCGCGGGCTGGCTCGCTGACGCGTCCGTGCCGAAGGTTATGCACGACGCCAAGGGCCCCATGCACGCCTTCGCCGCGCACGGCATGGAGCTGGCCGGGCTGACCAGTGACACTGCGCTAGCCGCCTACCTGGCGCTGCCCGGTCAGCGTTCGTTCGACCTGGCCGACCTGACGCTCCGCTACCTGGGCAAGGAGCTGCGCGACGACTCCGGCGCCCCCGGGCAGCTCACCCTCGACGGTTCCGGCGAGGAAGAAGCCGCGGCGAACCTCGTGCTGCATGCCCGCGCGACGGCGGAGCTGGCGGATGCGCTCGACGCCGACCTCGAGCGGCGCGGCGCGGTCAGGCTGCTGCACGAGCTGGAGCTGCCGCTCGTCGGCGTGCTCGCCCAGATGGAGCGGACCGGGATTGCCGCCGACACCAACCATCTGGCGGACATGTCGGCGTCCCTGCATGGCGAGGTGAAGGCCGCCGAGCAGGCCGCGTTCGCGGTCACCGGGCACGAGTTCAACCTGGGGTCACCCAAGCAGCTGCAGGAGGTGCTGTTCACCGAGCTGGGCCTGCCGAAGACCAAGCGCATCAAGACCGGCTACACCACCGACTCCGATGCCCTGACCGGGCTGCTGGCCCAGACCGGTCACCCGGTGCTGGAGCACCTGCTCCGGCACCGGGACGTCGCCAAGCTGAAGAGCATTGTCGACTCGCTGATCCCGATGGCGGGCGAGGATGGCCGGATCCACACGACGTTCAATCAGATGATCGCCGCGACCGGCCGCCTGTCCTCGACCGACCCGAACCTGCAGAACATCCCGATCCGCACCGAGGAGGGCCGCCGGATCCGGCGCGCGTTCATCGTCGGCGACGGCTATGACTGCCTGCTGACCGCGGACTACAGCCAGATCGAGCTGCGGATCATGGCGCACCTGTCCGGTGACGAGGCGCTGATCGCCGCGTTCGAGTCCGGGCATGACTTCCACGCGGCCACCGCGTCCCGGGTGTTCGGCGTGCCGCCGGAGGAGATCAACGGCGATATGCGGAACCGGATCAAGGTCATGAACTATGGGCTCGCCTACGGCCTGTCCGCCTTCGGCCTCTCCCAGCAGCTGCGCATCCCCGCCGATGAGGCGCGCGGGCTCATGGAGGGGTACTTCAAGGAGTTCGGCGGGGTCCGGGACTACCTGCAGGAGGTCGTCGCACGCGCGCGGCAGGACGGCTACACGGAGACCATGCTCGGCCGGCGCCGCTACCTGCCAGACCTCACCTCCGACAACAGGCAGCGCAGGGAGATGGCTGAGCGGATGGCGCTCAATGCCCCGATCCAGGGCTCCGCCGCGGACATCATCAAGGTGGCGATGCTGGCGGTCGACCGGCGGATCCGCGAGCGGGGCCTGGCGTCACGGATGCTGCTCCAGGTCCACGACGAGCTGATCTTCGAGGTCGCGCCGGGAGAGTACGACGCGCTGCGGGATCTCGTCTGCACGGAAATGGCCGCGGCCGCCGAGCTGCGGGTGCCGCTGGAGGTCTCGGTGGGCTCCGGGCATAGCTGGTGGGATGCCGCGCACTGAGCGGAGCGCCGCCGCCGTGCGGTAGGCTCCGATTGACCCGCCGTCATTGCTCTCATATTCTGAACGCTGCGCTGCGTCCTCGTGTGGTCCGTCTGTCACTTGACCTCACCGGCGGCCATCGGCCGTTCCTCGGGTCGGCCTTGGCCGGTACCGGCTGGTTTCGCGATTCCTGGTCCCTCTGGCGGGTACATGAGTAGCAGTGCGCCCTTATAACCCTGTCCGCATCCGGAGCCAACCCACACATGACGAGCAGCACAGAAGCCACCTCGACCCCTAAGGTAGCGGTCAACGACATCGGGTCCGAGGAGGCATTCCTCGCCGCGATCGATGAGACCATCAAGTACTTCAACGACGGCGACATTGTCGAAGGCACTGTCGTCAAGGTCGATCGAGACGAGGTCTTGCTCGACATCGGCTACAAGACAGAGGGCGTGATCCCCTCTCGCGAACTGTCGATCAAGCACGACGTCGACCCCCACGATGTGGTCAAGGTAGGTGAGCACATCGAGGCCCTTGTCCTGCAGAAGGAGGACAAGGAAGGGCGCCTGATCCTGTCCAAGAAGCGCGCGCAGTATGAGCGCGCCTGGGGCACGATCGAGAAGATCAAGGAGGAAGACGGCGTCGTCAACGGCACGGTGATCGAGGTCGTCAAGGGCGGCCTCATCCTCGACATCGGGCTGCGCGGCTTCCTGCCGGCCTCGCTGGTGGAAATGCGCCGCGTCCGTGACCTGCAGCCGTATGTGGGGCGGGAGCTCGAGGCGAAGATCATCGAGCTGGACAAGAACCGCAACAACGTCGTGCTGTCCAGGCGGGCCTGGCTGGAGCAGACCCAGTCCGAAGTGCGGCACACCTTCCTCAACACCCTGCAGAAGGGCCAGATCCGCAAGGGCGTGGTCTCCTCCATCGTCAACTTCGGCGCGTTCGTCGACCTCGGCGGCGTGGACGGCCTGGTGCACGTGTCGGAGCTGTCCTGGAAGCACATCGACCACCCCGGCGAGGTCGTCGAGGTGGGCCAGGAGGTCACGGTCGAGGTGCTGGACGTGGACATGGACCGCGAGCGGGTCTCGCTGTCCCTGAAGTCCACGCAGGAAGACCCGTGGCAGCAGTTCGCCCGCACGCACCAGATCGGCCAGGTCGTGCCCGGCCGGGTCACCAAGCTCGTCCCGTTCGGCGCGTTCGTCCGCGTGGAGGAGGGCATCGAGGGCCTGGTGCATATCTCCGAGCTGGCGGACCGGCATGTGGAGATCCCCGAGCAGGTCGTCCAGGTCGGCGACGAGATCTTCGTCAAGATCATCGACATCGACCTCGACCGGCGCCGGATCTCGCTGTCGCTCAAGCAGGCCAACGAGGGCACCATCGGCGAGGCGGTCGGCGACGACTTCGACCCGACGCTCTACGGGATGCCCGCCACCTACGACGAGCAAGGCAACTACGAGTACCCCGAGGGCTTCGACGCGGAGTCCGGCGAGTGGCTGCCAGGGTATGACGCCCAGCGCGAGGAGTGGGAGCGCCAGTACGCCGAGGCGCGGGCGCGCTATGAGGCGCACCGGCGGCAGGTGGAGGAGGCCCGCAAGGCCGACACCGCCGCGGAGGGTGAGCCCGAGGGCGGCGCAGCCACCTCGGCGTCGACGTCTTCGTCGTCCGACCCGTCGGGCTCGTCCAGTACGCGCGGCGGCTCGCGTGCGGGCGGCGGTGCCCTCGCCTCCGACGAGGCGCTCGCGGCGCTGCGGGATAAGCTGTCCGGCGGGCAGGGCTGAGGAGCTCGGGCCGGCTAGCCGCCGTCCCGCGACCTGGACCATGATCGGGTGGAGTTTCCCGCGCCATCTGCGGGAAGCTCCACCCGATTCCGCTTTCCGGCATGCGCACTGAGGGAGACGGATGCTTCGGGTGGGGCTCACCGGCGGGATCGGTTCCGGCAAGAGCGAGGTGTCGCGGCGGCTTGCCGCGCATGGCGCCGCGCTCGTCGACGCGGACGTGGCTGCCCGGGAGGTCGTCGAGCCCGGGACGCCAGGTCTCGGCGAGATCGTTGCCGCGTTCGGCCCGGCGGTACTCAGGCCGGACGGCAGCCTGGACCGGGAGCGGCTGGGCCAGATCGTCTTCGCCGACTCCGGCCTGCGCGCGAAGCTCAATGCCATTGTGCACCCGCTCGTCCATGAACGGATGCGGCAGAAGGAGCAGGAGGGCATCCGGTCGGCCGGGTCATGCGCGGTCGTGGTGCACGACGTTCCGCTGCTGGCCGAAAACGGCCTGGCGGCCGGCTTCGACGTGGTGGTGGTCGTCGACGCACCGGAAACCGTCCAGATCGAGCGGCTGGTGGCCAGCCGCGGCATGTCGCCGGAGCATGCACGGGAGCGGATGGCGGCGCAGGCCAGCCGGGAGGAGCGCCTCGCCGTCGCCGACATCGTGATCGACAATTCCGGGTCCCTGGACGACCTCGATCGCCGCGTCAGCGAGGTGTGGGACCAGCTGCGCGAGCGCTCCGCCGCGCTCAGCCCCGGGGCCTGACGCCCCCGCTCCGCCCCAGACCGCTCCGCTCCGGGCCGCATGAGAGCGCCGGAATGTCAGACCCCCGCCGTACAGTTGAACGGTGAGCCGCTCGCGCCCCGGGGGAACGGAAGCGCACCGAGGGCAGCTGACTTGGGAGGTGGCATCGTGCGTCCAGTGACCGATCTGAAGCGTAAGGTCGCGCCCTTTCGTGTGGTCACTGACATGGTGCCCGCCGGGGACCAGCCGCAGGCCATCGCGGAGATGGAGCGGCGGGTGAAGAGCGGCGAGCGGGACACCGTGCTGCTGGGCGCGACCGGCACGGGGAAGACCGCCACGGTCGCGTGGCTGGCGGAGCGGCTGCAGCGCCCCACCCTGGTGATGCTGCCGAACAAGACGCTCGCCGCCCAGTTTGCCAACGAGCTGCGGGAAATGCTGCCGGAGAACGCGGTCGAGTACTTCGTCTCCTACTACGACTACTACCAGCCCGAGGCGTACATCCCGCAGACCGACACCTACATCGAGAAGGACTCCTCGATCAACGACGAGGTAGAGCGGCTGCGGCACTCGGCGACCAACTCGCTGCTGACCCGGCGGGACACGATCGTGGTCGCGTCGGTGTCCTGCATCTACGGTCTGGGCACGCCGCAGGAGTACGTGGACCGCATGCTCACCCTCAAGGTGGGCGAGACGGTCGACCGGGACATGCTGCTGCGCAAGCTGGTCGGCATGCAGTACACCCGCAACGACCTGGCCTTCACCCGCGGCACGTTCCGGGTGCGCGGCGACACCATCGAGGTCATCCCCGTGTACGAGGAGCTCGCCGTCCGGATCGAGATGTTCGGCGACGAGATCGAGCGGCTGATGACGCTGCACCCGCTGACAGGCGAGGTGATCAGCGAAGACGAGGAACTGTACATCTTCCCGGCGTCTCACTATGTGGCGGGTGCCGAGCGGATGGAGCGGGCCATCGCTGGCATTGAGGCGGAGCTGGCCGAGCGGCTCGCCGAGCTGGAGCGCAACGGCAAGCTGCTCGAAGCCCAGCGGCTGCGCATGCGGACCACCTACGACATCGAGATGATGCGGCAGGTCGGAAGCTGCGCCGGGATCGAGAACTACTCACGGCACATCGACGGGCGCGCGGCGGGGACCCCGCCCAACACCCTGCTCGACTACTTCCCCGAGGACTTCCTGCTCGTCATCGACGAGTCACACAACACGGTCCCGCAGATCGGCGCGATGTACGAAGGGGACGTCTCGCGCAAGCGGAACCTGGTGGAGCACGGCTTCCGGCTGCCTAGTGCCGTCGACAACCGGCCACTAACCTGGGATGAGTTCGTTGAGCGGATCGGGCAGACCGTTTACCTGTCCGCTACGCCCGGGCCGTACGAGCTGCAGCGTGTCGGCGGGGACGTGGTCGAGCAGGTGATCCGGCCGACCGGGCTTGTCGACCCTGAGGTCCTGATCAAGCCGACGAAGGGCCAGATCGACGACCTGCTGCACGAGATCCGGACACGGGCCGAGCGGGACGAGCGGGTCCTCGTCACCACGCTCACCAAGAAGATGGCCGAGGACCTCACCGACTATCTGCTCGAGAACGGCGTCCGGGCGCGCTACCTGCACAGTGAGGTGGACACGCTGCGCCGGGTGGAACTCCTGCGCGAGCTGCGGCTGGGCGAATACGACGTGCTCGTCGGCATCAACCTGCTCCGTGAAGGCCTAGACCTTCCGGAAGTGTCGCTCGTGGCGATCCTGGACGCTGACAAGGAGGGCTTCCTGCGCTCGGGCACCTCGCTGATCCAGACCATCGGCCGCGCCGCGCGGAACGTCTCCGGCCAGGTACACATGTACGCCGACCAGGTCACTCCGTCGATGCAGCGCGCGATCGACGAGACTAACCGCCGGCGTGAGAAGCAGATCGCCTACAACGTCGAACGCGGCATCGACCCGCAGCCGCTGCGGAAGCGCATCGCCGACATCCTGGACCAGCTTGTCCGTGAGGACGCCGATACCGACCAGCTCATCGGGGGCAGCGGGCGGCAGCAGAGCCGGGGCAAGTCCCCGGTTCCCGGCCTGTCGTCGAGGGCGCGCACCGCGGCGGCGCGGGCTGCGGCCGGCGCGGAGGCCGGTGAAGGTGTCGGCGGCGAGGCGCGTGGCGACCTGATCGGCCTGATCGAGCAGCTCACCGATCAGATGCATGCGGCAGCGGCGGAGCTGCAGTTCGAGGTGGCCGCGCGGCTCCGCGATGAGATCAGGGAACTCAAGCATGAGCTGCGGGGAATGCAGGCCGCCGGCGTGTGACGCAGTGCTGGCCCGGGGCCGCGGGCTACAGAAATAGCCGGCCAGCTTCCCGGAATGCTGGAGGAGAGCTGAGTGTTTCCAAAGAGAAGCATCCTGCGCAGTTATCGCTGAGCTGAGGTGGGAATCTGCTTCTTGTTGCCTGGGGACGGCCGTCGAGTTCCCGGCGAAAGCGCGCGTCGGCTGGTGGCGGGAGACTGATGCGGACCGGAGAGCGGAGTGTCAGCAAGCTAGGCGTAGGGCCGGAGCCGTGGTAGCTAGCCTGGTTGCTGCCGTCATCGCGGCTTGGTGCTACGGGGTTGCCTCGGTGATGCAGGCAATCGCTGCACGGGCAGCTAGCCACCGCCGGTCGCCGGGGAATGAGCACCACACGGCACATCCGGGCGTAGATCCGGGCTTGCTGGTGCGGATGCTGCGCCAGTGGCGGTTCCTGGCCGGCCTCGGCCTGGACATGCTGGGCTTCCTCGCCCAGCTCGTGGCGCTGCACCGCCTTCCGCTCTTCGCCGTCCAGGCGATGATAGCGGCGAACCTCGCCGTGACGGCCGTTTGCGCGACATGGCTGATCAACGCCGTGCTCAGCTTGCGGGAGTGGATGGCCGTCGGGGGAGTCGTGGCCGGGATAGGCCTGCTCGGCTCGTCGGCCGGCCCGGAGGGGGCGACGCAGGCGGGCATCGTGTTCAAGCTCGCCCTGATCGGGGTTATCGCATGCCTCGGGATCGGCGGCATGGCAGCAGGGCGGCTGCCGGATCCGTTCCGCACCCCCGTGCTCGGTGTCGTAGCCGGGACGGGATACGGAGTGCTCGGCATTGCCGCGCGCGTGCTCAACGGCTTCGACCCGCTGACACTGGTCCGTGACCCCGCTACCTACGCGCTCATCGCCGCGGGGATCGTGTCGTTCTTCTTTTACGCCTCCGCCCTGGAGGGCGGCAGCGTGACCGTTGCCACCTCCGCGGTCGTGCTCACGGAGACCCTGCCGCCTGCCGCGGTCGGTGTCTTGTTCCTCGGGGACCGCACCCGGCCGGGCCTGGGCGGTGTGGCGGCGGCGGGGTTCGTCCTGGCGGTGTGCAGTGCGGTCGCGCTGGCCAGGTTCGGCGAGGCCCATCATGACGATGACGGCACCGGCGAGAACGGCGAGCCCACCGCGCAATCGGCGCGGCCGCCGAAAATGCGCTGCGGGGACAACGACGCGCGCATCTTCCCCGCGTAACGCCGATTTAATGCGGCGTCCCGGCGGCGAGCGGCGTCGGGTATTGGGATGGGCGGGGCGAATCTGGCGCGCCGGCGAACGGCCGGTGCCGCGTCGGCAACCTGCGGCCTGTTATCCTGGTGGCCCGTGGAGAGGCGGATTTTCCGCCGGATCAACGACCACGGGAGCCCCATCTTGGCTGCATCACCGCACCGATCACGGTTGGCTTCTACCAGGCATCTTTTTGTCACCGGCGGAGTCGCGTCCAGCCTTGGCAAGGGGCTCACCGCCTCCAGCCTCGGGCGGCTTCTCAAGCTCCGCGGGTTGCGCGTCACGATGCAGAAGCTGGACCCGTATCTGAACGTCGACCCTGGCACGATGAACCCGTTCCAGCACGGCGAAGTGTTCGTCACCGACGACGGCACAGAGACCGACTTGGATGTGGGGCACTACGAGCGATTTCTCGACACCCGGCTCAAGGGCTCGGCCAACGTCACCACCGGGCAGATCTACTCAGATGTGATCGCTAAGGAGCGGCGCGGCGATTACCTGGGCGACACCGTGCAGGTCATCCCGCACATCACCAACGAGATCAAATCACGGATCCTGGACATGGGCGGCCCCGACGTGGACGTGGTGATCACCGAGGTCGGCGGCACGGTCGGCGACATCGAGTCGCTGCCCTTCCTGGAGGCGATCCGGCAGATCCGGCACGAGATCGGGCGGGACAGATGCTTCTTCCTGCACGTGTCGCTGCTTCCCTACATCGGTCCGTCGGGTGAGCTGAAGACCAAGCCCACGCAGCATTCGGTCGCCGCCCTGCGCAGCATCGGCATCCAGCCCGACGCGATCGTGTGCCGCTCCGACCGCCCGATCAACGAGGGCCTCAAGCGCAAGATCAGCCTGATGTGCGACGTGGACGAGGAAGCGGTCGTCTCCGCGCCGGATGCCCCCTCCATCTATGACATTCCAAAGGTGCTGCACTCGGAGGGCCTCGACGCCTACGTCGTGCGCAGGCTCGGGCTGCCTTTCCGGGACGTGGACTGGAGCGAGTGGGATGACCTGCTGAGGCGGGTGCACCGGCCTGCCCTCAGCATCACCATCGCCCTGGTCGGCAAGTATGTAGATCTGCCCGATGCCTACCTGTCCCCGGCCGAAGCGCTGCGGGCGGGCGGGTTCGCCAGCGATGCCCGGGTGAACATCCGGTGGGTGGTCAGCGACGACTGCAAGGAACCTGCGGAAGCCGAGCAGCAGCTCGAAGGAGTGGACGGCATCCTCATTCCCGGCGGATTCGGCGTCCGCGGGATCGAGGGCAAGATCGGCGCGATACGGTACGCGCGCGCCAACGGCATTCCGCTGCTGGGCCTGTGCCTCGGGCTGCAGTGCATGGTCATCGAGGTCGCCCGCAGCCTGGCCGGACTCGAGGACGCCGACAGCACCGAATTCGACCCGGCCACCTCGCATCCGGTGATCGCCACGATGGCGGATCAGGAAGACGTCGTGGCCGGCGAGCGGGACATGGGCGGCACGATGCGGCTTGGCCTCTACCGCGCCGTCCTGGCCGAGGAAACGCTCGTCCGCGAACTGTATGGGACGGGTTCCGTTGAGGAGCGGCACCGGCACAGGTACGAGGTCAACAACACCTACCGTGACGTCCTGGAGAAGGCCGGGCTCGTCTTCTCCGGCGTCTCGCCTGACGGGCGCCTCGTCGAGTTCGCCGAGTTGCGGCAGGACCTGCACCCCTTCTTCGTAGGGACGCAGGCGCATCCGGAGTTCCTGTCGCGCCCGACCCGGCCGCATCCCTTGTTCAGCGGGCTGATCACCGCCGCGCTCAAGCGTTCGCGGACACACGTGTCAACCGCCGACGCCCGCGCGGCAGCCAGCGCATGAGCTCCATTTCCGACGTTCCGGAGCGCTGGCCCGTTGTCTCCTCGATTGAGCGGGCCCGTGGCAAGATCGTCACCGTGCGCAGCGACAAGGTCCGTACCCCGGATGGAGCCATTGCCGAACGAGAGGTGGTGGAACATCCGGGCGCCGTGGCCGTGGTCGCGCTCGATGAGTCCAGCCGGGTGCTGATGATCAGGCAGTACCGGCACCCCGTCGGGCGGCTGCTGTGGGAGTTGCCTGCGGGCCTGCGCGACGTCGACGGCGAGACACCGCTGCTGACCGCCAGGCGCGAGCTGCTGGAGGAGACCGGCTACCGCGCGCGCGAGTGGAGCGTGCTCGCGGACTTCTTCAGCTCGCCGGGCATCATCACCGAGCGGCTGCGGATCTTTCTCGTGCGGGACCTGGAGCTCGTCCCGGCAGCCGAACGCGACTTCGTTCCCGAACACGAAGAGGCTCACCTGCTGCTGGACTGGGTGCCCCTCAAGGAAGCTGTCGCCCATATTCTCGCTGGTGAACTGCATAATGGCGTAGCGGTGGTAGGGATACTGGCTACGCACGCCGCAAGCGCCGACGGGTTCGCAGGGCTGCGCGCCGCGGACGCGCCGGAGACGTGAGCCAGCCGCCGGATCTCCGGCGGTGCGGTGGCAGCGACCAGTGGGCAATGGCGCCCGCGTCAGGAAGGACAGGTCATGAGAGTAGGCGTTCCGCGGGAGGTTAAGAATCACGAGTACCGCGTGGCGATCACCCCGGCAGGAGTGCACGAGCTCGTCCGTGACGGTCACGAGGTGGTGATCGAGGCAGGAGCGGGCGTCGGCTCCTCCATCCCGGATGAGGACTTCACCGCCGCCGGGGCGAAGATCCTCGCCGATGCCGACGACGTGTGGGGGACGGCCGAGCTGGTGCTCAAGGTCAAGGAGCCGGTGGCCGAGGAGTATCACCGGATGCGCAAGGGCCAGGTGCTCTTCACCTACCTGCACCTTGCGGCCTCCCGGGCGTGCACGGACGCGCTGATGAGGGCGGGCGTCACCTCGATCGCCTATGAAACGGTGCAGCTCCCCGATGGGTCGCTGCCGCTGCTCGCGCCCATGTCGGAGGTGGCGGGCCGGATGGCGCCGCAGGTAGGCGCGCATCACCTGCAGCGGGACGGCGGCGGCCGCGGCGTGCTGATGGGCGGCGTGTCAGGCGTCTACGCGGCCAAGGTTGTGGTGCTCGGTGCCGGGGTGTCGGGCATGAACGCGGCCGTGATCGCCCTGGGCATGCAGGCCGAGGTACTGCTTGTGGACAAGAACATCGCGCGGCTGCGCTCCGCTGACGCGATCTACCAGGGGCACTGCCAGACCGTGGCATCCAACTCCTACGAGATCGAGCGCGCTGTGATCGACGCCGACCTCGTGATCGGGGCGGTGCTCGTGCCGGGCGCCCGCGCGCCCAAGCTCATCTCCAATGACCTTGTGTCGCGGATGAAGCCGGGCTCGGTGCTCGTGGACATCGCCATCGACCAGGGGGGATGCTTTGAGGGATCGCGGCCCACCACGCACGCCGAGCCGACATACCGGCTGCACGATTCCGTGTTCTACTGCGTCGCGAACATGCCGGGCGCGGTTCCGCACACCTCCACCTACGCACTGACCAACGTCACGCTGCCCTACATAGGGGAGATCGCGAACCGCGGCTGGCGCGACGCGCTCCGGGCCGACCGCGCGCTCGCCCTCGGGCTGTCCACCCACGACGGCGCGGTGACGTGCCGGCCCGTCGCGGATGCGCACGGCCTGCCACATGTGGCCCTCGACGAGGTGCTGGACTGACGACGCTGGCCGAGGCGGTCCGCGGCTATCTCGACCACCTGCTGGTGGAGCGCGGGCTGGCCGCCAACACGCTGGAGTCCTACCGCAGGGATCTGCTGCGATACGTGCATGTCCTCGCCGAGGCCGGCAAGGCGGAGATCGGCCAGGTGGCGAGCGGTGACGTGGCGTCATACGTTGCCAGGCTGCGGGAAGGCGACGCCGATCACGCGCCGCTGGCCGCCAGCTCCGCCGGGCGCGCGATGGTCGCGGTGCGCGGCCTGCACGCGTTCGCTTGCGCGCAGGGCATGACGGAGGTGGACCCGGCCCGGCAGGTGCCGCCGCCGGCCCCGCCGCGTCGGCTGCCGAAGGCGATTTCGGTCGAGGAGGTCGAGCGGCTGCTTGACGCGTCCGGTCCCGCCACGTCCGGTCCCGCCACGTCCGGTCCCGCGGCGTCTGGTTCTGCGGCGTCTGGTCCCGCCGCGTCCGGTGGCCTGGCCGGCGATCCCCGGGCGCTCCGGGACCGCGCGCTGCTGGAGTTTCTCTACGCGACCGGCGCGCGTATCTCCGAGGCGACCGGCCTGGACGTCGACGACCTCAGCATGCAGGACGAGCCTGCCGTCCTGCTCGACGGCAAGGGCGGGAAGCAGCGCATCGTCCCGCTTGGCGGGTACGCGGCCGCAGCGCTCGACGCGTACCTCGTCCGGGCGCGGCCCGCGCTGGCCGCCGGTGCCGCACGGGGAAGAGCCGTCCCCGGCCGCCCCCGGGGGTCCGCCTCGCCGGCCGTATTCCTCAACGCGCGGGGCGGCCGGCTCACCAGGCAGGGAGCGTGGGCGGTGCTCCGCGCCGCCGCGGAACGGGCCGGCTTGCCGCAGGTGTCCCCGCATACGCTGCGGCATTCATTTGCGACCCATATGCTTGACGGCGGTGCAGATATCCGGGTTGTGCAGGAACTGCTCGGCCACGCGTCGGTGACGACCACGCAGGTCTATACTCTCGTGACCGTGGAGAAACTCCGCGAGGTATATGCGGCGGCACACCCACGCGCACTAGGCTGACATGGGGCAGCGCGAGAGGCCGGGAACCGCGCGCCGGTTTTGCCCATATCCGCCCGCGAAACGGCGAGTCAGCTTGCTCAGGCCAGGGCAGAGGCCATAAAGTCCGGGGTTTAGTGGAGGTTTCGCGGGCCTCGCGCCATTTGAATAAAGCACTGTTGGCGATGGCCGGCCAGGCTTCAGGAAAAACATCCACCGGGAGGTTCAGCAGCTTGTGGCAGCACCCCGTACGTCAGAGGCCCAGACCGCAGTTCTAGGGCCGACTGGGCGACCAGTGCCGGTGTTTCCCGACCCCGAGCCGCTCGAGGTTCATGGCCCGGCCCGGGTCGTCGCT
>DASQVO010000373.1:0-17625 GCA_035640715.1 Streptosporangiaceae bacterium
CTTCCCTGCCTCTACCAGATGCTCGGCGTAGGCGGACAGATGGGGATCAACGGTGATGGTCAGGCGCGCTTTCCTGTCGCTCATACCCGGATCATACGTCGGTCGGCGCTTGCCCAGGCATAAGCTGGCCCGGCCTGTTCGTCGGCCCGGAGGGCCGCACGGAGGTGCCGGCAGCGGTGGGTGGGTGCCGCCCGGCGCGATGACACCGCGGTGGGCACGGCGGGCTGAGCCGCGTCAGATCCAGTCGGCGTAGCGGGGCCAGGCGAGCAGGGTGTCCACTATCTCGGGCGGGCCGCCCCCGGTCTCGGTCACGGTGTACCGGCCCCGGTAGAACAGCAGCGGCGGACCAGCGCTGCAGGCACCGAGCCCGGTCACCCGGCCGATCACCACGTGGTGGTCCCCGGCCGCGTGCACCGTCTCCACCACGGCGTCCACCCAGGCGAGCGCGCCGTCCAGCAGCGGCGACCCGGACGGTGACGGCGACCAGCCGACGCCGTCGAACTTGCCAGGCGCCCTGCTCGCGAACACCCGGGCCAGCTCGCGCTGCTCATCCGCCAGCACGTTGGCGCAGAAGTGGCGGCTGCGCTCGATGCGGCGCCAGGTGGCTGAGGATCGGCTGGGGCAGAACAGGACGAGAGGCGGCTCCAGTGATACTGCGGCGAACGACTGGCAGGTGAACCCGGCTGGCCCGCTGTCATCGATCGTCGTGATCACGGTGACGCCGGTGCAGAAATGCCCGAGTACCTGCCGGAACTGGTCCGGGGTGGTCACGGCGCTCAGGCCGGGTCTGGCGGTCACCCGGGCCTCAGTGTGCTCCCGGGTCCGCGAAGCGGTGACCCCACAGGCTGATGGCGGTGGTTTCCCGGCTGACCCAGGTCGCGTCGTCGACCAGCTGGCCGTCGGTGCCGTACTCGATATCGAACCCGCCGGGGGTCCGCACGTAAAACGACACCATCAGGTCGTTGGCATGCCGGCCGAGGCTGGCGCTGACCGGGGCGCCCCGCCGGGCGCAACGGTCCAGCGCCCGGCCGACATCGTCCAGCGTGGCCACCTCGATCATCAGGTGCACGATCCCCGGCTCGGCGGGGAACGGGGCCAGCGCGAGCGAGTGGTGCCGCGGGTTGCAGCCGAGGAACCGCATGAACACTGACTCGCCGGGCTTCCCGAACAGCTCCCCCGCCAGCCGCATGGAATCGCGCAGCCGGAAGCCGAGCACTTCGGTGTAGAACCGCATGGCGGCCTCGTCGTCGGTGACGGGAAGGACCGCGTGGCCGAGCCCCATGGTGCCGGTGACGAACCGGACCCCCTGCCCGCTCACGAACGGCCGGTTGTCAAGCGCGGCACCAGTGAAGATCTCCAGCGCGTTGCCCGCCGGGTCCTCGGCGTGCAATAGCTGCCCCACCCGCCGCTGCGCGCACTCGGCGCTGGTGCCCGCCTTGACCGGCACCCCGGCTTCCTCCAGAGCCCGCCCGGCGGCCGCGAGCGCGCCTTCGCCCGCAACCTCCCAGCCGGTGGCGAGCAGCCGTTCCCGCTCCCCCGGCAGGATCACCAGCCGGGCGGGGAAGTCGTCCATCCGCAGGTACAGCGCGTCTGGCTCGGGCCCTCGGCCCTCGGCCATGCCGAGCACCCGCACGCCGAACTCGCGCCAGGCGGCCACGTCGGCCGACTCGATCCGCAGGTAGCCTAGCGACCGGATCATGCTGTGCCTCCCGCTCGCCTCCGGGGCGCCTTGGGGCGCCGCCTTCCCTCGTCGCTCGTTCCTCGCTCCTCAGTCCAGTCGGCGCCGCGCCCCTCCAGCTCGCTCATGCTGTCTCCTCCAGGAAGCTGATCGCCAGCCGGTTGAATTCGTCGAACTTCTCCAGCTGTGCCCAGTGGCCGCAGCCGCCGAACACGTGCAGCTGTGCCCGCTGGATGGTCTTGAGCGCGACCAGGGCGCCATCCAGGGGGTTGACCCGGTCCTCCCGGCCCCAGATCAGCAGCACCCGCTGCCGCAGCCGGTGCGCCTCGCGCCACAGCATCGCCTCCTCGGCATGGGCGAAGAACGAGGCCCCCATGGACGCCATGGCCGCCAGCGCCTCCGGGTCGCTGGCCGCGGCGAACCGCTCGTCGATGAGCTCGTCGGTGACCAGCCGCTGGTCGAACACCAGCGTCCGCAGGAACGCTCCGAGCTTTTCCCGGGTGGGCCCCGGCGGCGCTGAGAACTCCATCAGCCGCTTGACACCCTCGGTCGGGTCCGGGGCGAACACATTCAGGCTGAGCCCGCCCGGCCCCATCAGCACGAGCCGGCCCGCGCGCTCGGGGTGGTTCAGCGCGAACCGGACCGCGGTGCCACCGCCGAGCGAGTTCCCCACCAGGTGCGCCCGCTCGATCCCGAGCCCGTCGAGCAGGGCCGCCAGCGCGTCCGCCGAGAAGGTGAAGTAGCTGCCGGTCACCGGCGGCTTGGCCGATTTCCCGAAGCCGGGCTGGTCCACCATCAGCGTCCGGAAGTGCTTGGCGAAGACGGGCAGGTTCGGGCCGAAATTGCTCCACGCTGAGGCACCGGGCCCGCCGCCGTGCAGCAGCACCACCGGGGTCCCGTCCCCGGCCTCGTGGTAGTGCAGCCGCATCCCTCCCGCCTCGGCAAAGCGGCTGGTCGCGGCGAAGTCTGGCATGTTCACAGCATCGCGTCCGGGCCGACGTCGAGGCCGAACTCGGCGCGGCCGAACATCGACAGTGCCCGCTCCGGGTCGTTGATGGCGTGCACCCGGCCGGCGTGCGCGTCCCGCCAGAACCGCTGGATCGGGGTGCCGGCCGCCAGCGCCCGGCCGCCGGAGTTCTCGAACAGCAGGTCGATCGCGCTGATCGAGCGTCCGGTGCCGAGGACCTGGTCGCGCCGGATCCGCAGCCGCAGCGACAGCGGGATTTGCTCCTCCGCCCGCGCATAGCCCATCAGCTCGGTCATGTTGCGCTCCAGCGCCAGCCAGGCAGCGTCGATCTCCGCCGCGGCCGTCGCGACCCGGACCTGGGAGTGCGGGTCATCGGCGGCCTTCTGGCCGGCGTAGGAGGCCCGCACCCGCTTGCGCTGGTACTCCACGTGCGCGTCGTAGGCACCGGTCGCCATCCCGATGATCGCCGTGGTGATGCAGTAAGAGAACACGGAGCCGTAGGGCAGCCGGTACAGCGGCGCCGGGTTAGCTTCCTGCCCGGGGACCTTGCACCGGTGCATGTCGGTGAAGCTGAGGGAACGATGCTCAGGCACGAACACGTCCTCCACGACGATGTCGTTGCTGCCGGTGCCGCGCAGCCCGACGGTGTCCCACACGTCGTCGATCCGGTAGTCGCTGACCGGCAGCAGGAAAGTGCGGAAGTCCACCGGCTTGCCGCCGGAGAACACGAAGCTGCCGAGCAGCACCCAGGTGCAGTGGTCACAGCCGGAGGAGAAGCTCCACCGCCCGGACAGCTTGTGCCCGCCAGGCACCGCCTCGGCCTTCCCGGTCGGGGCGTAGGACGAGGAGATCCTGGTCGCGGGATCATCTCCCCAGACCTGTTCCTGCGCCTGCAGCGGGAACAGACCCACGTGCCAGGGATGCAAGCCGACCACCGACGCCACCCACCCGGTTGATCCGCAGGCGCTGGCGATCAGCCGGGCGCAGGTGTAAATGGTGAGCGGATCGGCTTCCAGCCCGCCGAACCGGGCCGGCTGCAGCAGCCGGAAGTAACCGGTTTCTGCCAGCGCCTTGACTGACTCCGCGGGCACCACCCTGGCGTCCTCGGTTTCCTGCGCCCGCTCACGTAGCACCGGGAGCAGGTCACGCACTCCGCTGACTACCGCCTGCCCGACGTTATCGCTCACCGGATGTCCCTTTCCCGCGGTGGCCTGTCGCCATAAGACTAGAACATGTTCTAGTCTATTCGTAAGACGGCTAGAGCAACAACGGGTGGAGGGTCCCCCATGAGCGAGCTGGAGGGGCGCGGCGCCGCCTGGACTGATGAGCGAGGTACGAGCGACGAGGGAAGGCGGCGCCTCAAGGCGCCCCGGAGGCGAGCGGGGGAACAGAGTACGAGCGACGAGGGAAGGCGGCGCCCGAAGGCGCCCCGAAGGCGAGCGGGAGACACTGCATGAGCGAGGCAGACGGCGTCCGGACCATCGACAGCGGGATGCCGCCGGACAGGTTCGCGCGCGGCTGGCACTGCCTGGGACTCGCCAGCACGTTCCGCACCCCGGAGCCGCACGCGGTCCACGCCTTCGGCACCAAGCTCGTCGTCTTCGCTGACTCGTCCGGCACGCTGCATGTGCTGGACGCCTACTGCCGGCACATGGGCGGCGACCTGAGCCGCGGCACGATCAAGGGCGATGCGGTCGCCTGCCCGTTCCACGACTGGCGCTGGGGCGGGGACGGCAAATGCGCGAAGATCCCTTACGCCCGGCGGATCCCGCCGACAGCACGGACCCGGTCCTGGACCACCCTGGAGCGCAACGGGCACCTGTTCGTGTGGCACGACCCGCAGGGGAGGCCGCCGGCGCCAGAGGTGACCATCCCGGAGATCGAGAGCTTCGGCGCGCCCGGCTGGACCAGCTGGACCTGGGACACGCTCCTGGTCGAGGGCGCGAACTGCCGCGAGATCATCGACAACGTCGTCGACATGGCGCACTTCTTCTACATCCACTTCGCGTTCCCCACGTACTTCAAGAACGTGTTCGAGGGACACATCGCGTCGCAGTACCTGCGGACCAGGTCGCGGCCGGACGTCGGCGGCGGCTCGAACTACGCCGCGGGCGGGGTGGAGACCAACCTGCGCTCGGAGGCCTCCTACTACGGGCCGGCCTACATGATCAACTACCTGTGGCACGATTACCACGGCATGACCATGGAAAGCGTCCTCATCAACTGCCACTACCCGGTCACGCCCACGTCCTTCCTGCTGCAGTGGGGCGTGATCGTGAAGAAGCCGGAGGGCCTGGCGGACGAGCACGCGGACAAGGTCGCCGCCAAGTTCGCGAAGTTCGTCGGCCTGGGCTTCCAGCAGGACGTGGACATCTGGACACACAAGACCCGGATTGACAACCCGCTGCTGTGCGCGGAGGACGGCCCGGTGTACCAGCTCCGCCGCTGGTACGAGCAGTTCTACACCGACGTGGAGGACATCACG
This sequence comes from Streptosporangiaceae bacterium, assembly GCA_035640715.1. Classification (GTDB taxonomy): domain Bacteria; phylum Actinomycetota; class Actinomycetes; order Streptosporangiales; family Streptosporangiaceae; genus DASQVO01. The sequence continues at coordinate 5,131 of DASQVO010000373.1, forward strand.
CCGGACATGACGGCCCGGTATGAGTTCGAGATCGACACCACCCGCGCCGTGGCCGCCTGGGAGGACGAGGTCGCGGAGAACCTCGCCCAGCGGCAAGCGGGATAGGCCATGCGCCACGCCGACGAGCGGCACACCACGCTGCAGGAAGTAGCCTGCGACCGCTGCGCTGCCGTGGTCCTGGTGACGAAGTTCAGCCCGCAGCACACGAGCGTGCAGTGGAACCGCCAGGCGGTGCAGGCATGCGCCGAGTTCAGCGCCCAGGTGGCCGCGGGCGAGCAGAGCGCGCTCATCCGCACCTGCACCAGCCTGCGGGGCACCATCGGCCGCGCGGTGCGCGACGGCCGCCTGGAGGTTACGCCGCCGTGAGCCCGCAGCGCGTCTTCCACCAGTTGCGGATAGCGGAGGTGATCAGCGAGACCGACGACGCCTGCTCGCTGGTCTTCATGGTCCCGCCCGAACTGTCCGGCGAGTTCGCCTACCACCCCGGCCAGTTCCTCACGGTGCGCGTGCCGGCCGCCGACGGCTCGGTGGCGCGGTGCTACTCGCTGTCGAGCTCACCGCATACCGGGGACCGCCACACGATCACCGTCAAGCGCGCCGGGTACGCCTCCAACTGGCTCGCGGACAATGTGACCGCCGGCAGCGTGCTGGACGCCCTGCCCCCGGCCGGGACGTTCACTCCCCGGTCGCTGGACACCGACCTCCTGATGTTCGCGGGCGGCAGCGGGATCACACCCATCATGTCGATCGTGAAGTCGGCGCTCGCCCGGGGGCGGGGCCGGATCGTGCTGATCTATACCAACCGCGACGAGCGCTCGGTGATCTTCAGCCGGGAGCTGCGCCGGCTGGCCGCCGATACCCGGCTGCTGGTGCTGCACTGGCTCGATTCGCTGCAGGGACCGCCGACCGCGGCGGCGATGGCGGCCCTGGCCCGCCCCTACGCGGCCCATGAGGCATTCCTGTGCGGGCCCGACCCTTACCTGACGATCGTCCGGCAGGCGCTCAGCCAGCTCGGCGTGCCGGCCCAGCGGATCCACACCGAGCGGTTCCTGTCCCTGGCGGAGAACCCGTTCGAGGAGCAGCCGCCGGCGGACAGCATGGCCGCCACTTTGGAGGTCACGTTGGACGGCGAGAAGCGGGTGCTGCCGTGGCCGGCGGGGACCCGCATGCTGGATGTCCTCATCGATGAGGGCCTCGATGCACCATTCTCCTGCCGGCAGGGCATCTGCGGGGCGTGCGCCTGCCAGCTCACCGGCGGCGAAGTGAAGATGGCGAACAATGAGGTGCTGGAAGAGGCGGACGTCGCCGATGGCTACATCCTCGCCTGCCAGGCCGTGCCGCTGACCCCGGAGGTCAGCATCACCTACTGAGCGCCGCGGCCCCTAACGAGCAGATGAGCACCCGAATGGCTACCTGTACTTGATGGCTACCAGAGGACAGATGCTGGTGGCCATCCACATTCGTCTCGCCAAGTCCGATGACAACACCACCGGGAACCCGCCATATATGCCCAGGACACCGCGCACGCCAGGTGACAAGTATCGATTGCCGTCTCAATCGATGAGAACAGCTGCGGCAAGGGCAGGCGCTTTGGAGGCGCTGACTTCGTAACGAAGCGTCACCGCCGACCTGGGAGCGGGTGTGCGATATCCGCCTGCGCGCCGACCCGCGTTCTTGACTGGCCGTCGATGCCGCACCGAACGGGGCGTTCTGCGTGATGCGCTGCAGGCGCCCCGGCCCAGCAGACCGGCCGACACCGCCCTGGGTCACACCGGCGACCTGTTGAGGGAGGCGCGTCAGCCTTCGCCTGCCGCGGCTTCCAGGTTATCGCCCGCCGCCCGCCCGACCGGCCGGTGATGCGCAGAGCCTTCACCGTGCTGGCGTGGCCAGCCAGCACCGCGCACCGCGCCCCCTGGCGGGGCGCGGCCGGCGCTCAGCGAAGTTGCTCGAACGCGGCGACTTGGCTGGAGCTGGCCGAGGTGAACGGCGTGTGGTCCCATCCGGCCCGCCGGTCGCGGAGCTAGAGCCCAGTGCCTGCCCATCAGGTACAGCTTGGAGGGCCACACGTACCGGTATGGCGCGGAGTGGCGGACGGGCGGACGACTCCTGATAGACGGAGCTATGCTGCTCGCCATGCACGTCGATGACCTCGTCCGGGAGGGCCGTGCTGACTCGGCCCAGGCTGGCCAAGAGCGGCGCGAGCCGGCGAGAAAGCGCCGCGAGCTGCGCGCATGGGCTCGAGTGCTAGCGTGGTGCGGCGGAATGCGAATTCGCGCGGCGCAACCTCGCCGTGCTGGGTCGGCCCGTGTGGCTGTTCGGCGTCGCGCCGCCCAGGGGCGGGCTCGCCGACCAGGCCGAGGACCCTGCTGCGTTCCCCCCGACCGCCGCGGTTGCGGGGTGTTCTTCGCGGCGCACCGCGGCTGGGCTGACATCGATGCGCGAGTCGCCGTCAACTTGCCCCAAGTCTATTAACCATCTGAAACAACCGTGAGGCCCGGCGAGGCCACCAACCTCGATCCGCCCGGGGCGGCTACCCAGCTCGCGGCGGCAGCGGCGGCCGCCGCCTGGACGGCCGCGTGGCCGGGTCTGGCGGCAGCGCCGCGGGCCGCTCCGCGAGCGCCGCCATGGCCAGCCGGACGGCGGTCTCCAGCTGGGTGTCCCGGCCGGCCGCCCAGTCGGCCGGGCTCATCAGCACCTGGACGTCCGGATCGACGCCGTAGTTCTCTGCGCCCCAGCCGGTGGTCTCGAACCAGACGCTGAGCCGTGGCACTGTCATCTGCGTGCCGTCGACCAGTTCGTGCTCCACGTCGTAGCCGAGCACCCCGCCCCAGGTCCTGGTGCCGACTACCGGGCCGAGCCCGAGCGCCTGGATGGCCATGTTCACGATGTCGCCGTCAGAGCCGGCGAACTCGTCGGCGATAGCCACCATCGGGCCGCGCGGCGCGTTGTCCGGGTACGGGCCGGGACGCATGCCGCCGATCAATCCCCAGCCGATCACCCGCCGGTTCAGCCGCTCGATGACCAGCTCCGAGGTGTGGCCGCCGGAGTTGCTGCGGACATCAACGATGAGGGCGTCCTTCAGCATCTCGGTCCGCAGATCCCGCAGGAAGTCGGCCCAGCCGTTGCTGACCATGTCAGGAACGTGCAGGTAGCCCGCCCGCCCGTCGCTGAGCTGCCTGACCATCTGCCGCTTCTGCCGGACCCAGTCCAGGTACCGCAACCGCGTGTCGCTGCGCGTCGGCACGACCGCGACCTGCCGCGGCTCGCCGCCGTCGGCCGGGCCGACGGTCAAGCCGACCGGCTTACCAGCGGTGCCGAGCATCAGCGGGCCCGGGCCCGGCGGGCCGACCGGCTGGCCGTCGACGGCCAGCAGCACGTCGCCGACCGAGATGGCCACTCCGGGCGCGGCTAGTGGCGCGCGCGCCCGCGGGTCGGACGTGTCGCCCACCATGATTCGGCTTACCCGCCAGGCGTCGCCGTCGCGTTCCAGGTCAGCGCCGAGGATGCCGGGCACGCCGTCGCCGTCCTTGCCGGGGCCGGCCACGTGCGCGTAAGCGTGCGAACAGCCGAGCTCGCCGAACACCTCCCAGAGCAGGTCGGTGAAGTCGGACTGGCAGCCGATCCGGTCCAGCAGCGGGCGGTACTCCTCCCGCACGCCGTCCCAGTCCACGTCGGCCATGTCGGCTACCCAGAAGTCATGCCGCATAATCCGGAACGCCTCGGCGTACGCCTGCCCCCACATCGCCGCCGGGTCGCCGGTGAACCTGGCCCGGCTTCGGTCGACGACGATCTGGTCGTCGTCGTTGTCCGGATCGGCCTTGCGGACGGCCGGGACGACCGTCAGCTTGCCGTGGTCGCTGATGACCAGCCTGCTGCCGTCGCCGCTCGCCTCGAACCAGTCCACGTTACCGGCCAGCTCGGTGACCGCGCGCTTGTCGAAGTCGAACCGCTCGAGGGACGCCCGCGGCGCGTCGTCGTCGGGCGCCGCACCGCCGAGGCCGAGCTGCCCCGCAACCGGCTCGCGCAGCCATGCCAGGCCGCCCTTGACGGCGCGCAGCCGCGAATACCGCGACTCCGGCACGGGCAGCGGGACGACCCGGCCTGCCATTCCGGCCGCGTCGATGACCACGGCACCGGACCGGGCCGCGTCCGCGCCGGCAGCGGTCTTGCCGGCCGAGTCTGTGTCGCTTGTGCCCGTGCCGCCCGTGTCGCCGTCGTCGGCCTTGTCGTCCTCGCCTGCCGGCCGGCCAGCCAGCTGGGGATCGAACGGCGACGGCGCCGCTGCCTGCAGCGGCAGCAGGTACGGGCGTGCTCCGTAAGGGAAGCTCAGGTCGAAGAAGTGCGCGTCGTAGATGGGGTCGAAACTCCGCTTGGACAGGAAAGCCAGGTACTTGCCGTCCAGGGTGAAGACCGGATCGCTGTCGATGAACCGGCCGTCCGTCACGTCCGTCACCTCGCCGTCAGCTACCCCGGCCAGCCGCAGCTTGCGCAGCCCCATGTCGGCCGAGCCGACCGGATGCTCAGTCGGCTCCGACCAGGCAAGCCAGGCCGAGTCGGGCGACCAGGCCAGTCCGGCGACGTAGCCGTTGTCGGACGCGGCCAGCTCGCGCACGCCGCCCGACGCCACGTCGACGACTCGCAGGTGACCGTCTTGCGCCGCGACCGCGACGGCAGTCCCGTCCGGCGCGGCAGCGAGGCTCTGCACCCGGCCGATCTGGCCAGCCGCCAGTCGCCGCGGCGCCGGGGCCGACGGCCCGGCTCCGCCCACCACCAGCGCGTCTGTCCCGTCCTCGTCGGTCGCCCACACCACCTCACCGCCGGTGCCGAGCACCTGCGGAAAGCGGGCCCGCGCGCCCGGCACCACCGCCAGCGCCCGGGCCGGCCCGTCCCGGTGCGTCAGCCAGTGCACGGTGCCGCGCACCTCGACCGCACTGGCACGGCCCGACTTGTCGACCGACAGCGCGCCGACGTGGTCGGCCGCGGTGATCAGCCGGGGCGTGCGGCCGGAGAGCGGCGCGCCCAGCACGATGTCCAGCCGGACAGGATCGGCGTCCAGGCCATCCAGGAGCCACAGCTCGCCGCCGCAGGCGTAGATGACGCGACGTCCGTCGGTGCTGGCGTGGCGCGCATACCATCCGTCATGGTCGGTGTGCCGGCGCAGGCCGGTGCCGTCGGCAGCAACCGAGTAGACGTTGCCGGTGCCCTCATAGTCGGACAGGAACGCCAGCCGGTCACCGACGATCATCGGGCTGCCGAGCTGGCCGGTGATATCCGGCACCATGCGCCGGAAGCTCCCGGCAGGCCCATCGATGCCATCGCCGAGCCACAGCCGGCCCGCGGTGCCGCCCCGGTACCGCTTCCAGTACGCCAGGTCCTGACCCCAGGTGCCCGTGAGCAGCGCAGCGCGGTCCTGACCCGCGGCGATGTCACTGGCCGGCCCGAACGGCAGGATCCGGTCGGCGCCCGGGCCGCCCGACAGCGCGGTGGACAGCACCCGCGCCCGCATGTGACCGAGGAACGGCTGGCCGGCCGGGCTGACCGCGAGCACCTCGCCGCGCTCCGTCCAGCCGCACACCCTGGCCATCGAAGCGCCCCAGTATGTCAGCCGGCCGGTGGTCCCGTCGGCCACGCTGCCGACGTAGATCTCCGGGCTGCCGTCGAGCTCGCTGGTCCAGGCAAGGTGGCTGCCGTCGGCCGAGAACCGGGGCCCGGACACTGCCGCGCCGTCGGTGGTGAACCGCCACGCCCGGCCGCCAGACAGCGGCGCAATCCATACGTCGCCACCAGCGACGAAAGTCACTGAATCGGAGTTAATATGCGGAAAGCGGAAGTAACCGGCTGAAGTCACCCGGGCCATCGTAGTGGTCGGCCGCCCGGCCAGCCAGCGATTTATCACCGCGTGTGACCGGCAGCTGGATGGGCGGTGACCAGGAGTTCGGGGGCGAGGTTGACGGCGGTGCACACGTGGCCGGGCGCCACGGCCGGCGGGCGTCCGTGGCCCGGGTCGGCCGCGGCCGTCGCGCTGCGGATGTCTCAGATTGCGGGCGGCGGCTCGGCGCTGGCCTTGACGACGTTGCTGGTCAGGCGGCGTAGCGACGCGCGGAGCTGGTCGAACTCCGCGGCCTCCAGGCCCATGGCGCCGCCGATGAACGCCGGTACCGCCCGCGCCCGCGCGCGCAGGGCCGCGCCGTCGCCGGTGAGCGTGATCATCACCGAGCGCTCGTCATCGGCCCGCCGCTCGCGGCGCAGCAGGCCGTGGGATTCCAGCCGCTTCAGCAGTGGCGTCAGCGTGCCGTAGTCCAGCTGCAGGGCGGCGCCCAGCTCCTTCACCGGCACTGAACCCCTGTCCCACAGCACGAGCAGCACCAGGTACTGCGGATACGTCAGGCCCAGCTCGTCGAGCAGCGGCCGGTACAGGCCCGTGATCGCGCGGGACGCCGCGTACAGCGCGAAGCACAGCTGGTCATCGAGCCGCGTCGACCACTCTTCGACATCGGACGCGCTGTCCGCGCCGTCGGCCGTCCCGGCTTGCGTCTGCCCATCCATGTTCGTGGGTCACCTCCAGGTATTCCTATCCTACCCAGTTAGATATGCCACAAGTTCATGGCCCACTTTTAAGTTGTACACAAGTTAATCGTTGACTAGTCTAATGAGCGTCAGACACCGCCGCCCGTGAGGGAAAGGGATCATGAGCTACCCGACACCAGTCCTCGAGCCCGCCGCCGCCGAGTTCGCCGCGGCTACTGCCAACCCGCCGTACCTGTTTGACCTCGGCCCGGAGGCCGGCCGCAAGACCGTCGACGAGGTCCAGTCGGGCGAGATCCCCAAGCCCGACGTCAGCGAGGAGTGGGTCACGGTGCCCGCGCCGGCCGGCGATGTCCGGGTGCGTATCGTCACCCCGCCGAACGCGACCGGCCCGGGCGCCGCCGGCCCGCTGCCGGTGATCATCTACATCCACGGCGCGGGCTGGGTCTTCGGCGACGCGCACACGCACGACCGCCTGGTCCGCGAGCTCGCCGCTGGCGTGAACGCGGCCGTGGTCTTCCCGGACTACAGCCTGTCGCCCGAGGCCCGCTACCCCGCCGCCATCGAGCAGAACTACGCGACCGCCCGCTGGATCATCGAGAACGGCGCCGCCCGCGGCCTCGACACCAGCCGCATCGCGGTGGCCGGAGACTCGGTCGGCGGCAACATGGCCGCGGCCCTCACTCTCCAGGCCAAGGAGCGCGGTGACGTGTCACTGGCCGCGCAGGTCCTCTTCTACCCGGTTACGGACGCCAGCTTCGACACCGACTCCTACCACCAGTTCGCCGAAGGGTACTTCCTGCGGCGGGACGCGATGCAGTGGTTCTGGGACCAGTACACGATCGACCCCGCCGAGCGGGCGCAGATCACCGCGTCCCCGCTGCGCGCCACGACCGAGCAGCTGTCCGGGCTGCCGCAGGCGCTGGTCATCACCGGCGAAGCGGACGTGCTCCGCGACGAGGGCGAGGCGTACGCCGCTAAGCTCCGTCAGGCTGGCGTTCCCGTGACGGCCGCGCGCTACCAGGGCATCATCCACGACTTCGTGATGCTCAACGCGCTACGCGGCACCCACGCCGCGACGGCCGCGATCGCCCAGGCCATCGCGTTCCTCCGCGACGCCCTGCACACGGCCTGACGTCCCCGAGCGTCATCTCCGGCCGGGCCCTCGCGGCCCGGCCGGAAACGGCCCGCCGACCGGGCTCAGGACACGGTGGCGAGCAGCCTGAAGTAGTGCGACGCGTCGCCCTTGTGCACCACGGAGGCCGCCCTCGGCGGGGCGACACCGAACTGAGTGATATGAGCGCCACCTACGGAACGCCAGGCCCGAGCGTCATGAGCGCCTATTCGGCGATCTGCGGCGGCCTCGCGAGGTGGTGGCACCCGGAGAGCGATCACCCTGCGTGACAGCTATGTTCTCGCCTGGATGGTCCATCAGCGGATAGCTCTCGCGCCCGTCGCACCCCGACTGCCGAGGAAAATAACAGATCGGCGAGAAAACCAGCACACAAATGTCATTAAAAGAACAAATGCTACGTAGCGTGCCAGTCGGCTGATGTGCCGCAGCCGCTGCCTGGTCGGCGCCTCAGTTGAGTCCCTGGCCGCGTGACGGCCGACCTGGCCGCCGGAGAAGAGCGCCTTGGCAGGCGATTCAGGTAGGATGCAAGTATGACCAATAGCGCAAAGCGGAAGGTCTCGGTCACCCTCGACGCCGACCTCGTCGCGGCGATCGAAGCCGAGGGCGGGGAGAGCCTCTCCGCTGAGGTGAATTCGGCGCTCCGGGCAGAATTCGCCAGGCGCCGAAGGCAGCAGGCGCTTGGCGGGCTTCTCGATCATCTTGCCCGGGAGCGGGGCAGCCTGGACACGCCGGAAGATGAAGCGGAAATCGCCCGCTACATGCGCCTGCTCGGCGGTCTGCCCGATGAGTCTGACACGCTGCGGGCGGGCTAGGTGCCGCTGGTCCTTGACGCGGAGGCGGTCAACGCGCTGCTGGACCCGCGGCACCCATCCGAGCGGAAGGTGCGCCAGGCGATGGAGGCCGCGAGGAGACTCCGCCGCGATGTTGCCGTAGCGACCGGTACGCTCGCTGAACTGTACCGGGGCGCGGGGCGCAATCAGGCGCTGGATTCGCTCCTCGCAAGGGAGTCGGCGGACGGTCTGATACTCCGCGACACCGACCGGAGTCTTGCCCGCCTCATAGGCGCGCTGCTGACCGAAGCCGATGCGGATTCCACCCTGTTCGCAGATGCTCACCCGGTCGCCGTGGCCGTCGAGGCGGGAGGTGGTGTCGTGCAGACCGCCGATCCCGATGACCTGGGCCGACTGGCCGCTCCCTATCGGACAGTCGTGATCGAGCCCATCGTCTCCAGCTCAGGTCGTCAACGAAGAAGCAGCGGCCGACGCCAAGGCGGGTGAGGCACAAGTCTCAGGTACGAAAATGCGGCGCGGTCAGCATTACCTACTGAGTGCCGCGGGCCGTGCGCAGCCGGAGGATCACGACACCTGCGGCACCGCTGATCAAGCACCAGAACGGCCCCCTTGTGCCACCAGGTAATAAGGAGAAACCTGAATGATGCTTCAGGCTGCAGTCAACGGTGACCGCTCCAAGGCCGATCATCCTGCCGTGCCGGTCACCGAGGACGAACTGATCCGCGACGTCCAGCAGTGCCTGGCCGCCGGCGCCCAGGAATTCCACATCCACGTCAGAGACATCCACGGCAACCCTACCCTCGAACCCGGCTACGTCGACCGGGCAGCCTCAGCCGTCCGCGCAACAGGAGCACAAGCGGCCGGAGTCACCACCGTCGCCGACATCGAGCCCAATCTCCAGCGCAGGCTAACCCTGATCAGCAAGTGGACCCAGCCCGCCTACTCTTCGGTCAACCTGTGCGAAGACGGAGCCGTCCAGGTGATGCAGGCGCTGCTGTCGGCCGGGATCGGCATCGAGGCAGGCGTATGGACCACCGAAGACGCCGAGACACTCGTGACCTGCGGCCTGGCCGACCGTCTCACCCGGATCCTCGTCGAACCCGGGGAAGCTCAGGTGGGCAAGGCCGACGCGGTTCCGCTGGCCAGTGCGATTCATGAGATCCTCGACCGGGCCGAGGTCGAAGTCCCCCGGCTGCAGCATGGCGATGGGGAAGTGACCTGGATCCTCATCGAAGACGCCGTCCGCAGGGGCCTCGACACCCGCGTCGGCCTGGAAGACACGCTCTATCTGCCCGACGGCAGCCGCGCCCGCAGCAACGCCGACCTCGTCGCCGCAGCCCGCGACCTAGGAGCCGGAACCGGCCGGTCCGGGCCCTCGTCGCCCGTCGGGGTCACGGGACGTTCAGCCACTCGGCGGGCTGGCCGGTGATGCTGGCGATGAGGTCGAAGTCTTTATCGAAGTGCAGGACTGTGAGCCCGGCGAGCTCCGCTGCCGCGGCGATAATCAGGTCGGGCACCGAAGGGGCGCGGCGCTGGCCCCGGTCAGCCAGCATGGTGAGGACTTCCACGGCCCGGTCTTCGATTACCGGGGTCAGGTACTCCACCGGCATCGCCGACACAGGCGGCTGGCGGAGGCCGGCCCGCAAGTCCGGCCCTGACCGGGCCGAATAGCCGATTTCCAGCCGGGTGACGGTGGTGATCCGCACCAGGCCGCGCTCGATCCGGTTGGCCCAGTCAGCGGCATCCGGGCTGGCGGCAAGGCGGACCAGTGCGGACTTGTCGATCAGCCACGTGGTCACTGCCAGGCCTGTGACATGACGTCAGGGTCGGCCAGGTCGCCGAAGGTGCGGGCAAAGCGTGCCAAGTCCCCAACGCTGACCGGGGAGTCCGAGAGAGCCGCGTCCTGGGCGAGCCGACGGCGCAGATACTCACTGCGGGATAGCCCTAGACGGCCGGCATGCGTGTCCAGTGCCGCGATGACGTCATCGGGCACATCGCGAATCAGCACATCCGTCATCCTGACCTCCTATGATATCTAACGATAGCGTGATGCGCCCGGCCGCGCCACATGCGCCGGAGAAAAGTGCCGTGGCAGGCGATTCAGGTAGGACACGAGTCGGCGTAGACGACGCCACCGGACAGCGCCGTGGTCCCGCCGCCAGTGAACCGGTCCAGCCGGACAGCCCCCCGCAGCCGCCTAAGGGTCGCGCGTGCGCCCGCGGCGCCGACGCCCACGACGACCACGCCGGCCTCGATTTCCCCGTCTGGCGGCAAAGCGTCTCCTCCGGCTCAATGCGCAAAACTATAACGTGTTCTAGTATGGAGCTGGGAGGTGGCATGACAACAGAGCCGGGCGACGACGCCACTGCCGAGTTCGACGTCGTCGTGGCGGGCAGCGGCGCGGCGGGCATGACGGCCGCGCTGACCGCGGCGCACCTGGGCGCGACCGCCGTCGTGATCGAAAAGACCGGGCTGTTCGGAGGCTCCACTGCCCGTTCGGGCGGCGGGATCTGGGCGCCGGGCAACACGGTGCTGCGCCGCGCCGGCATCACCGATACCCCCGAGCAGGCCAGTGTCTACCTGGCGCACGTGGCCGGCGACTGCGTCCCTGCGCAGCTGCGGCAGGCCCTGCTGGAGCACTGCCCGGCCATGCTGGACCTTGTGCTCGCGAAGACGCCGCTGCGCTTGACGTGGGTGCCCGGTTACGCCGACTACTATCCCGAGGCGCCCGGCGGGTTCGCCAGCGGGCGCAGCATCGAGCCGGTGCCGCTCGACGGCCGGGTGCTCGGCGGCGAGCTCGCGCACCTGAACCCGCCCTACCTGCCGGTCCCGGACGGCGTGGCCGTGACCCAGGCCGACTACCGCTGGCTGAGCCTCGGCCCGCGCCATCCGCGCGCCGTCCTGGCCGGTGTGAAGATCGCCGGACGGGCGGCGCGCGCCCGGGTGCTCGGGCACCGGGTGCTCAGCCTCGGCCAGGCGCTCGCGGCAGGGCTGCGGGCCGGGCTGCTTGCCAGCGACGTGCCAGTCTGGCTGAACACCCCCATGACCGGCCTGGTCGTGACAGACGGCAGGGTCACCGGGGTCCGCGCGGTACGTGACGGCACGCCGGTGCTGATCCGGGCCCGGCGCGGCGTGCTGCTCGCGACCGGTGGGTTCGAGCGCAATGAGCAGATGCGGCAGCGCTACCAGCGCGCGCCCATCGGCGCGCAGTGGACGACCGGCGCGGCCGGGAACACCGGCGACGGGATCGTGGCCGGCCAGGAACTCGGCGCGGCGGTCGGCCTGATGGACGACGCCTGGTGGGGGCCGTCGATCCCGCTGCCCGGCGGGCCGTACTTCTGCCTAGCCGAGCGCAGCCTGCCCGGCTGCATCCTGGTCAACGGCGCGGGCCAGCGGTTCGTGAACGAATCGGCCCCCTATGTCGACGCCGTGCACGCGATGTATGACGGCCACAGCACCGGAACCCCGCATATCCCGGCCTGGCTGATCTTCGACCAGCGCTACCGCAGCACGTATGTCTTCGCTGGGCTCCAGCCGGGCAGGCCGTTCTCCAAGCGCTGGTATCAGGCGGGCGCGGTCTGCTCTGCGCCGACGATCGCCGCGCTCGCCGGGCAGATCGGCCTGGACCCCCAGGCCCTGGAGAAGACGGTGGTCAGGTTCGGCGAGTTCGCGCAGTCCGGCAGGGATGAGGACTTCCACCGCGGCGACTCGGCATATGACCGCTACTACGGCGACCCCCGCCGACGTCCGAACCCGAACCTCGCGCCGCTGGACAAGCCGCCGTTCTACGCCGTCAAGATCGTGCCTGGCGACCTGGGCACCAAGGGCGGCCTGCGCACCGACGAGCGTGCCCGGGTGCTCCGCGAGGACGGCACGCCGATCCCCGGCCTGTACGCGGCCGGCAACACCAGCGCAGCGGTCATGGGCCACAGCTACGCCGGCGCCGGCGCGACCATCGGCCCGGCGATGACCTTCGGCTACATCGCCGCCCTCGACCTGGCCGGCCGCCTCTGACCAAACCCGCGATGAAGTGCCTGGCCTCCC
>DASQVO010000374.1:0-17542 GCA_035640715.1 Streptosporangiaceae bacterium
GATGACGGGGGTCTGCGGTGCGATCCCGATGGCGACTCCGCGGCAGGCGGCGACGAAACCGTCCTCCAGCCCGTAGTCGGTGAGGAACGTCAGGCAGCTATAAGGGGTCACGATCCGTGAGCGTACGTCGCATGGGGGCGCCGGTACAGAGTCGCATGGGGGCGCCGGTACAGAAGAGCAGCCGCCGGGTTGGTACAGAAGAGTAGCCGCACGTTTTCCCGCTGCAGCGTGTTGCGCGCCTACGATGAGCTTGTCCAGGAGGGCCACGTGTCCGGGAGGAGGGCCACATGGCGGAGCTGTCCGAACGCGACGCCCGGATCCTGACCTTCGAATCGCGGTCCTGGCGGCATCCTGGCGTGAAGGAGCAGGCCATTCACGAGGCGCTTGGACTGGCGCCGACCAGGTATTACCAGCTGCTCAACCAGCTGATCGACACGCCGGAGGCACTGCGGTTCGATCCCGTGCTCGTCAAGCGGCTGCGGCGGCAGCGTTCCAGGCGGCAGCGGATGCGGTCGCCGGAATGAGCGTCCTCCCGCGTCCCGCCACGCCCGAGGGACGGGCAGGCCTGGAGGCGCTGCTGGCCGCACCCGCCGACGCGCTGATCGGGTCGGATTACGACGGGACGCTCTCGCCCATCGTGACGGATCCGTCCGCGGCGTATGCCCATCCCGCCGCGGTCATGGCGCTGCGGCGGCTGGCCGCGCAGGTCGGGACCCTCGCCATTATCACCGGGCGCCCGGTGGCCCAGGCGGTGGAGCTTGGCGGCCTGACCGACGTGCCCGGCGTCATCGTCCTCGGCCACTACGGCTGGGAACGCTGGCAGGACGGACATGTCTCAGCCCCGCCTCCGCCGCCGGGGGTGGCGGCCGTCCGGCGGGACCTTCCGGGCGTGCTGGAGTCGGCCGGGGCGCCAGAGGGAACCTGGACGGAAGACAAGGGCTACGCGCTTGCCGTGCACACCCGGCGCACCGCCGACCCGGACGGGGTGCTGAAACAGCTACGGGAACCGCTGGCGGCGCTCGCGGAGCGGACGGGCCTTACCGTGGAACCCGGCCGCATGGTCATCGAGCTGCGCCCGCCGGGCATGGACAAAGGCGCCGCGCTCACCGAGCTGGCCGGGCAGCGGAAGACGCGGTCGGTCATGTTCTGCGGGGACGACCTGGGCGACCTGGCCGCGTTCGCTGCCGTGCGCGCGCTCCGCAGGGAAGGGATCCCGGGCGTGACGGTGTACAGCGCCTCGGCGGAATCCGCCTTCCCCGCCGAGCAGGCGGACCTGGTGGTGGACGGCCCCGAGGGCGTCGCCGCGCTGCTCACCGCCATCGCCGACCACGTGACCCGCTGACCGCGAGGCGCTGGCGCGCGGCCACGCGCGCCACCTCCGGACACACTGGGTTGTCCCCCCGGGTTAACCGAGCGCGTCGAGCTGGTCGGCGAGCCATTGCCCCGGCGCCCGGCCGGCCGCGGCGGCGGCCAGTGCCGCGCACCGACGCCGGCGCTCGTCCTCGGGCATCGAGAGTGCCTGGTGCATGGCGTTCGCGGTGGCGCTCACGTCGTAGGGGTTGATCAGCAGTGCGTCCGATCCGAGTACGGCCGCGGCACCGGCCTCACGGGAGAGGATGAGCGCGCAGCCGCGGTCCGACAGGACGGGGCCCTCCTCAGCGACGAGGTTCATGCCGTCGCGGATGGGGTTCACCACCAGCACGTCGGCGAGACGGCAGGCGGCGAGCGACCGCGGGTAGTCGTCTTTCACCTCGAGGATCAGCGGATTCCAGTCCGCGGTGCCGAACTCGTCGGTGATCTCCCGCGCTATCCGCTGGACCTCTTCGGTGTATTCCCGGTACCCCGGCACGCTGGTCCGTGACGGATAGGCGAACGCGAGGTGGGTGACTTTGCCGCGCCACTCCGGCCGCGTGGTGAGCAGTTCCCGGTAGGCGATCAGGCCGCGCAGGATGTTCTTGGACAGTTCTGTCCGGTCGACCCGCACGATCAGCTTCCTGCCACGGGCCGCCCCGGCCAGCGCGGTGACGTGTGCCTCCACATCGGCGGCGCGGGCGCGTTCGCGCAGTGCCGGTGCGTCCACGCCGAGTGGGTGCACGGCGACCCCAGTCACGTGCCCGCGGTGAATGACGCGCCCGGTGGCCCTGTCGACCTGCGCCCCGAGCAACGTCTCGCAGCATTCGAGGAAGGCGTCGGCCCACCGCCGGGACAGGAAGCCCGCATGGTCGGCGCCGAGGATGCCGTCGAGGACGGCCCGGCCGACGTCGTCGGGAAGTATCCGGTAGTAGTCGGCCGGCGCCCACGGCGTATGCGAGAAGTGCGCGATCCTGATTCCTGGCACGAGTTCCCGCAGCATCCGGGGCACGAGCGTGAGGTGGTAGTCCTGCACGAGTACGCGGGCGCTGGCCGCCGCCCCGTCCGTGAGTGCCTGCGCGAAGGCCTCGTTGTAGGCGACGTATGACTGCCAGTCGCGCCGGAACTCCGGCCCGAAACGGGGCTGGCTCGGGGTGTCGAAGAGCAGATGGTGGACGAACCACAGTGTGGTGTTCGCCACACGATTGTAGGCGCCGTAGAAGGTGCCGGCCGGTATGTCAAGCATACGGACCGCGGTCTGGCCGCCGCCGGGCGCCGAGGGTGCCTCGCCGTCGATCCCGAACCGCTTGCCGTACGGATCCTGCCGCGCGGCGGCGCGGTCGGCGTCGCTGAGCGCCGCGCAGATCCACAGCACCTCGGCGCGGCTGGCCATCGATGACAGGCCCGGCATGAGACCGGACACCAGCCCGCCGCCGCCGCGCCGGGCCGACAGGTTCCCGTCGGGATCGAGGGTGAACGACAGGGGGCCCCGGTTCGAGGCGACGAGCAGCCGACTGCCGCCCGGGTACACTTCCCCGGCGGGGTCGGCCTCCTGACCCGGTGCCGCCTCGCCGGTTGTGGCTTCCCGGCTCAAGCTGGAGTTGTGACCCATATCCCGGCAGGCTAGCGGAGCGGTCTGCAGATTCACTATCCGGCCGCTCGCCGGGGCCGGTGCTGCGGCACCCGGCATGATCGGCTAAAGTGCCCATAAGGCTCGTGTCCGCAAGGAAACAGCCCGGTCGCGCGCTACGCGAGCGTGCCGCGCGGCACAACTGCATATAGCTCATCTAGAGGGGTGGAGGGATCGGCCCTGTGAAGCCCCGGCAACCGTCACGATGAAGCTGCCGGAGTCCGGGAGTACTCCCAACGGGCTCCCCCTGAGGCCCGTTCCCGCGTCGCCGGGAGATCCGGGTCCCGTCAGGCGAGGCCAGGTCGTGAGAGGTGCCAAGTCCGGCCTGCGGTCAAGGTGACCGCCGGGAAAGATGGGGATGAAAGGCCTCGCCACGTGAGCACATCTGCCACTGAACAAAATCACGCCGAAAAGAACCATGCCGCCAGCGCGACGGGTCCGGTGTCCCGGTTCGGCTACGCCACCCACCTGTCATGCCGCGAATGCGGCCGCACCCGTGAACTCGGCCCCTACTACGCCTGCGAAGACTGTTTCGGCCCACTCGAGGTCAGCTACGACTTCCCGAAGCTGACCAGGGCCGACATCGAAGCCGGCCCGCGGAACATGTGGCGCTACGCCAGGCTGCTCCCGGTGCCCTCCGATATCGCGGAGCGGCCCACCACTCAGCCGGGCTACACCCGGCTGATCCGCGCGGACAACCTGGCGCACGCGCTGGGCATGCGCAGGCTCTGGGTGAAAGACGACCGGGACAACCCGACGCATTCCTTCAAGGACCGCGTCGTCGCGGTGGCGCTCGCCGCCGCCCTGGAGATGGGCTTCAAGGTCCTTGCCTGCCCGTCGACCGGCAATCTCGCGAACGCGGTCGCCGCAGCGGCGGCGCGGGCCGGCATCCGCTCCATGGTGCTCGTTCCGGCCAACCTGGAGCAGCAGAAGATCATCACCACCGCGGTGTACGGCGGCACCTTCGTCCTCGTCGACGGGAACTACGACGACGTGAACAGGCTGGCATCCGAGCTGGCCGGTGAGCATGAGGACTGGGCGTTCGTCAACGTCAACGTCCGGCCCTACTACGCCGAGGGGTCCAAGACGCTCGGCTTCGAGATCGCCGAGCAGCTCGGCTGGCGGCTGCCGGAGCAGGTCGTTGTCCCCATCGCCTCCGGCGCGCAGCTCACCAAGGTGGACAAGGGCTTCCGCGAGCTCGCCTCGCTCGGCCTGGTCGAGGACTCGGGGTGGCGGGTGTTCGGCGCGCAGGCGACGGGCTGCTCGCCGGTATCGGCCGCGTTCGCCGCCGGGCACGACGTCGTGCGGCCGGTCCGCCCCGACACGATCGCCAAGTCGCTGGCGATCGGCAACCCGGCGGACGGCCCGTACGTGCTGGACGTGGTGCGCAGGACCGGCGGTGCTGTCGCGGACGTCAGCGACAGCGAGATCATCGACTCGATCCGGCTGCTGGCCGAGACGGAAGGCATCTTCGCCGAGACCGCTGGCGGGGTCACCCTCGGCGTGCTGCGCAAGCTGCTCGCCACCGGGCAGCTCGATCCCGGCGGGGAGACTGTGATAATCAATTCCGGTGACGGCCTGAAAACACTGGATGCGGTCGCCGGGACACTGCCGGTGCCGGTCACGGTGAGGCCGACACTGGAATCGTTCCGAGAGGCAGGCGTGGAATGAGCGTGTCGGTGCGCATCCCGACCATTCTGCGTTCCTATACGGGCGGCGCGGCGGAAGTCACCGCCGAGCACGGAACGCTCCGCGAGGTTATCGCGGGACTTGAGGCCGCCTACCCGGGAATCGCGGGCCGCATCCTGGACGACGGGGGCAAGATCCGCAGGTTCGTCAACGTATACGTCGGCGAAGAGGACGTCCGGTTCGCGCAGGGCCTCGACACGCCCGTGCCCGCGGGCACGCAGGTCTCGGTCATCCCGGCGGTAGCCGGCGGCTGTGCTGACCCGGGGGGCGACCCCCCGGAACCCCCCGCCTGCTCGCGCCGGTTGCCCGCCGATACACCGGCCGCTCGCCGGGCCTGAAGGCCCGGACTCGCTAGGCCGGTACGATCGCCTGTCCGTAGCCCGCAGTACGTGGGCGCTTATCACGGGGGATCCTGGCCCGTCTGGTTCGTGCACGCGGTAATGTCGTGTCCGGTCGCCATTCGGCCGGACCCGCTCCTCGGCGTGGCCCGAGTAAGCCGGATAACGATCGAACGGGTTCCGCGTTGCAAGGGCGGGGCTCGAGGCCCGAGCGCAGTTAGGGAGTTGTTGGGAATGGCTCAGGGCACCGTCAAGTGGTTCAACGCGGAGAAGGGCTACGGCTTTATCGCCGTCGACGGTGGCAAGGACGTGTTCGTCCACTTCTCGGCGATTCAGGCGGATGGTTACCGGACGCTTGAAGAAGGCCAGCGAGTGGAGTTCGAGATCACGCAGAGCGACCGGGGGCAGCAGGCAGACGCTGTCCGCGTGGTCTGAGACTCTGACGTCGGATCGGCCCGGCCCCCTCGGGGCCGGGCCGATCTGTGTCTGCGGGCCCAGTACGGCATACGGACAGAGCCCGGTACTTCGGCGGGTACTGGCGCAGGTTACGGACAGGCGATCGTTACCGGCCCAACGATCCCGGGCCTTGTGCCTGGGTGAGCGGCCGGTGTGTCGGCGGGTACTGGCGCAGGTTACGGACAGGCGATCGTTACCGGCCCAACGATCCCGGGCCTTGTGCCCGGGTGAGCGGCCGGTGTGTCGGCGGGTACCGCAGCAAACTGACGGGGGGCTCCGGGGGGTCGTCCCCCCGGGTCAACACTGCGGCGTTTGCACTCTCCCCTCGAGAGTGCTAAACATGGCGTTGGCACTCTCCCTATGAGAGTGATAGCGAGAGGCGGGATCGGGCGATGAGGTCTGCGCCTGTGGCAGGAAAGGACTGTCCGCAGCCCAGGCCGTCCGTCGCGGGCGTCGGCTCGATCCGCAAGCAAGCCACGGAGGACTGGAGCCTATGGCAGCGAAGATGATCGCGTTTGACGAGGACGCCCGGCGCGGCCTCGAGCGCGGCATGAATCAGCTCGCCGACGCCGTGAAGGTAACCCTCGGCCCGAAGGGCCGGAACGTGGTGCTCGAGAAGAAGTGGGGCGCACCCACGATCACCAACGATGGCGTGTCCATCGCCAAGGAGATCGAGCTCGAGGACCCGTGGGAGAAGATCGGCGCGGAACTCGTTAAGGAAGTTGCGAAAAAGACCGACGACGTCGCGGGTGACGGCACCACCACCGCTACCGTGCTGGCCCAGGCGCTGGTCCGCGAGGGCCTGCGCAACGTCGCCGCCGGAGCCAACCCGATGGCGCTCAAGCGCGGCATCGACGCGGCCGTCGAGCGCGTGAGCGAGGAACTGTCCAAGCTTGCCAAGGACGTGGAGACCAAGGAGCAGATCGCCTCCACGGCGTCCATCTCGGCGGGCGACCCGGCGATCGGCGAGATGATCGCCGAGGCCATGGACAAGGTCGGCAAGGAAGGCGTCATCACCGTCGAGGAGAGCAACACCTTCGGCCTTGAGCTCGAGCTCACCGAGGGCATGCGCTTCGACAAGGGCTACATCGCGCCGTACTTTGTCACCGACCCCGAGCGCCTCGAGGCCGTTCTCGAGGACCCGTACATCCTGGTGGTCAACTCCAAGGTCTCGGCCAACAAGGACATGCTGCCGCTGCTGGACAAGGTTGTGCAGTCCGGCAAGCCGCTCGTCATCATCGCGGAGGACGTCGAGGGCGAGGCCCTGGCGACGCTCATCGTGAACAAGATGCGGGGCCTGTTCAAGTCGGTCGCGGTGAAGGCCCCCGGTTTCGGTGACCGCCGCAAGGCCATGCTCGGTGACATCGCCGTGCTGACCGGCGCGCAGGTCATCAGTGAGGAGCTGGGCCTGAAGCTGGAGAACGCCGACATCGACGTGCTGGGCCGTGCCCGTAAGGTCGTCGTCACCAAGGACGAGACGACGATCGTGGACGGTGCCGGTGACCCCGAGCAGATCTCCGGCCGTGTCAACCAGATCAAGACCGAGATCGAGAACACCGACTCCGACTACGACCGCGAGAAGCTGCAGGAGCGGCTGGCCAAGCTGGCCGGCGGCGTCGCCGTCATCAAGGCCGGTGCGGCAACCGAGGTCGAGCTGAAGGAGCGCAAGCACCGCATCGAGGATGCCGTGCGCAACGCCAAGGCCGCGGTCGAGGAGGGTGTCGTGCCCGGCGGCGGCGTCGCGCTGCTGCAGGCCGGCCAGAACGCCTTCGACAAGATCGAGCTGTCGGGCGACGAGGCGACCGGTGCGCAGATCGTGAAGCGCTCCGTCGAGGAGCCGCTGAAGCAGATCGCGGTCAACGCCGGCCTCGAGGGCGGCGTCGTGGTGGAGAAGGTGAAGAACCTCCCGGCGGGCCAGGGTCTCAACGCCGCGAACGGTGAGTACACCGACATGTTCAAGGCGGGGATCATCGACCCGGCGAAGGTCACCCGTTCGGCGCTGCAGAACGCCGCGTCGATCGCGGGCCTGTTCCTGACCACCGAGGCGGTCATCGCAGAGAAGCCGGAGAAGGAGAAGGCCCCTGCCGCGCCTGGCGGCGGCGGGGACATGGACTTCTAGTTCCGGCCTTTCACGCCGAGGGCCCGGGGAGTTCCCCGGGCCCTCGCGTCTGCGCCGCGGGCCCGCTCACGCGGTGTCCTCCGCTCGCCTCCGGGCCCCCACCCGCCTCCCCTTCCCTCGTCGCTCGTGCCTCGCTCCTCGGTCCAGGCGCCGCCGCGGCCCTCCAGCTCGCGACTCGCCCAGCGGGCGTGCGACCGTCGTGCCGGCGGACCGCCGCGGCTCCGGGTTTCGAGGTAAAATCGCTGGGTATAGCGATGTTGCGATCTTGATGCCTTACGGGGGTCATGCGCACTCGGGTTCCGGGCCCCGCACGCGATCCCGTCCCAGCACCATCCGAACGTGTGAGGTCCGGACGGCGCGGCCCTGGCTGGTCCGCAGCGTCCGCCAGGGTCGCGCCACTTCCCGGGCACGGGGCCCGAGAGGGTCACGCGCCACGTCCGGGTAACGGTTCGCCGCGCTTACCGCGGTCCCGGCGCGGGCTGGCCGGGGCGGCCCGCGGGCCGGATACGGGTATGCTGTCCGTTCTGCGCGGCGGCTAGCCTAGAAGGACCCGATCGCATTATCGCGATTGCCCCGGGCACTGTTTATCGGCTTCTTCCTACATTGACGTGAGGTCTTGCTCGTGCCTACCGGCAAGGTCAAGTGGTACGACTCCGAGAAGGGGTTTGGCTTTCTCGCCCGCGACGACGGGGGCGAGGTCTTCGTACATTCTTCCGCCCTGCCATCCGGGACCACCGCGCTGCGCCCGGGCCAGCGCGTGGAGTTCGGCATCGCAGAGGGCCGGAAGGGCGCGCAGGCGCTCCAGGTGCGGCTTATCGAGCCCCCGCCCACCGTGGCGGCGAAGGTGGCACGCAAGAAGCCGGATGAGATGGTCGTGATCGTCGAGGATCTCATCAAGCTGCTGGACGGCGTGTCCAACAGCTACCGGCGCGGCAAACACCCCGATGGCCGCGACGCGAAGAAGATCGCCGCTGTTCTCCGGGCTGTCGCCGACGATATCGAGGCCGGATAACCGCCCCGGATGGCTTACGCGTCCCGGCCGGCTTATGCGGCCGCACGCGATGCTACGCCGGGCAGACGGCGGCGGCGCGCCGACAGCAGCAGCAGCAAGGCGGCGGCGATGCCGGCGGCGCTGATCCCCAGGCCCACGGGCCCGCTGTCCGTCATCGACACCAGCACGCCGGCCAGGCCCCCAGCGACCCATGACACCTGATGGACCGTCTCGGACACCGCGAACGCGGACGTGCGGGTCTCCTCTGGGACCTCGCGCTGCACCGTGGAATCGAGCGCCAGCTTGGCCAGCACGGTCCCTACCGACGCCACGAATGCGACGATGAGCGCCGTTCCCAGGCCGAAGTACAACGCGCATACGACGCACGTCGCGATGGAAACCGCCAGCACGCCGAACACCATCAGGTGGGGCATGCGGGACCGGAATACCGAGCCGGCGGCCGTGCCGATCAGGCCGCCTACCGCCGCAGCCAGCACCAGCGCGCCGAGCGCGACGTTTTGCGAAAAGCCGTGGAAATGATCGCTGCGCAGCAGGAAGGCGAGGAAGAAGACCATGAAGCCAGCGAACGCGCGCAGCGCCGCGTCGGCCCACATCGCTTCCGCCACGATAGGCCCGATCGATCGAAGCCATCGCCTCCGTCGCGTGGCCGCCGCCGGCCGGGCCGGCCCGGCAAAGCCACCTTCAAGCGGAAGCGCCGCGTCCGGATGACCCGTCCGCGCCCCGGTCCCGCGCGGCGCGGGAGGCTCGCCGGGCGTCCCGGGCCCTGCCGGTGCTGAGGGCGCCCCGCTGCCGCTGTCCTGCTGGGCGAGCGGTGCCGCCGGTGCGGCCGGGGCGTCGACGTGACCGGGTACCCGGGCACCGAGCACCGTGGCGACGAGATACACGAGCGTGCCGATCCGCAGTGCCCATGGCGCGCCGGCCACGGCGACGATTCCGGCTGCGACAGGCGCGGCGGCGCTTGAGGCGAGGACCGCTCCCAGGCCATTGCGGGCATTCGCCGTCACCAGGGTGATCTCGGCCGGGAGCAGGCGCGGGGTCACGGAGCTACGGGTGATCAGGTACGCCTTCTGCAGGATCAGCACGCCGAATGCCGCGGGGAAGAGCGTGACCGGATCATGGATGGCGCCTGACATAGCCCAGCACAGCAGGCCGCGGGCCAGCAGCGAGCCCATCATGATGTAGCGGCGCCCCTGCCTGATGCGGTCGAGCATCGGCCCGATGAATGGCGCGAGCAACGCGAACGGCGTCATCGTAAGGACGAGGTACAGCACGACCTGGCTGCGGGCCTCATGCAGTGAGGTGTTGAAGAAAACCGTCCCCGCCAGCGCAACGGCCACGAAGGCGTCGCCGGCGCTGCCCGCGGCGGTCAGTTCGATGAGGCTGGACAGGCCGGTCCGGCCAGCGCCGGAGGCGCTGCTGAGCCGGTGCACGAACCGCCCCGTCCACCGTGTCGCGGAGGCGCCGGCCCGTGCGGCAGAGCGCGCCGCGGAGCCGGTGGCGTGTGCCGCCTGGCCGCTCACCCGCCGCGCCTCCGACAGTCCCATGTACCCAAGTATTCTTCGGCCGGGGCATTGTGGCGAATATCGATACGTGAATTCCCGGCCCCTGGCTGACGCAGTCCGCTTGATGAGCGAGAATTACTAATCGTGAGCCCGACTCGTGTCCGCAGCAGAGAGCCAGATCAGGCATGCGCGGAAGCCGTCGGGTTGGCGCGTGCCGCGCTTGAGGACGTGGTCGGCGCGGGACAGGTGGGTGAGCACCTCGGGATCGAGCCGGCCGGTGACCGGGTCGTTACCCACTTTTTCGGGTGCCTCGACCCTGCCTATCCGGGATGGCGGTGGGGCGTCACGGTGACGCGTGCCGCGCGCGCCAAGACGGTCACGGTCGACGACAGCGCGCTGCTCCCCGGCCCGGACGCGATACTGGCGCCGGAATGGGTGCCATGGCGCGACCGGCTGCAGCCTGGGGATGTCGGCGTGGGCGACCTGCTTCCGGCCGGTGCCGACGACGAACGGCTCGTCCCGATGGTCCTGCTCGCGGGGGACGACGCCGTGACGGACTGGTACGCTGACGGCCCGGCCGAGGTCCCCGGCCCGCGTGGAGCGCACGAGGCGCCGGAACCGGCATTCCCGGGGCGTGCCCGCGTCCTTTCCCCGGACGGCCGTGATGAGACCGCCGAGCGCTGGTACTCCAGCGAGCACGGGCCACGGACGCCGCTGGCCCGTGCCGCGCCGGCTACCTGCTCAAGCTGCGCCTTCTTCGTCCCGCTCAGCGGCGTACTCGGCCAGATGTTCGGCGCTTGCGCGAATGCCTACGCGCCGGACGACGGCAGGGTTGTGTCCGGGGACCACGGATGCGGCGCGCATTCGGAATCAGCACTCACCGATGCGCCGGGCCAGGCCAACTCACCCGTCATCGATGAGTTCGGCTACGATCTCGTCGACCTGCCCGGCGTCTCGCTGGACGAGACCGTCTTCGAGTCGTTCTCCGGCGGGTCCTGACGCGGCTGCGGGTCGGCCGCCGGCGGTGCCCCGCCGCCATCCATAGGGGCTCCGCCTTCCGCAGGCTCAGTGCCTTCCGGTGCCGCTACTGTGGGTGATGCCGCCCCCTCAGGCGGGACCGCGCCTTCCTGGCCGCCCCGGGATGCAAACCGTGCGGCGCGGCGCGCGGCCGCCTCGGCGCGGCTGCGTTTAAGCCGCGGCACGTACCACAGGCCGAAGACCCCCATCGCCACTCCGGCCCCGCAGGTCCAGATCCACCAGCGCTCCGCTGCCGGGATGCTGCCGCGGAAGATCAGCACGACGATCAGGGCGATCGCCCATCCAGCCGTGATGACCGTGGTGATGAGCCGCTCGTTTCCCTCGAGCGGCGGCGGGGGCGAGCGGCGCGGAGAAGCCACGGCACCTAGGCTACGTGTATCTCGACTGGTCCGCGGCGGGTGTGGCACGTGATGTACTTGAACCGTCCGGCAGCAGGGCAGCCCCGCTCCCTGCTCGTGCGCGCTACCGGCTTCGCGAGTGCCCGTGCACCTTTTGCGGAATGCGCGTGCACCGCATACCGTTAGCAAAAGTAATGACTCAGGCTAATGAACATGACAGTTACGCAGACGAGGTCGGACGTGGGCCTGGCAACCGCACTGCGGATCTCGGTAAGCCGGCTCGCGCGGCGGCTGAGGGTAGAACGCACGGCGCACGGCATGGCAGAGTCCGAGCTTTCGGATACTCAGTTCGCCGCCCTATCGGCGCTGGAATCCCATTCGGCCATGACGCCCGGAGAACTGGCCGAGCACGAAAAGGTGCAGCCGCCTTCCATGACGCGCGTGATCGCGGTACTGGAAGAGCGGAATCTGGTCATGCGGGCACCGCACTCCACCGACCGGCGCCAGGTCGTCCTGACGGTGACGGAGGAAGGCCGGGCCGTGGTGCAGCGGGCACGCCGCCGCAGGGACGTATGGCTGGCAAAGCGGCTGAAGGAACTGACCCCGCAGGAACGGGCGACGCTGCGGGCCGCAGCGCCGATTCTGGAGAAGCTCAGCCAGTCCTTAGGCCCGCGGCTCCGTCCGGCTCGCCAGGAGGCCGCTCGGCAGGGGACCGCTCGCCGGAGCACGGCCCGCCAGGAGGCCGCTCGGCGGCGGGCCGCGGTCGCATGTTCAGCTCGCTGCGGAACCGGAACTATCGCCTGTTCGCGGTCGGCCAGGTCGTCTCCAATACCGGCACCTGGATGCAGCGGGTCGCCCAGGATTGGCTGGTGCTCGAACTCTCCCACGGCAGCGGCACCGCCCTGGGCATCGCCGCTGGCCTCCAGTTCCTGCCGATGCTGCTCTTCAGCCTATGGGGCGGCGCGATCGCCGACCGCTATCCGAAACGGCGCATCCTGCTGGTCACCCAGAGCCTCATGGGCGGCCTCGCACTGATCCTCGGCGTCCTGGCGGTCACCGGGACGGTCCGGCTGTGGCACGTGTACGCGCTCGCCTTCGCACTCGGGCTCGTCACCGTGGTCGATAACCCGACCCGGCAGACGTTCGTCACCGAGATGGTCGGGCAGCGCGACATGGCCAACGCGATCGCGCTGAACAGCGCCATCTTCAATCTGGCCCGGATCGCGGGGCCTGCGGTCGCCGGACTGGTCATCAGCCTGGTCGGTACGCCGGTGACATTCCTGCTCAACGCCGCGTCGTACGTCGCGGTGCTGGCCGGCCTGCTGCTGATGCGCCCCAGCAAGCTGTGCCCGCTCGAGCGGGCACCGCGGGCAAAGGGCCAGTTGCGGGAGACGCTGCGCTACGTCCGGGCATCGCCGCGCATCTGGATGCCGATGACGCTGCTCTTCTTCGTCGCCACCTTCGGCATGAACTTCCAGGTCACCACAGCGCTGATGTCCCGCGGGGTGTTCCACACCGGAGCCGGTTCGTTCGGCCTGGCCTCGACAGCCTACGCGGCCGGGGCGCTCGGCGGCGCGCTGCTTGCGGCCCGGCGCCGGCGGCCCACCGTTCGGATGCAGGTGCTGGCCGCGCTGGCGTTCGGAATCCTCGAGACGGCCTCCGGGCTCATGCCGGCCTACTGGTCCTTCCTCGCGCTGCTCCTGCCGACCGGCCTCGCCGTGCTGATGTACTCAACGGCCGCGAACTCGGCCACCCAGCTCGGTACGGCGCCGCAGATGCGCGGCCGGGTCATGGGCGTCTACATGCTGGTGTTCCTCGGCGGCGCGCCGATTGGCTCACCGCTGGTCGGCTGGATCGCCGAGCAGTTCGGCCCGCGCATGAGCCTGGTTTCCGGCGGCGTGATCTCGGCGATCGCGGCCGTCGCGGTCGGCATCATGCTGGCTCGCGCGACCGGTACCAATGTCCGAGACGGTCTGCGGCCCCTCACCCATCTGCGGCCCCGCATCGGCCGGGCTGCTCCGCTCGCGGCCGCGCAGGCCGAGAAGCCAGCCGCCTGACGAGCCGGCTGGCCCGGAATTTGGCCAGGAGGCGACCGCCTGACAAGCCGGCTGGCGGTTCAACCTGACAAGCCGGCGGCTGGCTGGCTCTGGAAGACTGCTACCAATAGCGCATGAGAATGTTCGTCGCCCTCGCGCCGCCGTCGGCGGTCCTCGACGAACTTGAGGCCCTGGCGGCGCCGTTCCGCGCCGCCTGGCCTGATCTCCGCTGGACAAGCCGGGAGGCCTGGCATATCACCCTCGCTTTCCTCGGCGATGTCGACGAGGCGGCCGTCGGCCGGCTGTTGCCGCGCCTGGAACGTGCCGCGGGGCGGCATGACCGGTTCAGGCTTGCGTTCGCCGGTGCGGGAGCCTTTCCCGCTGCCACCAGGGCGAGGGTGCTCTGGTGCGGGCTCAGTGGCGACCAGCGATCGCTGGCTGACCTGGCAGCGTCGGTCGCCGCGGGCGCACGCCGGGCCGGCGCGGCGCCGCCGGATGAAGGACGGCCCTTCCGGCCCCATCTCACGCTCGCCCGCTGCCGGATGCCGGCCGATGTCCGGGATGTCGTCACTGCCCTTGACGGGTACCAGGGTGCGCAATGGACCGCGGACCGGATTCATCTCATCCGCAGCCGGCCAGGCGGGCACCCCCGCTTCGCCGCGATCGGCAGCTGGCCGCTGGTCGCCACGCCGGGCAGTGAGTGAGCTGGAGGGGCGCGGCGCCCCAAAGCGCCCCGGAAGCGAGCGGGAGACAGCGCGTAAGCCGGGCTGCGGTCCGGCGGATGCCGGTACGCCGGCAGGCCAGCGGGCTGCGGTCTGGCGGGTGCCGGTACGCGGATAGGCTCGACACGTGTATCGCGTGCCGCGCTGGCTCCTCCCAACCGTGCTCGCGCTCCTCGTGATCACCGTCCTCATCGGCTCCGCAGTGCGCTGAAGCTCCTATCCCGGATGTCCATGGGCCGAAAGCCGCGCATGTAGCGGCCGGACACCCCATGATCGGCAAAGACTCAGAGGCGCTCTGCCACGTAGTCGATGCAGGCGGTCAGGGCTTCCACGTCGGCTGGATCGACCGAGGGGAACATGCCGATGCGAAGCTGGTTGCGGCCGAGCTTCCGGTAGGGCTCAGTGTCTACGATCCCGTTCGCGCGCAGCGCCGCCGCAACGGCCCCCGCGTCGAGGTCGCCGGTGAAGTCGATGGTGCCGACGACCTGTGAGCGCTGCGCCGGGTCCGTGACGAACGGCGTCGCGTACGGTGCCTTCTCGGCCCAGGTGTACAGCCGGGTCGCGGAGTCGGCCGTTCGTGCTGTCGTCCAGGCGAGGCCGCCCTGTGCCAGCATCCAGTCGATCTGGTCCGCAAGCAGCAGCAGCGTGGCGACGGCCGGGGTGTTGTAGGTCTGGTCCTTGGCCGAGTTCTCCATCGCGACCGGCAGCGACAGAAAATCAGGCACGTAACGGCCGGTCGCGGCGATGGCGGCCACCCGGTCGGCCGCGGCGGGGGACATGAGCGCGATCCACAGCCCGCCGTCCGCCCCGAAGCACTTCTGCGGGGCGAAGAAGTACACGTCGAAGTCGGCGGCGTCGACGGGGAGCCCGCCCGCCGCGCTGGTGGCATCGACCAGCACCAGGGAATCCGGGTCCGCTCCCGCCACCCGGCGGACCGGCATGGCCACGCCGGTCGAGGTCTCGTTATGGGTGAGGGCGTAAGCGTCCACCCCGGGCTCGGGTCTTGGCAGGGGATGGCTGCCCGGATCCGATTCGATCACCGTCGGCCTGGCCAGCCACGGCGCGCCCCCGGCCACCCTGGCGAACTTCGACGAGAACTCGCCGAACGCGAGGTGCTGCGACTTCTCGCGTATCAGTCCGAAGATGGCGGCATCCCAGAAGGCGGTCGTGCCCCCATTGCCGAGCACAACGGCGAAGCCTTCCGGCAGGCTGAAAAGATCGGCAAGCCCTGCGCGGATCCTCCCCACCAGGGACCGCACGGGAGCCTGCCGGTGAGACGTGCCGAGATAGACGGCGCCGGAGCCAGCGAGCGCTGTTATCTGGGCCGCGCGGACCTTCGACGGCCCGCTACCGAACCTGCCGTCCGCAGGCCGGATTTCGGAGGGAATGACGGGGCTGGTCACAGCGCCAGCCTATCGGCGGCGCCGGGACACCCGGCACAGCAAGCCGCCGCGCCGGGACACCCGGCCGTGACCTGGCCGGGACGCTCTGCGCGCAGCCCGGCCGGGACGCCGCGCCGGGGCGATTGACTATGCCCGGTCCAGCACTTCCTCGGCACCAGGTACCTCACGCACCGGACGCGCCGCCGGGCCGACGTACCGGGCGCTCGGCCTCACCAGCCGGCCGGTCCGCTTCTGCTCCAGGATGTGAGCAGCCCAGCCTGCGGTGCGCGCGCAGGTGAACATCGAGGTGAACATGCTGGCGGGGATCTCGGCGAAGTCGAGGACGATGGCGGCCCAGAACTCCACGTTGGTTTCGAGCACGCGGTCCGGCCTGCGGGCCCGCAGCTCGGCCAGCGCGGCGTTCTCCAAGGCCAGCGCCACCTCGTACCGGGGCGCGCCAAGCTCCTTGGCGGTCCGCCGCAGCACGCGGGCGCGCGGGTCCTCGGCGCGGTAAACGCGGTGCCCGAACCCCATCAGGCGGTCGCCCCGGTCGAGTACCGACTTCACGTAGGCGTCTGCGTCGCCCGTGCGCTCGACTTCCTCCACCATGTGAAGGACCCGCGCGGGCGCACCGCCGTGCAGCGGGCCGGACATCGCGCCGATCGCACCGGACATCGCCGCCGCCACGTCAGCGCCGGTGGATGCGATGACGCGGGCGGTGAACGTGGACGCGTTCATGCCATGCTCGGCCGCGGAGGTCCAGTAGGCGTCGACCGCCTTGACATGCCGGGGATCGGGTTCGCCGCGCCACCGGATCATGAATTGCTCGGGTATCGTCGTCCCCTCATCCACCCGGCTCTGCGGCACTATGGGAAGACCGAGACCGCGGGCCGACTGCGCCACGAACGACAGTGCGCTGACGGATACGCGGGCCAGATCTTCACGCGCCTGGCCGTCACTGATGTCGAGGAGCTGCCGGAGGCCCCACGCCGGGGCGAGCATGGCCAGAGCACTCTGGACATCAACCCGGATGTCTCCAGAGTGCACCGGGATCGGGTACGGCTCGGCCGGCGGCAGGCCCGGAGTGAACGCGTTGTCTACCAGGAGTCCCCAGACGTGGCCGAACGAGATGTGACCCGCCAGCTCCTCGATATCGACGCCGCGGTAGCGGAGCGAGCCGCCCTCCTTGTCAGGTTCGGCGATCTCGGACTCGAAGGCTATGACGCCCTCGAGTCCTGGCTTGAAGTCGGACATCGCTGTCTCCTTCTTCCTGCGGGTGGCGTGCCGGCTCATGCGCCGGGCTCGCCGCTAGCGTCCGGGCGCCTTTACGCGACGGTCCGGCATGGCCGCCCCTCCTGGGATGCGCTGAGTACCCGGACCAGGGCACGTGCCGGGCCGTACGGACGGAGGCCCGCTATGTCTCCGTTGTCTTATTCAATATCCCAAACCTACTTTGCGGTAGCCACCGACGATGTGAGGATCGTTACTCATGGAAACGACCCGGAGCGACCACGGTTCCCGGAGCCTGTCAGAGGACATGCTGGCCGCAGATCCCGCCGAGCAGTTCTCCCGCTGGTTCGCGGATGCGGCCAGGGCGGGGCTGCCGGAGCCCAATGCCATGGTCCTGGCCACCACCTCCGGTGAGGGGCGCAGCCATGCCCGGACGGTGCTGCTCAAGGGCCACGACGCCAGCGGGTTCGTCTTTTACACCAACCGGACGTCGCGGAAGGGCAGAGACCTCGCTGTCAACCCATGGGCATGCCTGCTGTTCCCCTGGTACGGCCTCGGGCGCCAGGTAACCGTGGAAGGACCGGTCAGCGCCCTGTCCACGGAACAAAGTGAGCCCTACTTCCGGTCCAGGCCCCGAGGGTCGCAAATCGGGGCGTGGACCAGCAGGCAGTCCCAGGTGGTCGGCTCGCGGGCGGAACTC
>DASQVO010000375.1:0-6352 GCA_035640715.1 Streptosporangiaceae bacterium
GCCAGCTGGACCCGGCGCGGCACCCGGCCGCAGGTCCGCACGCCGGGCAAGAACCGGCAGGTGACAGTATTCGGGGCGCTCGATGTCACCGCCGGCACCTGGGCATACCGGCTGGGCCGCCGCCGCGCCGCGGACTTCACCGCCTTTCTGGACCAGCTGCTGCGGGCGTTCCCCCGCGCCCCGGCGATCGTGGTGATCTGCGACAACGACAGCATCCACCACGCCAGGGCGGTCACCGCCTGGCTGGAGGCCCATCCCCGGCTGGAACTGCTGTACGGCGCCCGGTACAGCCCGCATGACAACCCGGTCGAACGGGTCTGGGGCGCGCTGAAGAACTACGTGGCCAACACCGCCGTGACCTGGCCCGGCCGCCTGCGGCAGGTCCACGCGTTCTTCCGCGCCCGCTCACCGGACCAGATGCTGGCCACCGCCGCGCCCTGGACCAGCCCCTGGCTGCCACCAGGTTACGAGGAGAACTTTTGGAATGCCGCTTAGTGCCGCGCAGTACCGCGGGGGTCAGCGGGTGTTTCAGTGGTGGTGCGGGCGAGCAGCAGGGCGATGTCGTCCCGGGCGCCGGTGCCGAGGCTGGCCAGCAGGCTGTCGCACAGGTGCTCCGGTGATGGTGCGGGGCTGGCGGCCAGGGTGCGGGCGAGCCGGGACATCCCGGTGGTGATGTCCTGGCTGGGGTGTTCGATGAGCCCGTCGGTGTAGAGGGCCAGCACGCTGCCCGGGGGGAGCTGGGTGCCGGTGGCGGGGTAATGGTTCTGGCCCATGCCGAGCATCACCCCGCCCGGCATGTCGATGAAGTCCACCGTGCCGCCGGGGCGGCGGAGTGCGGGCGGCAGGTGCCCGGCGCTGGTGAAGCGGCAGCGCCGGGAGGCCGGGTCATACAGGGCGTACAGGCAGGTGGCGCCGGTCTCCTCACCATGGTCGGCGACCACGCCGCTGAGCTGGGCCATGATCTCCTCCGGCGGGCACCCGAGGCGGGCCAGGGCGGCGGTGGTGGTGCGGAGCTGGCCCATGATCGCTGCGGCGTGGATGCTGTGGCCGGTGACGTCGCCGACGACGAGGGCGACCTGGCCGTCTTTCAGCGGGATGACGTCGAACCAGTCGCCGCCCACCTCGGCGGTCTGGCTGGCGGGCTGATAGCGGTGCGCGATCTGCAGCCCGGTCACCTGCGGGACGTGCTGGGGCAGCAGGCTGCGCTGCAAGGTGTTGGCCGTGTGGTGCTCGCGGGTGTACAGGCGGGCGT
This sequence comes from Streptosporangiaceae bacterium, assembly GCA_035640715.1. Classification (GTDB taxonomy): domain Bacteria; phylum Actinomycetota; class Actinomycetes; order Streptosporangiales; family Streptosporangiaceae; genus DASQVO01. The sequence continues at coordinate 1,253 of DASQVO010000375.1, forward strand.
TGTCAATGTGCACCGCCGCGCGGGAGACCAGGTCGCTGGCCAGCCGCACATCGGCCTCATCGTAGGGCTCGGGGTGTTCGGCCCGGCTGAACAAGACCACTCCCAAGGTGACGCCCCGGGCGACCAGCGGCACCATCATGGCCGTGTGCACACCCCGGGCGCGGAGAGCTTCCGCACAACCGGGGGTGTAGGGGGCCTGCCTCACCTCGGCCGGGTTCCGCGCCAGGATGGGTTTCCCCCGCCAGACCGCCGAGGCGGGCGAATTTGTGAGCGGAGCGGTGATCAGGTCGCCCACCTTGTAGCCAACCTCGGCCCCTGTGGTGTCGCGCACGGCCACCCGGCGGAACTGCAGGGTGCCTGGGTCGGTGCGGGGAAGGTTTTCCCCTTGCAGCACCTGGTCGAGCAGGTCGATGGCGGTGCGGTCGGCGAGTTCGGGCACGGTCAGGTCGGCGAGTTCTGCGGCCGTGCGGTGGACATCGAGTGTGGTCCCGATCTGGTGACCGGCTCGTTCGAGCAGGGCATGAGCCTGCAGGAGCGATGTTGCCTGGCCGGTGATGTCCCTGAAGCAGCACAGCGCCCCCAGCACCTGGCCGTTGTCCGTCACCGGGTACGACGACCATGAAAGGACCCGGCGCTTGCCTGCCAGGGCCTGCTCCAGGGGCATGTCGAGCACGGGAACGCCCCGGTTTATCACCTGCCCGGCGAGGATGCGCTCGATCAAGGCCGTGTCCACGCCGCCCTCGAACTCTGTAGGGCGGCGGCCGATGACCGCCTCATCCGGGAGGCCGAACAGCCGGCGGAACGCCGCGTTGGTGCGCCTGGCGAGCAGTTCAGGGTCGCGGAAGACCATGGCGGTCGGTGCCTGGTCGAACAGCGCATCTAGTTCGCGGAGGGAAACAAGAGCGGAATCAGGGAGCGACGATATGATAACTCTGCGCATAAGATCGTGGCCGTTTATGTTGCCTCGCTCCGGTATGTCCATCAGCACCGTCTTAGCCCCCCGGCATACAGCAATTAGTACGGAAATCTGTGCTTATCAGCAAGTTTACCGATTCGTGAAGTCTTCGTGACGTCGGGTGGCAGTCACGGCGTACCACCACGATCAGCCCTGTTGCGCAAGCAAATCCCGCACCAGACCCGGCCTGCAGACCGAGTGTGCGGGTGCAGCAGTAAAGTGCAGCAACCGCATCGACCAGCATGGACCCCATCCGGCCGCTATAGGCCTGCGGCTAACGTCAATGACCCTCATGGACCGCTTTGCCTCTCGATGGTAAGGAGAAGGTCTACGGTTCGATTCCGTAACGGGGCTCTCCACCAGCCAGCAAAGACGCCCCCTCACCAGCGGAAACGCGGCGAGGGGGCGTCTTACGTTCTCCGGCTGGCTACGGCTCATACCGGCTGACTACGGCTGGCCGCGCCCAATACGCGCCCAAGTTTCAGCCGTCCCCTCCGGGCTCACCGGGGTCGCGTAGAGCGTCTTCGACGCGCCGCTTGGCTATCTGGTCCTGGCCGTCGGTGCACTTGGTGTAGATCTTGAGCAGGACGGCGGGGCTGTGCCCGGCCCTGTGGGGTGCCAGAAGTCTGCCTGGCCTGTGAACTGCATTGATGGGCCAGGGGCAGCCGTAGGGCATGATGATCATCCGTGTCTCTCCGCCTGCTCTATCTCATCTTCGCGCGGCTGTGCAGCTGGCTGGTCCTGCTCGGCCGATCGTCGGCCTCCAAGGACGCAGAGCTGCTCGTCCTGCGGCACGAGGTCGCCGTGCTCCGCCGCACCAATCCCCGGCCCCGGCCCGGCTGGGCCGGCCGCGCAGTCCTCGCCGCGCTGATCCGGCTCCTGCCGGCACGGCTGCGAGCGCACCGGCTGGTCACCCCCGGCACCGTCCTGCGGTGGCACCGCCGCCTGGTCACCCGCAAGTGGACCTACCTGAACCGGACAGGACGACCTCCGGTCAGCGCCGAGATCGCCGCACTCATCGAACGGCTCGCCACCCAGAACAACGCCTGGGGATACAAGAGGATCCAAGGTGAGCTGCTCAAACTCGGCCACCGGGTCAGCGCATCCACCATCCGCCGGGTCCTCAAAGCCCTGAAGATCCCCCGGCACCCAAACGGCACACCGGCACCACGTGGCGCCAGTTCCTGCACGCGCAAGCCGCGACCATGCTCGCCACCGGCTTCTTTCACGTCGACTGCGCGGTGACCCTTCAGCGTCTGTACTGCCTGTTCGTGATCGAGGTCGGCTCACGCTACGTGCACATCCTCGGCGTTACCGCGAGCCCGGACGGTCCCTGGACCGTGCAGCAGATCCGCAACCTCCTGATGGACCTGGGTGATCGCGCCGCAGACTTCCGGTTCCTGGTCCGCGACCGGGCCGGGCAGTTCACCGAGGCATTCGACGCAGTCCTGGCCGACGCCGGTATCGAGGCGGTGAAGATCCCGCCCCGCAGCCCGCGGGCGAACGCTTACGCGGAAAGGTTCGTGCTCACGGCCCGGACCGAGGTCACCGACCGGATGCTGATCTTCGGCCAGCGTCATCTGCGGACGATCCTGGCCCATTACGAGGCCCACTACAACGGACGACGCCCACATCGCGCCCTCCAGCTTCGCCCGCCCCGGCCCGGCTACCCTGCCGCTGATCTCTCCAGGAAGCGGATCCAGCGCCGGCCCGTCCTCGACGGCCTCATCAACGAATACGAGCGGGCCGCATAGAAGCCCAGGTCAGGACCGGTGGCCAAGTTCTGGAACCCCCCAGGGTCCGCGTTGAACAGCATGAACGCCTGCTCCGCGAGGATGTCCGGGTCGTCCGCGTTGCTCTCGTACTCGAACACGCGCGCCATTGGCTGCCCGGTCTTGTAGCCGTCGAAGTTCGCGGAGGCGCCGACGTGGTAGGTCAGTGACGTCGGCACGCACCGCGCCTTGTCTTCGGTGGTGCCGGGGACGTCGGCCAGCCACGCCTGCTCGGGTCCACCCAGCCCTCGTACTGCAGCGGCTCGGGAGCCCGCGTGACCGGGACGCCGCAGTAGCGGCACTCGTGTGCGACGTTGTGGTAGATCGTGATCTTCACTGGTCCATCTTCTTTCCTTTCTGCCGCCTCAAAGACATCGGGAGACGGCAGCGCGCACGCCGTATCGCCGCCGCAGGGAGGGCCCCCAGATAACCGGAAGAGAACAGGCGGCCGGGGATGCCCGGCCGCCTGTCTCGCGGGGAAAAGCAGCGAAGGGCTACGGGGAGACGCCGCCCGATTCGGGGCTGGGTGCCTCCCGGTCATCCGGCCTGGCCGTCGTCTGCCAGGTGACCGGCCTGGTGCTAGCCGGTGACGGCACGATCGTCCACCTCGGGCTGCTGCCCGGCCTGGTCGGCGACTACCAGGCCCTGGTCGCGCGGGCACTCACGACCTGACGCGCTCTCCGGAACCTTCAGGAGCACCCTAGCGGCGCTTACACTTGATTCCGTGACGGCGATGCGTGAGGAATTGCACCACCTGGTGGACGACCTGCCAGAGGGCCAGGTGGCGGTTGCACTCGACCTGGTACGGCGGCTCGCGCCCAAGGACGCCGGTGAAAACTGGCCGCCTGCCTGGTTCGGTGCCATCACGAGCGCTTCCGATGACACCGCCGCACGCGCTAAGGACATCCTCCGGGCCGAGTACGGGCAGCGCCGCCCGGCGTGATCGTCGTTGATACCGGGCCGCTGGTCGCCGCTGCCATCGCCAACGACCGCGACCATGCCCGGTGCGTGAACCTCTTCACAGATGCCTGGCGGCGGCGTGTCCAGCTGGTCGTGCCTGCATTCATTGCTGGCGAGACGTGCTACATGCTCGAACGTGAAGGCGGTAGTGCCGTAGAGGCAGAGTTCGTGCGGTCGTTGCGGGCAGGCAGGCCATTCGTCTTGGAAGCGCTGCTTCCGGAGGATCTTGAGCGGATAGCCGGGCTGGTGGAGAAGTACGCGGACCTGCCACTCGGCGCAGCGGATGCTTCAGTGGTGGCAGTCGCTGAACGGCTGCACGTGACTGAGATCGCCACACTTAATACCCGGGACTTCCGGGTGGTCCGGCCTCGTCACGTACGGATGTTCACGTTGCTGCCGGACTGAAGCGAATCCGGCCGCCGATGCCCAGCCGCCGTTGTCTGGTCTCACTTGACGTGCCCCGGCCGGCATGCCCCCGGCGACCATCGCAACCACCGTGGCCACCGGGATCCGCAGCCCCCGGATACCGCCCATCACCTCCGGATCGGTGGTGATCCGCTCATACCTCACCCCTCGATGCTGGCCACAGCCGGACGGTTCAGGCACCTGGGGGGCGCTCGCGGGCATGTCCGATTCTGGGAGCGAAATGGGAGCGGCGACCGTCCGGCAGCCGCGTTCAGACGCAGTGATCAGAGCCGAGCCTAGCCCAGTGACCTGGGCAAACGCCTCTCGTCAGGGGCTTTGTGGGGCGGCGCGCTCTGTTCGGGACGAAGAGGCAGCCGGTTCAAATCCCGCCGGCCCGGCCAGACGGCCACTGCTGTTCATTGGCCTCCGGCCGATTTCGCCGTCGTCCGCAGTGCTGGCCCGAGGGCGACCCGGAGTCCCCGAGCAGCCCACCCCTTGATACTCGCTTCCCATCGTCCGCCGCGGTCCGGCGTAGCAACGGGGCGCGGACCGACCATACGGAGGGGCAGTTTGAGGGGCAGAACCAGGCCAGGAAGTGCCGTTTCCGGCTTGTCTCTGCTGGCGTGTGCCAGCGTATTGCCTGATCAATGGCTGTGCGGGCATGAGGAAAACCGCCTGTTGATCCATGGTAAGGAGAAGGTCTACGGTTCGATTCCGTAACGGGGCTCTCCACCAGCCAGCAGAAAACGGCCCCCCACCTGCGGAAACGCGGTGGGGGGCCGTCTTGCGTTCTCCGGCTGGCTACGGCTCATACCGGCTGGCTACGGCTGGCTGTGCTGAATACGTGCCGAAGGTCGTCGTCTCGTAGCGCTTCCTCGAGGCGCTGCCTTCCTGCCTGGTCCTGGCCACGGATTCACTTGGCATGGATTTCCGTCTGGTGTCAGCCTCCAGAAGGACAGTGACGCTGGGCCCGGCCTACCCGGTGGTCAGAGCGGGAGGACTGGCCCA
>DASQVO010000376.1:0-12016 GCA_035640715.1 Streptosporangiaceae bacterium
CGGCTTCCATGAGCGCGAAGTAGGTGCCCAGCTGGGCGGGATCGAGCGGCTGGACGCCGTCGGTGTTGGTGCCGGGGTGGGGGCCGGTCATTCCCCCACCCTACATGTTGCGAATTCAAAGCACCGTGACGGGCGTCACCCACCTCCGGGATGGTGCTTCGAAGTCGAAGCGGTTACTTTCCTTGCATGCTTCAACTTCGAAGCACATGGACCTGAGGAGAGACACCGCTCACCCACATCGCTCATCCCGCCACCCGACACGACCCGACACGACTCTGGAGTGCATCATGACTGCTTCGACCGCTTCCCAGACGCCCGCCCGTCCGCCCTACGACCCGGAACTCGGCGCCCTGCTCGCCAACAGTCCGCTGCCCAGCATCATCACGGCGGGCATGATTAAGGCGCTGCGTGCCGCTCCGTTCACCGCTCCGATCGAGGAACTTCTCAGCACCCGCGCCATGGACCATGAGGTCGTCACCGTTCCCGGCCCGGATGGCGAGCTGACCGCCTCCGTGTTCACTCCCCGTGGCAAGACCGCGATCGGGGCGGGCATCTACTTCATCCACGGCGGCGGCTTTATCATCGGTGACCGGTTCAGCGGCATCGAGGGCGTCCTCGACTGGGCGCAGGAGTACGACGCCGTCGTCGTCTCCCTCGACTACCGCCTCGCCCCCGAGCACCCGGACCCGGCCCCGGTGGAGGACGCCTACGCCGGATTCGTGTGGACCGCGGCCCACGTCGCCGAGCTCGGCATCGACCCCGCCCGGATCCTCATCGCCGGCACCTCGGCCGGTGGCGGTCTCGCCGCCGGGGTGTCGCTGCTGGCCCGCGACCGCCAGGGCCCGAAGGCGATGGCGCAGCTGCTGATGAGCCCGATGCTCGACGACCGCGACGAGACGGTCTCCACCCGCCAGTACTCCGGTACCGGTGCGTGGAGCCGCGAGGCCAACGACACGGGGTGGAACGCCCTTCTCGGCGAGCGGCGCAAGACCGACGCGGTAAGCATCTACGCGGCCCCCGCCCGGGCCACTGACCTGTCCGGTCTGCCCCCCGCCTTCATCGATGCCGGCTCGGCCGAGGTCTTCCGGGACGAGGATGTCGCCTACACCTCCGGCCTGTGGGCCTCCGGCGTTCAGGCCGAACTCCACGTCTGGGCCGGCGGCTTCCACATCTTCGACGGCGCCGCCCCGACCGCGGCCCTGTCCGTGGCCGCTCTTGACGCCCGCAACGCCTGGGTGCGCCGCACCCTCAGCGCCTGACGGCGCGTCAGCATCCCCCGCGTCGCGACCACGTCTCCAGGCCGGTGCCGACCCCGTGCGGTCTGCACCGGACGTCGCGGCGCGGGGCTTGGATCGTTCAGCCGTCGCTTCGGCTGCCGTCCTGTGATGGTCGCGGTTCCGCGCGTGCGATGAGCCGCCGCGCCATGCGGACGTGGACCTCATCGACCATCTCGCCGCCGACGGTGCCCGCGCCCGCCTCCGCCATCTCCAGCACGCGCCGCGCGTGCTCGATTTCCTCCGGCGAGGGCGTGAAGACCTGGTGGGCCAGCTCAACCTGCCGGGGATGCACGCAGATCTTGCCGGTGTAGCCGATCGACTTTCCTGCCTCGGCGTCGGCTATGAAACGGGCGTCGTCGCGGATGGCCACGACCGCCTGGTCGATGGCGCCGACACCGGCCAGCCGGGCGGCCAGCATGACTTCGCTGCGCGCGTACAGAACTTCCTCGCCGGTATCGGTGCGGCGCCCCCCGAGGTCCGCGACATAGTCCTCGGCGCCGAAATACACCGCATCCACCCCGTGAGCAAGCAGGCCACGGCAGTCGGCGACACCGCGGGCGGTTTCCAGGCCAGCGATGACCAGCGCGGCACTGGGGAGCTGGGCCCGTATCTCCGCCACCACGTCCGCGGATTCGTACTTGGGCAGCACGACCCCCCGGGCTGCCGAGGCGGCCACCGCCCGGAGATCGTCGGCGAACCAGGGCGAGCCGAATGGGTTGATCCGTACCAGCGCCACCAGGCCGGACGGCTGAAGCCCGGCCGCCGCGGAGACCCCTGCGAGCCGCGCCGGCTCCTTGTCTGAGGCGGCCACCGCATCCTCGAGATCGATAACGGTGGCGTCGGGCCGCCAGCGGGGCACCTTGGCGATCATGTCCGGCCGGGAGCCGGGGACGAACAGCAGGCTGCGCGGCGCGAACATCGGCTGGGTCATCGCTGCGCACACCGCGCTGACCACGTGATGCCGCTCCGGCGCGCGGCGTTCCCGACGTTGATGTCCTCGACGTAATTCGTGATCATCCGGCCTCACTCCCTGCGGACCCTCCGGGATCGCGGTGCATCAGGCCGGTGCGGCGCAGGCGGCAGACCAGCTTGTCACGCTGGTTGAACGCCCGGTGCTCGAAGACGACGAGGCCGGCCGCGGGCCGTGACTTCGACGGCCGGGCGTCGACGACCTCCGTCTCGACGCGGATCGTGTCACCCGCGAAGACCGGCGCGGGGAACTCGGCCTCGGACAGGCCCAGCTGGGCGATGATGGTGCCGAGCGTCAGCTCCGGCACCGACAGGCCCACCACGAGCGCGAGGGTGAACATGCTGTTCACCAGCGGCCGGCCGAACTCGGTGCGGGACGCGTAGTCCGCATCGAGGTGCACCGGGGCCGGGTTCATCGTCATCGTGGTGAACAGGACGTTGTCGGTCTCGGTGACGGTCCGCCTCGTAACGTGCTGCACCCTGGTGCCGACCGGCAGCTGCTCGAACCATCGGCCCGACACGGGGCGAGTGCCGCCCGTCATGACCGGGTCTCCGGCCGGTTGATGAGCACGCGGGCGACGGAGACGCCGATGTCGGTGATGATGTCGCCGTTAACTGCGGCAGCAGCGGTCATGGGCACCGACCATACCCCACCCTCCGGTAGAACACCGGGCCGCAGCGGGGCAGCGGGGCCGGGCTAACCCGCCCCAAAGGACAGGGGCTTGCGCCCGGCCGTTCGGTCACGGCAGCGTGGCCAGATGGGTGCCACCGTATCGGCGAAGTTGTAGCCATTCGATGCGTCCCAGTTGATGGACCAGGTCATCACGCCCCGGATGCCCGGGTAGGCGGCGGGCGGGACGAAGCTGCCGCAGTTGGCCTGCGCGGCCAGGCAGTCCAGCGCATTGTTGACCACCGACGGACTGACGTAGCCGCTGCCGGCGGCCGAAGGCGAGGCAGGGAGCCCCAGCCCGACCTGGGAAGCCGAGAGCCCGCCCTGGAGTTCAGTGCAGGCAAGCGCGGTCATGAAGTTCTCGGTGCCCTCGGAGTAGACGTTGCCGTCGCAGCCGTTCATCGAGCCCGAGTTGTAGTACTGGGTGTTGATCATTGTGAGGATGGGTTTGATGTCCAGGGCGAGAAGGAGCCAGTACGTGGGTACGACGTTCGAGCGGTCGGTCGATGTCCGGTGGCGCGACACCGACGCGCTGGGTCATGTCAATCACGCGGTGTTCCTGACCTACCTCGAGGAAGGCCGGGACGCGTTCTTCACGGAGATCCTGGGCGATGACCCGATGTACGTGGTCGCCCGGCTCGAGGTGGACTTCCGCGCCGAGGTCCGCCTCGCCGACCGCCGGGTCACGGTGCGCGTGGAGGTGGAGCGCCTCGGAACGACGAGTATCACGACCCGTGAGACGATCCTCATGCCATCGAACGGGCCAGCGGCCGAGGCACGCGTCGTCACGGTTCAGTGGGACCCCGGTAACCGGAAGCCGGTCCCGCTCACCGCGGAAAGCCGCGCGCGCCTGGAAACACGTCTGACGCCGACCCCGTGACCCCGCCGGGGAGGCCGCGGCCGGCGCGGCCGCCTAGCCCCCCGTCAGCCGCTCCCCCGAGGCGGTGCTGCCGCGCGGAGATCGAGGTGTGATGGCAGACGGACCTATTTAGGTTGACTCTGACGTCAGAATGACGTCAGAGTCATCACGCCGTACGTTCGTTGCCGTATCCGTGCTACTGACCGCGCTCACTACCACCGCTGCGCTTACCTGCGATTTTTTCACCCATGTAGACCGCAACCGCATGCACGGTTGACTTTGACATCATTATGACGTCACAATGACGTCATAGATCTCACGTCATACGTCGACAACCTCCGCCGCGAGCTCGCGATCGCCGCCGAGGCTGGCGGCGAAGACGCCCGCGCGCTTGCCGAGCGGCTCACCGGACCGCTGGAGTCAGCCGCCCGGCTCACCCTCCTGGAGGCGCTGTCGGCCGCGGCGGACGAGATCACCCGTGACCTTGCGCCGGGTTCCGTCGAGGTGCGCCTGCGCGGGCGCGACCCCGACTTCGTCGTGACCGCACCCCCTGCCGACCGGCCGTCGCAGGCGCCTCAGACCAGCTTGAGAACCGCACTGGCCGGCGCGGTCGAGGTCGCGATGGGTGTCCGGCCGCCCGCTCCCCCGGCCCCGCCGGAGGCCGACGACGGTGGCGGTACCTCACGGATCACACTGCGGCTCCCCGAATATCTCAAACCGCGTATCGACGAGGCGGCCAGCCGGATGGGGCTGTCGGTCAACGCCTGGCTGGTCCGTGCCGTGTCCGCAGCCCTCGAACCGGACGGCCGGGATCCCCGCCCCAGCCAGGGCGGAGGCCAGCACCTGGGGCGGCGCTACACCGGCTGGGTGCGCTAGCGGCACCCAGCCGGCACCACAATTTGCCATCCGCCATCGCCATCCGCCATCCGTCCCGGGCCGGGACATCTGTCAGTGCCATCAGGAGGGCATCGCCATGCCAACGTTCGACACCCCCGAACCGATCGCCGCCATCATCGACGTCGCGGGCGGTCATGTCCGGATCCACGCGAGCGACCGCGCCGACACGGTCGTCGAGGTACGGCCGACCGACGAGTCCGAGGATGCCGACATCCAGGCTGCCGGGCAGACCCAGGTCGAATACGCCAACGGCCAGCTGCTGGTCAGGGCACCAAAGAACAAGATCCGCTCGCTCTTCGGCCGGACTGCGTCGATCGACCTGACGATCGAGCTGCCGAGCGGCTCACGCGTTGACGCCAAGGCCTGGGGAGACGTCCGCAGCGAGGGCCGTATCGGCGAGTCCACGTTCGACATCGCGGCCGGCTCCATCCGGCTCGACCAGACTGGCCGGCTGAAGCTGCGCACCGCCGCGGGCGACGTCTCGGTCGGCCGGTCGGACGGGCACACCGACGTGGCCACCTCGTCCGGCAAGATCTGGATCGGCGCGATCGACGGCACGGCGGTGATCAAGACCTCCAATGGCGACATCACCGTCGGCGAGGTGACCGGCGACGTGCAGCTGAACACGGCGAACGGTGGCATCACCGTCGATCGTGCCCTAGCCGCCGTGAGCGCCAAGACCGCGTTCGGCAGTGTCCGGATCGGCGAAGTGGTGCGCGGCTCGGTGGTGCTCGAGACCGCCTTCGGCGACCTGGAGCTCGGGGTCAGGGAGGGCACCGCCGCCTGGCTGGATGTCAGCTCACAGCAGGGCAGCGTGCGCAGTGATCTGGATGCCATCGACCGCCCCGGGCAGGCCGAGGAGACCGCCGAGGTGCGTGCCCGCACCCGGTTCGGCGACATCGTGATCCGTCGCCCCTGACCACCCAGATGAATTCCATCTACGGCAAGAGAGGAAACATGGCCAGCTCGCCACCCGCACCGGCGATCGCAGCCACTGGGCTGCGCAAGTCCTACGGCAGCAAGATGGTGCTCGACGGCGTCGACCTGGAGGTCGCCGAGGGAACGGTCTTCTCGCTGCTCGGCCCCAACGGCGCCGGCAAGACCACCATGGTGCAGATCCTGTCCACCCTGATCGCCGCCGACGGCGGCGAGATCCAGGTCGCCGGCCACGACCTGGCAAAAAACCCCGATGCGGTCCGCGCCGCGATCGGCGTCACCGGCCAGTTCTCGGCCGTGGACAACCTTCTCACCGGCGAGGAGAACCTGCTGCTGATGGCGGACCTGCACCATCTGGGCCGGGCCGAGGGCCGGCGGCGCGCCGCCGGACTGCTCGAGCGCTTCGACCTGGCCGAGGCGGCCAGGAAGAAGGCCGCCGTCTACTCCGGCGGCATGCGGCGCCGGCTCGACCTCGCGATGACCCTGGTCGGTAACCCCCGCCTGATCTTCCTCGACGAGCCGACCACCGGGCTCGACCCGCGCAGCCGCCGCACCATGTGGCAGATCATCCGCGATCTCGTCGCCACCGGAGTCACGATCTTCCTGACCACGCAGTATCTGGACGAGGCCGATCAGCTCGCCGACCGGATCGCGGTGCTCGACCATGGCAGGCTCGTCGCCGAGGGCACCGCCGAGGAACTCAAGCGCCTAATCCCCGGCGGGCACATCCGGCTGCGGTTCGCAGGCCCGCACGAACTGGAATCGGCCGCCCAGATCATCGGCCCGGCATCGCGCGATGACGAAACGCTCACCTTGCAGGTGCCCAGCGACGGCAGCGTCCCGGCGCTGCGGGCCCTGCTCGACCAGCTCGACGCCGAGAAGATCGACGTCGAAGGACTGTCGCTGCACACCCCAGATCTCGACGACGTGTTCCTCGCCCTCACCGGCAAGCCCGGCCAAGAGAAGGAGATGCTCCGATGAGCACGCTCTCCTATGCCGCCAGCGATTCGGCGACGATGCTGCGCCGCAGCCTCCGGCACATGCTGCGCTATCCGTCCATGACGCTGATGCTGGTCGGCATGCCGATCATCTTCCTGCTGCTATTCGTCTACGTCTTCGGCGGCACGCTGGGCGCCGGGCTCGGTGCCGCCTCGGGTGGCCGCGCCGCCTACGCCAACTACGTCGCTCCCGGGATCATCCTGATGACCGTGGCGGCCGTCGTGCAGGGGACGGCGGTGTCGGTCGCCATGGACATGACCGAGGGCATCGTCGCCCGGTTCCGCACCATGGCCATCTCCCGTGCCTCGGTGCTGACCGGCCATGTCCTCGGCAGCATGATCCAGGCCATGCTCAGCATCGCCGTCGTCATCGGCGTCGCGCTGCTCACCGGGTTCCGGCCCACCGCAGGCCCGCTCGCATGGATGGCGGCCATCGGCGTCCTGGCGATGATCACCTTCGCGCTCACCTGGCTGTCGGTCGCGCTCGGCCTGGTCAGTAAGAGCGTCGAGACCGCCAGCAACTCCCCCATGTTCCTGGTCCTGCTGCCGTTCCTCGGCAGCAGCTTCGTCCCCACGCACTCGATGCCGGCCGGACTGCGCTGGTTCGCCCAGTATCAGCCCTTCACTCCCGCCACCGAAACGCTGCGGGGACTGCTGATGGGCACCCCGATCGGCCACAACGCGATCATCGCTATCGCCTGGTGCGCGGGTATCGCACTGTTCGCCTACCTCTGGGCGAAGAAGCTGTTCAATCGCGATCCTTCACGCTGGTCAAGATAAGGGGTCTTCCATCCAGGACAGTGAGCGTTATTCGCGGCCCTTGCTGCCCCAGTTGCGGACGGTGACCTCGGGGGCGGGCGCTGCCCGCTGCTGCTGCACCCGGTGCGGCACCTGGAGAAGACGCAGCACCGTGACCAGGCCAACGCCGCCGATGAGGTTGCCGAGGGCGGCCCATCCGGCCGTCTGCACCCAGGCGAGGTATCCGTATGGCGACGCGCCGGTGTGAAGCCCCGAGAAGATCAGCAGGGAGCCCACGATCGCGTGGGTGAGGCTGCCCGCACCAAGCAGGAACCCGGTCATCACGGCGCTGACGAGCTTCACCCCGTAGGACGCGAATCCGTGCTGCATCCAGGTCATCAACGTGATGATCGCGCCCGCCAGCAGGGCCAGCGCGAACGAGCGCCAGCCGATGCCGTAGTCCACATACACCGCACCCGCCTCGATCGCCGTGTGCCTTAGCTGCGGGGATCCCGCCATGATCAGGGCGGTGATGATCCAGCCGGACGCCAGATTCGCCAGCAGCGTGACCAGCCACAGCCGGAGCAGGCTGCCCAGAGTCGCCTGGCGGACCACCACGGTGATCACGGGCACCAGGAAGTTTTCGGTGAACAGCTCACTGCGCGCCAGCGTCAGCGCGATGAAACCGACCGAAAATGCCAGGCCGGCCGCCAGGTGGCCGACGGGGCTGGGCCCGATTGCCCGCAGCACCAGCAAGTACGCAAGCACGCCGGTGGCGACATCGGTGCCGCCGACGAGGCCGGTGGCCACCAGCGGTGACCACGGCCGGGACAGCCGCCGCCTGCCCTCGGCCACGGTGCGCTCGAAGGTCTCTTCAACGTCCAGCGCGCGCAGCCGCTCATCCGGCTCCTCGCCATCCGGCTGGGCCGGAACTGCCGGCTGCTCCTCAGCCGTCGTTCCCGCACGTGTTGCGCGTCCTGCCATGGCTCCCTCTCGTCCGGAAAGATTTCCGGGCAATGGCCCGGTAACCCGGTGAAGCACCCGCTTACTACCCACCTTGATCCCATGCGAACAAAAACATGGGCAGTCGTCCTTGCCGCTGGAGCACGCGGGGGGTCTCACCTGACCCACCCCGCGGGCATCGAAGGCGGACCGTACGGCCCCGCAGCTGCCATGCGAAATGAATCCGTAACGCCGAAGCTTTCTGCCGGAAAACAACATCTGCATGCGGCTAATTGAACAATGTCACACTCGTTCGATCTTGACCTTCCATTCAGGGCGGCTCATGCTTTACCACAGGGGCCCGGATTCGCCGGACACAGCTTCTGAGGTGACATGAGCGGCTGGTTTCGGGAGAGTGGCATTTTGACGCCCCTCGGGGCGACAGATGCCGAGGATCGTGTCTACTGCTACCTGGTCACCACGCTGTCGGCGACCGATGAGGAGATCAGTGCCGCCACCGGCCTGCCCTCCGACCAGGTGGCGATGGCGTTGTGCGGGCTCGAAAAGCGTTGTCTGGTCTCCTGGATAGGGGACCGGACGCGTCTGACGGCAGCCGCGCCGGCCATGGTGGAGACGATGATCGCCGGGCACCTGCGCGAGCTGCGCAGCGCCCAGGAGATACTCGACCGGACCATGGCGCGGTACCGCGCACAGCTTCTGCCGCTGCATGGCCCTGGAGTCTTCGAGGTCGTGCGGGGAGCTGACGCGCTGCGCCAGATGGCGCTGCACATCCTGCATTCGGCTCGCGACGAGGTCGTGAACATGGTCAAGCCTCCGATCGTGGCCATACAGCTGGACGAACAGGCCCCGCCCGGCGATGGTGTCCGCGGGCGCACCATCTTTGATACCGAGGCGATCGGCGGCGTGGGCTCGCTGGATGCCATCCGGAGCGAGATCCGTCCACTGGATGAGGTCCGGGTCCACACCAAGCTGCCGGTCAAGATGCTGGCAGCCGACCGGTCGCTGGCCCTGCTGCCGCTGGGGCCACAGCATGACAGCACCCCCATCGGCGTGGTGATCTATGGCGGTGCCTTCCTCGACGCGTTCCTGGCACTGTTCAACTATGTCTGGTCCGCCGCCGTGCCGCTGCACATGGCCGACGACAGCGCTCCGGGCGCCGGGGAACCGGGCGGCCTGTCCGCCGAGGATCGCCGCCTGCTGTCGCTGCTGCTGTCGGGCCTGACAGACGAGGCGATCGCCGCCCACTTCCGGGTGAGCGTCCGCACCGTGGAACGGAAGGTCCAGGCGATGATGCGGGCGGCGAACGTCCGCAGCCGCATGCAGCTGGCCTGGAAGGCTGCCCGGCTCGGGTGGGCCTGATCGCGTCCGCGCCACCCGCGCTCTGCTGTCTGCTGGCCGTCAGCCGACGGCCCCTGTGACCATTCCCGCTGTCTGCTGGCCGTCAGCCGACGGACCCCGTGACCATCCCGGGCGAGCGAGGTGTGTCCGAATCATGACATTGGCGGGTAGCCGCCCATCTTTATGCCTTGTTCGAACATGTATCACCATTCATCGTCTAGATCATGGTTTGTCCCCAGGCAGCCCACCGGCAGCCATGTTGAAAGTGAGGTGGCCGCAGGTGCGCAGACTGCGGTTCCGCGGGAAAGTCATGACCTGGTTCCTCCTCGTCAGTGCGGCATTCGCCCTCCTGGCCGGATCGCTGGCAGCCGCCGCGCCGGCCGCCACCGCGGCGAGCGCCGCGGCGCAGACAACAGCCAAGCCGGCAGCGCCGCAGGCCCCGGCCCTGGTGCCGCAGGTGCACAGCGCCGTCAAACACGACCTCTCACCACGGCTGAGCACCCTCAAACCAGCCAAGAACCCGAGCACGAACAAGACCAGAACCATCCCGTTGCACAGTCCACCGCATTCGATCAGCGCCAAGCAGGTCAAGACCGCGAACGTGCAGTCGCAGGCCAATGTGACGACCAACACCATGCCGAGCTTCCAGCAGAACTTCGAAGGCGTCGGCAACGTCAACGGGGTGCTCCCGCCGGACACCCAGGGCGCCGTCGGCCCCAGCAACTACGTGCAGATGATCAACCTGAGCTTCGCCGTCTACGACAAGCAGGGCAACCTGCAGTACGGACCAGTGCCGAACACCACCCTGTGGCAGGGATTCGGCGGTCCCTGCGAGACCTTCAACGGCGGTGACCCGGTAACCATCTACGACGAGGCCGCGAACCGCTGGTTCATGAGCCAGCTCGCCTACCCGGGCGGCAGCCAGGGCTACCACGAGTGCATCGCGGTCTCCCAGACCGGTGACCCAACGGGGGCCTGGTACCGCTACGACTACCTGTTCAGCTCCAACACGCTGAACGACTACCCGAAGTTCGGTGTCTGGAACGACGCCTACTACATGAGCGCGAACGACTTTCTCAACGCGTCCAGCTTCTCTGGCGTGACCGCGGTCGCCTTCAACCGCGCCGCCATGCTGGCCGGGCAGCAGGCCCAGGAGGTCTCCTTCACCATCGGCCCGCAGTACGCCAGCCTGCTGCCAAGCAACGCCGCAGGTCAGGCGCTCGGGTTCAACCCGCCATCGGGATCCCCCAATCCCTTCTTCATGTCCTGTGACGCCGCCAACGGCGGGCCCTGCTCCAGCGACGAGATCGACATGTGGAACTTCCACGTCGACTGGGCCAACCCCGCCAACTCGACGTTCGGGAACAACGGGGCGCCAAGCCAGACGTTCCCGGTCGCGACCTTCAACTCCAACCTGTGCAACTACGGCCGCAGTTGCATCCCTCAGCCGGGCACCTCGGTGGGGCTGGACGCCCTCTCCGACCGGCTGATGTACCAGGCCGCCTACCGGAACCTGGGCAGCAGTCAGGCGCTGGTGCTCAACCAGACGGTGAACGTCGGCACCTCGTCCGCGCCGCAGGCAGGCGTGCGCTGGTACGAGCTGACCAACACCGGGTCCGGCTGGTCTCTGGGCCAGCAGGGCACCTACGCGCCGGACTCCGGCAACCGCTGGATGGCCAGCGCGAACATCGACGCCTCCGGCGACATCGCCGTGGGCTACTCGGTGTCCAGCTCGAGCACCTACCCGTCGATCCGGGTAACCGGGCGGCTGGTGGGCGATCCGGCAGGGCAGCTCGCCCAGGGCGAGACCACGTTGGTGGCCGGGGGCGGCTCGCAGACGAGCGGCTATTCGCGCTGGGGTGACTACAGTGCCATGCAGGTCGACCCAACCGACGGCTGCACGTTCTGGTACACCAGCGAGTACCTGCCTTCGACGAGCGACTCGTCCTGGCACACCAGGATCGGTTCGTTCAAGTTCCCGAGCTGCACCGCGGGCCCGCACGGGGACATCGCGGGCACGGTGACCGACGCCAGCACCGGCCAGCCCATCGCCGGCGCCACCGTCGCCACCTCAACCACCACGACCACCACCGACAGCCAGGGCCACTACGACCTGACCCTGCCGACCGGCAGCTACGACCTGACCGACTCGGCCTTCGGGTACGGGACCAAGACGGTCACCGGCGTCCAGGTCACCAATGGTGGTACCACCACGGAGAACGTGGCGCTCACGCCGTCGCCCACGGTGCACGTGACCGGCACCGTGACCGACGGCTCCGGCCACGGTTACCCGCTCTACACCAGGATCGACATCACCGGCCGGCCCGGCGGTCCCGTCTGGACCAACCCGGCGACCGGGCAGTACAGCGTC
>DASQVO010000377.1:0-16631 GCA_035640715.1 Streptosporangiaceae bacterium
CCTGATGGTCGAGCAGAACGTGCATGTCGTGCGCAGGCTGGCCAGCCAGGTCATCGTCCTGGACCGGGGCCAGGTGGTCCACGCCGGCCACGTCAGCGAGCTCGGCGACGAGAGCCTGGTGCGGCGCCTGCTCGGCGTCTCTGGAGCGGCATGAGCACATTCATCGCCATCACGGTCAGCGGCGTCGCCCTTGGCGCCGTCTACTTCCTCATCGCTTCCGGCCTGTCCCTCATCTACGGCCTGATGGACGTGCTGAACTTCGCCCACGGGGTCTTCCTCACCCTGGGCGCCTACGCGGGATGGGCGGTGGCGGCGCACCTGCCGGCCGCGCTGCCAAACGCGGCAGTGCGCTTCCTGGTGACCGCATGTGCCGCTGCGCTCGGCGGCGCCGCGGCCGCCGCTGTCACCGAGCTGCTGCTCATCCGGCCGCTTTACGGACGGCCGGTCAGCCAGATCCTGGTCACGATCGGGCTCGACCTGGCATTGCTGGGTCTGCTGCTCGGGGCGTTCGGGAGCAACTCCCGTTCGATCGCGGTGCCGTCCTGGCTCACCCAGGTGACCCGGTTCGGGAGCGAGCGGATCCCGAATGGTGACATTGTGGCGATCGGGACGGGAATTGTGCTGCTCGGCGCGCTCACCTGGTTTCTCCGCCGGACCCGCTATGGCATCATCATCCGGGCCGGGGCGCAGAACCGGGAAATGGTGCGGGCGCTCGGCATCAACGTCGGCAGGGCCTTCACCGTGGTGTTCACGATCGGCGGTGCCGCAGCGGGCCTGGCAGGCCTGCTCAACGCGGTGGTTTTCAGCGGAGCGCTGGTCGATCCCACCCAGGGCGATCAGCTGCTGATCTTCGCCTTCATCGTGGTGGTGATCGGCGGCCTGGGCTCGCTGGCCGGCTCGGCGGTCGCCGCCCTGCTGGTCGGCCTTGTCCAGACGTACGTGAGCTTCTATGCAGGCAGCGGAAGCGGCCTGGGCCAGCTCGGCAATATGTCGGTCGTCCTGGTCCTTGCGGTCGTGCTGCTTGTGCGGCCCCGCGGGCTGCTCGGGAGCACGGCATGACGCGCGTGCTCGGGCGCCGCGGCAGCCCTTCCGCCCGGACAACGCCAGGCGGCGGTGCCGTTGCGCGCCGCCTCTCCCGGCTGACGAGCCGGGATCCGGCTGCCCCGGCGGGAACGCGGCGCACCCGGACCGGTGTGACGGTGCTCGCCGTGGCGCTCGTGATATTCGGCCTCCTTCCCCTGGCGAGCTTCCAGATTCCCTGGGTGCTGCCAGGATCGGTCGACGTCGTGAACTCTGCCGGGACCCTCGAAGTGCTCGGCTTGTGCTTTATATTCGCGGGCGTCGCGCTCGGCTTCGACCTGCTGTTCGGCTTCACCGGCATGCTGTCGTTCGGGCAGGTTCTCTATTTCGCCGTTGGCGTCTACCTCACAGACATCGCCCTGTCGGTGTGGCACTGGGCCCTGCTGCCGGCGGTCGCGCTCACCATGGCCGCCGGGTTCGTCCTGGCGGTCGTCCTCGGGGCGATCAGCCTGCGCGTCCGCGGAATCGCCTTCGCAATGGTCACCCTTGCGTTCGCGCAGGCGGCCTACTACCTGATCGCGGACAATCCGCACGGCCTGACCGGCGGCGACAGCGGGCTGGTGATGTCGACCGTCCGGCTTCCCGCACAGCTTGTCGGCGTGGTCAGCACCCGCAATCTCTACTGGCTGGCGCTCGCCTTCCTCGTCGTTGCCTACGCCGTGGTATGGCTCACCACCGAGTCGGTGGCCGGGCGGGTGTGGCTTGCCATCCGCGAGAGCGAACAGCGTGTCGAGGTGCTCGGCCTGCGGCCGTTCCGTTTCAAGCTGGCTTCGTTCGTGCTCTCTTCCCTCATCGCCACCGCCGGCGGTGTGGTCTACCTGCTCCTCGTGGGCACGGCGGCACCCAGCTCGGTTGCCTCGACCACGGTGACCGTCTCCATCCTGGTCATGGTCGTACTCGGCGGCGCCGGCACCCGGTGGGGCGCGGTGGTCGGCGCTATGGTCTATGTGTACCTGCAGCAGTACCTGCTTAAAATCGCGGCGGAGCCTTCGTTCACCTCGCTGGCTGCGCCCCTGCGAGTGCCGCTGTCACAGCCCGATTTCCTGCTCGGGGCCATCTTCATCCTCTTCATACTGTTCGCACCCGGCGGCATCGCCGGGCTGGCTGGCCGTGCCCGGGCAGGCATCGCAGGCAGATTCCGGGGGGGAAAACACATTGGCAGCTGACGCACCGCCCGAGCCCGCCGAGGCAGGAGGCCGGAAACCCGGGACGAAGGGGGAGCGGACCCGCCGCCGCCTGCTGGAGGCGGCCGAGGAAGTCTTCGCCGAGCTCGGCTATCACGACGCGTCGATCGTGAAGATAACTGAGGCGGCCGAGGTGGCCCAGGGTACCTTTTACCTGTATTTCTCCGGGAAACAGGCAATTTTCGATGAGCTGGTCACCGATCTCAATCGCAGGCTCCGCCACGCCATGGCATTGGCCTCGACCAAGGGAAACACCAGGCTCGAGGTGGAACGCCTGGGATTCGAGGCGTTCTTCCGGTTCACCGCGGAGCATCCCGCCCTCTACCGGATCATCCGCCAAGCCGAATTCGTCTCGCCGAGGATGCTCCGCCTGCACTATGAGCGACTGGCCGAGGGCTACATAACAGGGCTGCGCCGCGCCATGGACCGGGGCGAAATCGCCATCGAGGATCCGGTCGTCACCGCCTGGGCGCTGATGGCCGTCGGGGAGATGGTCGGCATGCGCTGGATCCTGTGGGGAGACACGAAAGAAGTACCCCCGGAGGTATTTCGCGAGACCATGTCGTTCGTCGCGAGAGCCCTGGGTCTTCCGGCTCCGGCCGCTGACAGAGGTGACCATGGCTGATGCCGGGAATGTCAGCGACGTCGGCATCGTCGGTACCGCCTCCTGCCTGCCCGACCGCTGGATGAGCGCGGCCGAGATCGCCGAGGCGAGCGGCATTCCGGAGGCCGTGCTCGTCGAGCGCTTCGGGCTGCTCGGCAAGCATGTCGCTGCGGCCGACGAGCACGTGACCGACCTCGCAGGCGCGGCAGCCCGTCGGCTGCTTGCCGAGGTGGGCGCGGATCCGGCCGACATCGACGCCGTGGTCTATTTCGGCTCGACCTGGAAGAACTTCCCGGTCTGGCAGGCGGCGCCCCGGATCGCCCATGAGCTCGGCTGCAGCCGCGCCTTCGCCCTCGAGCTTGACTACACCTCGTGCGGATCCCCGGTGGCGCTGCGGGTAGCCAAGTCGCTGGCGGTGTCGGACCCGCACGTCCGCAACGTGCTCCTGGTCGGCGCCAGCTGTGAATCCCGCCTGCTCGACTATTCAAATCACCGCTCACGGTTTATGTTCAACTTCGGCGACGGCGGGGTCGCCGCACTGCTCGCCCGCGGTCATCATGCCAACCGGGTTCTGGAGACATCGATGCTGACTGATGGCTCATTCAGCCACCACGTCAAAGTCCCGGCTGGCGGGTCAGTTGCGCCCGCATCCGCGGAGACGGTCGCCGGGCGCCAGCATTTCCTTGACGTGGACGATCTCGACACCATGCGGCGCCGCCTGTCGGAGGTGAGCTTGAACAACTTCATGCAGGTTGCCGCGACCGCGGTCAAGCGGTCGGGCCTCACCCTCAGCGATGTTGACTTTGTCTGCCCGATCCACGTCAAGCGGTCCATGCAGCACGCGCTGCTCGGCGCGCTCGGAGTCGGCGAGAGCCAGGCCATCTACCTCGAGGACGCCGGCCACCTGAGCGGAGCCGACAATCTGCTCGGGCTGGACCGGCTGGCCAGGGCAGGCCGGCTGCATGACGGCGACGTGGTGCTGCTGCTGGCCGCCGGCACCGGCTACACCTGGGCAGCGACCGCCGTGCAGTGGGGGAGCGCTGCGCCATGAAGTCATCGGATTACGCTATCGGCGGCTGGCTGCTTGCCCGCGCCGCGCTCACCCCCGACCGCGTCGCGATCGACTTTGAGGACCGGCGGATCAGCTACCGGGAACTGGCCGCTGTGGCGGCCGGGCGCGCAGCGGCGTTCGCGGCAGCGGGCCTGCAGGCCGGCGACCGGGTCGCGACGCTGGCGCGGAACTGCCCCGAGCAGGTGGAGGTGTTCTTCGCCTGCGCAATGAGCGGGCTGATCATGGTGCCGCTCAGCTTCCGCCTCACCGCCGCCGAACTGGCCTACCAGCTCAACGATGCACAGCCAGCGGTACTGCTGGCCGAGCAGGCGATGCGGGAACTCGCCGCGGCGGCCTGCCGGCAGGCTGACATTCCGCTCGGCATCGTGCCACTGGCCAGCGTGGCTGACGGGCCCGGCGCGGGATCGCCACGGGCAGCAGATCAGCATTCGCCGCACGCGGCCTACCTCGCGGCGGACGCCGGGACGGGCCCGTCCGGAGACGACCCGCTGCTCATGCTCTACACCTCAGGCACGACCGGCAGGCCGAAAGGCGCGGTGCTCACGCACGCCAACTGCTTCTGGACCAACCTGAGCCTGGACCGGACGGCGGAAATGTCCGGCGGCGACGTGGTGCTCCAGGTGCTGCCCCAGTGCCATGTGGGCGGGTGGAACGTCCAGCCGCTGCTCGCCTGGTGGAAGGGGGCCCAGGTGGTGCTGGAGCAGGGCTTCGACGCGGAGCGGGTCCTGCGGCTCATCGCCGCCAAGCGGGTCACCACGATGATGGGAGTGCCGACGAACTACCTGATGCTTGCGAACCATCCGGGATTTGCCGGGGCGGACCTCTCGAGCCTGCGCCAGGTGATCGTCGGCGGGGCTCCGATGCCGCTCTCGCTCATCGAGAAATGGCAGGCCCGCGGCGTCACCGTGATGCAGGGGTACGGCCTCACCGAGGCAGCGCCCAACGTGCTCTGCGTCCCGCCGGAGGATGCACGGCGGAAGGCGGGGTCGGCGGGGCGGCCTTACCTCCACGTGCAGGTGGCCCTGCGTGACCTGGCCGGTGCCGGGCTGCTTCACGGCCCAGGCACCGGTGAGCTGGTCGTTGCCGGGCCGAATGTGTTCAGCGGCTACTGGCGGAACCCAACGGCCACCGCAGCGGCCCTCCGGGATGGCTGGCTCGCCACCGGCGACGTGGCGGAACGGGATGCCGACGGCTTCTACTGGATCCGCGGCCGCCTGAAGGAGATGTACATTTCCGGCGGCGAGAACGTCTACCCGGCAGAGGTCGAGGAGGTGCTCATCGCCCATGAGGCCGTCGCCGAGGCGGCGGTGATCGGGATTCCCGATGAGCAGTGGGGAGAGACCGGGCTCGCTTTCATCGTGTTCAGCCCCGGACGTGAGCAGCCGGTAAACGAGCTTGCCGGATACTGCCGGACCCGGCTCGCTGCCTACAAGGTCCCCAGGCACTTCCGGGTCGTCGCGCAGTTGCCCCGGCTGAGCAGCGGCAAGGTGGACAAGCTCACCCTGTCGAAGGGGCTGGTGGCCGACGGCGGACCAGTTGTGAGCTGACAGCAGGCTGGAGCCAGCCGATACGGGACGGATCTCGTGTGGCACCCCCGAGCCGGCTGATGCGGTGCGGATCTTGTGCGGCTGCTGGCGCCTGCCAGAATGCAGTTATGCGCAAAGGCGTCAGCTCATCGCGCCCTGATGGCGGCTCGGTCCTGAGCATCGGATCGAACGGCTCGATCTTGTCGATCGGCTCTTCGGGATCGATTTTGTCGGTTGGCTCGGTTGGCTCGATCTTGTCGATCGGTTCGGCGGGCTCGTTCGCCTCCATCGGCTCCTTCGCTTCTCTCGGCTCCCTCGCGTCGGCGTTCTCGATCGGCTCCATGCTGAGCTTCGCCTCGATCCGGTCGGGGTTGTCCGCCTGGTCGCTGCGCGGCTGGCGGGCAAGAGGCAGCGGGGGAGCGGTCCGCAGTGCACGTGGGCAGGCCGCAGGAGGCAGCGCCAGCGGATGACGGACCTGTGGGGTGACCGTGGCTGATCAGGCTCCACGCGATCCAGTACCTGCTCGGTAACCTTGACCGGCAGTACCTGACGAGGCTGCGCGCCCGCGGCGGGCTCCAGGCGTACCCGTCGCGGACCAAGGACACGGACAATGTCGACTTCTCGACCAGCTCGGTGGGACTCGGCGCGGTCGCGCCGCTGTTCGCCGCCGTGGCCCGCCGGTACGTCGACGCCCACTTCGGTGACGGGCCGCGCTCCCGCTTCATCGCGCTGCTCGGGGACGCCGAGCTTGACGAAGGAAACGTCTGGGAAGCCGTCTTCGACCCCGTGACCCATGGCCTCGGCAACGTCATGTGGGTGGTCGACTTCAACCGCCAGTCACTCGACCGCGTTGTCCCCGGCGCCAGCACATCGAGTTGAACGACCTGCTGCCGGGCTCCATCGTCAACGCCGCGCTCGCCGCCCTGTCACTGGGTTCGTAGCGGCAGCCCGCCCGAGAGCTGGGTGCGGACGAGATCGGTCACGTCTGGCTCGGGACCATCTTCCTGGCCCTGCCTTTGGCCTGTTGAGGCCAGTCGGGAACAGGCGAGTGAGGTCACTTGTCGCTGTGACCTGCGGCTCCGGGACTCAACGGCTATCCAGTTCCCTGTCCGTTTGCGCCGGATAGGGAATTCGGCAGTGACGCTGATAATGAAGCGGACACTGTGCGGTAGGTGAACCCGGCGACGGAGGGATGGAGAGGAGTGCGGGGACTGAATCAGCCCAGAGCCAAGGTGTGAGGTTGACGGTGCCGGTCATACCTGACGGCGAGGTAGGGCGGGTGCTGGTTGTTGTTGCGCACCCCGACGACGCCGAGTTCTGGCTGGGAGGCACGGTTGCTGGCTGGACTGACCGGGGGATCGAGATGTCGTATTGCGTGCTGACCGATGGTGAGGGGGGCGGCTTCGATCCCGGCGTGCCGCGAGAGGAGATCCCCCGCATCCGTCGGGCCGAGCAGCGGCGTGCAGCCGAATTGCTAGGGGTGAAGTCCGTGCGGTTCTTGGGTCTTCCCGAGGAGGGGCTGCGGGGTGTTCGCCGTGAGTTGCATGAGGAACTCGTGCGGGTGATCCGGCAGATCCGTCCTGAGCGAGTAGTGACGTGGAGCCCGGAGTGGAACTGGCTACGGTTCCGTAGCTGTCATCCAGATCACCTCGCCACTGGGGCCGTCACGCTGGAAGCGATCTACCCTGATGCCAGCAACAGGTTTGCTCTTGTCCACCTCCGCGACAATGAAGGGCTGGAGCCGTGGACGGTGCGGGAGGTCTGGCTGCTCAACACTCCGCAGCGGGAGATCAACCATTACGTGGACATCACCAGCACGTTCGACCGCAAGGTGGCGGCTGTCCGGGCGCATGGCAGCCAGATCAAAGATCCGGATATCCTCGCGGATCGGCTGCGTGAGCGCATCGCAGGCAACACTCCTGCGGCCGGACTGGTGGAAGGCAGGCTGGCCGAGGCGTTCCAGGTGGTGGTCACGGGCTAGCTGGCTGACCTCCGTTGACGGCAGGCTCCCGCGCGGTAAAGAGTTCCCGGGCTTTGTCTAGGAAGTCGCTTGCGACAGGTGACCTGAACGCCTTGATCCCCGCAGCCAACTCGGCGATTTCGCCAAACACATGCTTGGAGTGCAGGTTCCATGCCTCAGTAGCCACCCTCGTCGAAGTCGAGCCAATCCGGGTCTGGCTGTCCTTTAGCGATCTGTGCTAGGGCGTCACCGCCGACACTGAGCGCGTGGTGGCATTCTTGTGCGTTGCCAGCGGCAGCGTGCGCGCACGCCTCCATGGCCGTCTCCATGGCGATCATCCGGGGGGTCGCGATCTGCCGGGAGAGGTTGCGGGCGGCCTGGGCGAAGTCGATGGCTTGGCGCCGGTTGCCGAGGTAGATGGCCTGGTGGCTCATGGCCGTCAGGATCCGTCCGCCGAGCAGCCGGTGTCCTGCGGCATGGGACAGCCGCAGCGCGTCCGTGAAGTAGCGGGTAGCGGGTAGCGAGTTGCTGCTGGCCACCTCGTCCCGCTCTGGGCAGGAATGTCGGTGGCTGGTGCTGTGCTTGCCTCATGGCTAAGCGTGACGGAAGGGATCGGCGGACCGCGCGGCGGCACTTGTCCGCCGTGCCGGACCCTGGACCGGCCGGTGATAGCTACATAAGGAATCGTTATAATGAGGAGGTGCGCTGGGAGATCCTGCTCCTGGAACCGGTCAACGACTGGTTCCTGGCCCTGTGTAAGGACGACCCCGGCCACAGCCGACAAGGTCGAGGAGGCGCTCGATGAGCTGGCAGACTGCGGTCCGCAGCTCGGGAGACCGCTCGTCGATCGCATCCACAGCAGCAAGATCCACAATCTCAAGGAACTGCGGCCGCGGGTTCCCGGAACTGCCGAGGTGCGCCTGCTGTTCGTGTTCGACCCGGACCGGGAGGCGATAGTGCTGGTGGCAGGCGATAAGGCAGGGCGCTGGAACGCCTGGTACGCCGAGGCGATCCCGCTTGCCGGGGAACGGTACGCCGCTTACCGGCGGGAAGCCGATGAGGAGGAAGAATGAAGGCGGTCCGCTGGGAGGACACCAAGCGGCAGGCCCGTGAGCTGAATCCGGACCGGGACGCCCCGGAGCGAGTTGCTGAGCGCGAGCGCGGCCGCGCCGCGCTGAGGGCCGAGCAGCGCGGCTACCAGCTCGCGCAGCTGCGCAAGAACACCGGCCTCACCCAGGCGCAGATCGCCGCCATGATGGGCGTCTCGCAGGCCCGCGTCTCGCAGATCGAGCACGGCAAGATAACCGAGGTGGACGCCATCCGCGGGTACGTCGAGGCACTCGGCGGGACGGTTGACGTCGTGGCCCGCGTCGGCGACTGGACGGTCAGGGTCGCCTAAGCCCAGCGGGTCTAGATCTTGTCACAAGGATCCATGGCACGGCCACTGCTCTTTCCCGCCGTTGACGGGGTGCTCAACCCGCTCGGCTCCGCCTGCCCGGTGCGGTGGTGTCTCAGCTGGGCTGGGCGCCTCGGCTGGGCTCGGTGCCTGGCGGGGCGTCCCGGCTGGGCGGGGCCAGTCTTCCAGGCGGCCCGACACTCGACTGCGACATCCCGCCCTGCCGTCAGCGGGGCGCGGCGGGCAACTCTTTTCCGCCGCCGTCAAGTTATCGCAGCTTTGTAGCTGGCATGCGCGCGACCTAGAGATCCAGGGGCTGGGACAGCCTGCGCCTCTGACTTAGCTCGTTGCCGGGGCGGCTGGGCCGAGGAGGCGGGTGGGGTTGTCCCAGCAGACGGCGCGCAGCCACTCGTTGCCGAGCCCCAGCCGGGCCAGCCCGGAGATCTGGTGGGCGTAGTTGTAGGGAATGTTCGGGAAATCGCTGCCGAGCAGGATCTTGCCGCCCAGGCCGAGGTCACGCAGGCGGGGGAGTGCCTTGCGCGGGAATGGGGCGATGTTGTCGAAGAAATCGGTGAACGCCATGGTTGTGTCCATGTAAACGCGCTCGTGCTCCTCGGCGAGGCCGAGGAAGGCTTCGTAGTCCGGTGCGCCCATGTGGGCGACGATCGCGGTCAGCTGGGGATGGCGGGACAGCAGGGCAGTGAACGGTTCCGGGCCGGTGTGGGCGGTGCCGGCCGGCGCGTGGCCGGCATGGATCACGACCGGCAGGCCCGCGTCTGCCAGCAGGCCCCACACCGGGTCGAGCTGCGGATCATCGGGCGGGAAGCCGCCGACCTGAAGATGGACCTTGAAGATGGCTGCCCCGCTGTCGATGGCGCGGGTGAC
Source organism: Streptosporangiaceae bacterium (assembly GCA_035640715.1). Lineage (GTDB taxonomy): Bacteria > Actinomycetota > Actinomycetes > Streptosporangiales > Streptosporangiaceae > DASQVO01. The sequence continues at coordinate 9,708 of DASQVO010000377.1, forward strand.
GTAGCCGAGCACCCCGGGTTCGGGGTAGAACGTCGCCGACGGGATGCAGCCACGCGTGACCTTCGCGAATGCAAGCGTCCAGTCGTTCAGGTCCTCGGCCATGTCGGGGCGGTGGGCATACGCGAGCGCGCTGAACGTCCGTACGCCCATGGCCCGCAGGTGCGCGACCCGCTCCTCATCCGTCCACTTGTACCGGATCGGCCACGTGACGCCGACCAGCGGGCCGGCCTCGTCAAAGTAGGCCCACACCCGGCGGAGCATGCGTGGCGGCAGGAAGTGAACGTGGATGTCGGCGAGCCCGGGAAGCCCCAGTGCCTGCCAGAAGGCGGGCACGTCCAGGTCCTCGGCTGGCGGCGCGGGGCTGACCGGCGGAGCCTGATCCGCGGGCCTGTGTCCAGAAGTCACCTTCGTAAGGTATCGGCCGTCCCGGCGCGGGCCTAGGTGGCGCCCGGCAGGATGGAACCGTGAAGGCGGCCTACATTGAGGACTTCGGCGACGCCGGGGTCATCCGCTACGGTGACCTTCCCGACCCGGTGCCCGGGCCTGGCGAGGTGCTGGTCCGGGCCGAGGCGGTCGCGGTCGACACGGTGGACACGTTCGTCCGCTCGGGGGCGTGGCGCACGCCCGTGACGTTCCCGCTTGCGGTGGGACGCGACCTGGCCGGGACCGTCGCCGCGGTCGGCGAGCACGTCAGCGAACTGCGTGCCGGGGACCGGGTATGGACCAACTCGGCCGGCTACGGCGGCCGCCCTGGAGCCACGGCTGAGCTCGTGGCGGTCCCGCAGGACCGGCTGTACCGGCTCCCTCCGGGTGCCGACCCGGTTCGTTTCGTCGCGGCCGTCCACCCCGGGGCCACGGCGTACGGCGTGCTGATCCGGCGGGCCCGGCTGTGCGCCGGTGAGACCGTCGCGGTCGTCGGCGCCAACGGCGCGGTGGGCATGTGCTTGATCCAGGTGGCGGCGGCGTGGGGCGCGCAGGTCATCGCCGTCGTAAGGAATCACGGGACGCCGGGCGACGGTGCGCCGATGGCGCGGCGGCTGGATGAGCTCGGCGCAAGCAGGATGGTCATAGTGGACGACGCCGACCAGGCGCCGCGCGCCGCCCGCGGGGTAGCGCGGAACACCGCCAGCGGGCTGGCGCGTGACGGCGTCGATGTCCTGGTGGACACCACCGGCCACATGCGACTGAGCGACGTGCCTGACTTCATGAATCCCCGTGGCCGCGTCGTGCTGATCGCGGGGAAAGGCCGGATCGACATGGACCAGTGGCGGTTCTACACGCGGGAACTGCAGTTGCTCGGCTTCATCATGAGCGCGATGACCGCCGGTGAACTCGCCGCGGCCGCGGCCTGGATCAACCACCAGTACACCGTCCGTCCCCTGGAGGTGAGCGTCGGCTGCGTGATGGGTTTCTCCGACGCCGCGCTCGCCCATACGCTCGTGGAACGCGGCGAGTTGCCCCGCATGCCCGATCACACCGTCGGCCGGCTGATCCTGCGGCCGGACTGACGGCGGTCGCTGGGTCCCGCCGGACGCCAGAACAGGCGCGTCGGTCCTGGCCCCACGGTGACGCAGCCGCCAACATAGGATGGGTGACTGATCGCGTGGCGGTGAGCCGGTGGGTGGCAGGTTATGAAGCCGCGTGGCGGGCCGCCGGCACGGAGGCCCTGGGCGGGCTGTTCACCGAGGACGCCACCTACCTTCATTCTCCCTACGCGGAGCCCGTCACCGGCCTGGACGCGATCCGGATCATGTGGGACGAGGACCGCGACGGACCCGATGAGGTGTTCACGCTCGCCACCGACATCATCGCGGTCGACGGTCCCGCGGCGGTGGTGCGTGCCGAGGTCCGCTACGGCGATCCAGTCCGCCAGGAATACCGCGACCTGTGGATCCTGCGGTTCGGCGACGACGGCCGCTGCAGCTGGTTCGAAGAGTGGCCATATTGGCCGGAACGCCCGTACGTGGCCTAGGTACCGGTGCGGGAAGGCAAGATATTCGCTTCACCACCGGAGCTGGGCGACACTGTCATAATCCACGGCGGAATACCCGACCAGCCCGTCCGAGAGGGCGAAGATCCACTCCGCGACGCCCAGGGACAATGCCAGGCGGCTGCAGCGGGCGCAGAAGTGCGGCTCCTCCAGCCGGACCGAGCCGTCTGCCAACAGCCGCACGTAGATGAGTTTCGCGCCTTGCAGCATCTTCCAGCCATCACCCTCGCGTGCGAGAGTGATCGCCCGCTGCTCCGCGTGCGTCCGGCAGTTGTCGTGCGACTCAAACAGCGGGAACTTGCAGTAGCAGTGGTCCTCGCCCGGGTACGGCACGCCGTTGGTGCCCCAGGCGATCATGCTGCCCTCCTTCACCAGCACGGCGGCGTGCCTGGTCCGTGCGTGGGAGTCCTTGGCGAGCCCGGCCGCGCGCTCCACCATTTCCTCCGCCAGATGGCTTTCATGCCGCTTCAGCGGCCGCCACTGAGGCTGGCGCCCTGTTTCCACCTTTACCACCCCTTCGAGCGAAGACTAGTTGTATGCCCAAGACCGCCGCCCTGGCCAGCGGACCTGCGCGGAACTATTGGTTGAATTGATCACATGCCTTCAGGCCAGCACGTCAGCCACGGCATATCCGGCCTCGCGGATGAGGGCCTGGCCCGGTGGATAGCGCAGGTTCGCCGGTCGAACGGCCCGCCGAACCGGGCCGTTGGCGCGCAGCGCCTGCGCGAGGCCGCCCGGCAGCGCGCAGCTTCCCGCCCGCGCGGTCCCGAGCTGGCACAGGTCCAGGATCTGCGGACGGGGGAGGGCGTGCCGCTGCGCCTGTACCGCCCGTCGCGTGAACCTCGCCCGCTAGCCATTTTTCTCCATGGTGGCGGCTTCGTCGTGGGTGACCTGGACTCCGCTGACGGCACCTGCCGCCGGCTCGCGAAGACCGCCGGCGTCGCCGTGCTGGCCGTGGATTACCGCCGGGCCCCGGAGCATCCGGCACCGGCCGCGATCGAGGACGCCGTGAACGCGTTCACCTGGGCCGGGCAGCGCCTTGATGAACTCGGGGGCGACCCGGCTTCTGGGATCGCGCTGGCGGGCGAAAGCGCGGGCGGCGCGATCGCCGTGCTGGCCGCGATCCGGCTGCGCGGCCAGCCGCCCGGTGCGTCGTCGCTCCTGCTCGCCTACCCGAACGCGGACATGACGCTCTCGCAGCAGAGTGCCGAGCAGGAGGGTCATGGCTGGGGACTGGACGCCGACGACCTGCGCTGGTTCGTTGAGCAGTGGATTCCTGACCCGGGCGACCGGGCGAATCCGGACGTCAGCCCCGTGCACTCCGATGTGAGCGGGCTTCCGCCGACGCTGATCGCCACCGCTGAACATGATCCGCTGCGCGACGAAGGCAATATGCTCGCCGGGCTCATGCGCACGTCCGGCGCTGATGTCACGTATCTGCCGCATCCCGGGCTGGTCCACGGCTTTCTCGGCCTTGCGCACGTCTCCGCCGCAGCCGCACACGCTGGTGAGGACCTGTTCAGGCGCTTCGGCGCGGTTGTCAGGCGGTAGCTGGCGCCCGCACCTTGCATAGCGGCTGGGCGGCGGCCCTGCCGCATGCCCGGTGCGTCACCTACCAGAGCCGCTAGAGCCGCCCGCGATTTCGTACGACCACAGTTCGCTGCTGGTGCCGACCGGGGGCTGGGGTTCACCACCGCTTCGTTCGGCTGCGGAACGGTGCCCGTGCCCGAAGGCGGGTGAGTGCAGCCACGCCTGGAATGATGCCTCGTCCCGCCACCGGGTGACGACGAGCCAGGTGGTGCGCTCGTCAGATGGCTTGAGGAGCTCGAACCCCTCGAAGCCTTCCTGGTTATCGACGGCGCCGGCCCGGGCGGCGAACCGGCGGGCAAGCTCGTCTCCGCTGTCGGCCGGGACGGTAATCGCGTTAATCTTCACAACGGTCATGTGTTAGATAATGCCAGCTCACACCTGGAGCCCACTTCGCCGCCGGCGGTCTCAGGTCCTGGGCCATCTCACCTCGGGGCGAGGTCACCAGGGACGGGTTGCCAGCCAGCGGCCCTGCCACGGCTGCTTTCGGTGCCGGGGCTTCTTCCATGCGGATGCCGGACTGGCCGGATTCGTTCGCGCTTGAATCGACAGCGGTCATCGCTGCTCCTTCGCGGAAGCACCCGCGACGTATGCGGGCTTATGGCATCCGTACCTCTTCCGTCACGCTCTGGTTTTCTCACATTGAATCAGGCGGATCCGGGCACGATGACTAGGTGGCCGATAGTGAGCTGGTGCGTGAGGCGGCCGCCGAGCTGTACACGCGCGACCCGGCCGAGTTCACCCGGCGCCGCGCAGACCTCGCGGCTAGCGCACGCGCGGCCGGCGACGCGTCGGCCGCGAAGGAGATCTCCAGGCTGCGGAAGCCGACCCGCTCGGCGTGGGCCGTCAACCGGCTGGTGCGCGCCGACCCGGGTGTGCCGTCGCGGCTTGCCGAGCTCGGGGCCGACCTTCGCTCAGCGGGGAGCTCCCTGGACGGCCCCAGGATCCGTGAGCTGTCGCGGGCTCGCCGGGAGCTGATCGGCGCGCTGACGCGGCAGGCCCTGTTGGTGCTGGGCCAGCGTTCCGCGCCGGCTGCGCTGCAGGAGGAGGTGACCGCCACTCTGAACGCTGCGCTGGCCGATCCGCAGGTCGCGGCGGAACTGGCGGCGGGAGCCCTGCTCCGGCCGGTCGGGCGGGCCGGGTTCGGCTTCGTCCCGGACGCCGCCGTCCCGGACGCCGCCGTGCCCACCAGGCCGGCCAAGGGAGCCCCGGCCGGGGCGGGCGGCACGGCCAGGGCAAAGAAGGCGGAGAAGGCCGAGGCGGATCGAGCTGAGGCGGAGCGGGAGCGCGCTGAGGCGGAGCAGGCACGAGCTGAAGCGGAGCGTGAGCGGGCCAGGGCCGAGCGGGAGCGCCGGCGCCAGGCGATCGCTGCGGCCGAGCAGGCGCTGACCGACGCCGAGCAGGCCGCCGAGGACGCGGAAGCAGCCGAACGAGAGCGGGCCGCCGCCCTACGGCAGGCGGAACAGCAACTCGCGGAGGCACGCAAGCGCCTTGCCGAAGCGGAGCTCCGGGCCCGCGAGGCAAGAACCGCGCAGCGTAACGCGCGCAGGGCGCTCGGCCGCCTCCGCGGATAGCTGCCTTATGCGCCCTGTGCAGCGGGGGAACAGCCGACGGGCTCGCGCGGAGCTGGTTTGTCGGGCAGGCTTGGGGCATGGCAGAAACGCTGACCTTGATGGCAGTACACGCGCATCCCGATGATGAGGCATCTAGCACGGGCGGAGTGCTCGCGATGTATTCCGGCCAGGGCATTCGCACGGTCGTCGTCACATGTACGAACGGCGAGTTCGGTGACGCTCCTGGCGGCGTGAAGCCCGGCCAGGACGGGCACGACGAGGACGCGGTGGCCCAGCTCAGGCTGGCCGAGCTGCGCCAGTCCTGCAAGATCCTCGGGGTCACCGACCTGGAGACCCTCGGCTACCACGATTCCGGCATGGCCGAGTGGGACTACAAGGACCGGCCGGAGGCGTTCTGCAATGTCCCCGCCGCCGAGGTGACCGCGCGGATCAGCGGCCTCATCGAGCAGTACCGCCCGCAGGTCGTGATCACCTATGACGACAAGGGCCCTTACCAGCACCCCGACCACGTGCACGCCAGCGTCACCGCCCAGGCCGCCGTGGCGGAGACGGGGATCCCGGCCAAGCTGTACCTGTCGGCCATGCGGGGCAGCGACTGGCAGAAGCTCTGGGCGGCGCTGCGGGAACTGGGCGCCGAGGTGCCCGACATGGAAGTGACCGACGAGATGCGCCGCCAGATGGCCGACATCGAGCAGCGCATCACCACGACGGTCGATATCCGCCCGGTGCTCAGCCGCAAACGGGACGCGCTGTACGCGCACGCCAGCCAAATACAGGATTCCTGGTTCAGCAAGATCCCCCCGGACATCGCCGAGGCCACCTTTGGCCGCGAGCACTTCATCCGCGCCAGCGACTCCACGGGCGCCCCGCTTCCCGAGGATGACCTGCTGGCCGGCCTCCGTTAACTCTGGCTGCCCGCGATGAAGCCCAGGTCCTTGTCGACGACGTTGATGAGCGGCTCGCCAGAGCAGTAACGGCGCAGCTGGGCCAGGAAGAGGTCTACCAGCGCTTTGTCCCAGCCGCGGAAATCGCCGGACATGTGCGGTGAGACAATGACGTTGGGCAGGTCCCACAGCGGCGATTCCGCGGGGAGCGGCTCATCGGTGAAGACGTCGAGGGCGGCGCCGCCAATGGTGCCGTTCTGGAGCGCGGTGATCAAGGCAGGCTCGTCTATGAGCGGCCCGCGGCCCAGGTTAATAAGCCAGGAACCGGGACGCATCAGTGCGACTTCTGGCGCGCCGAATATGCCGCGCGTATGTGCCGTCAACGGTAGCGCGAGAATAACAAAATCAGCGCTCGGGAGCAGGCTGGGAAGCTCGGTGAAAGAGGCGATCCGGCCGAGTTCCGGGTCAAGACGTGAATGGCGCCCAACGCATTGGGGAATGACGCCTGAGCGGCCCAGGACCCTGTTGATCGTGCGGCCGATGCTGCCCGCCCCCAGGATAAGAGCCCGGCTTCCGGCGAGCCGTGCCGTCTCTCGATGCCGCCATTCACGCTTGGTTTGCAGGCGTATTGTCGTGTGCAGGTCCGCGCAGGCCGCCGAGACGAGGGCCAGCGTGTATTCGGCCATGGCGACGTCGAATACGCCGGCCGAATTCGTGACAATCACGTCGCTGTGGATCAGCTCGGGGGAAAGCAGCCAGTCGACGCCGACCGTTGACGCCGCTATCCAGCGCAGGTTCTTACTCCAGCCCCATGATTCGCGCAGCCATCCGAGCCGCGGTTCCCAGGCGAAGACGATCTCCGCGTCGGCGGCATCACTGGCCAGGCTCT
>DASQVO010000378.1:0-9778 GCA_035640715.1 Streptosporangiaceae bacterium
GCACCAAGGAGCTGCCCGAATTCGTGCACTCGCGCGCTGAGGTGAGCCGCCTTGTCCGCAGCCGCACCGCGCCAGCGATGCCGGATCTCAGCCCGTCAGGTCCAGCTCCCTCACAATAACCATGCGGTGTTCCCCGCTCGCCTCCGGGGCCCCGCCCGCCTCCCATCCCCCTTCACTGCGCCGCCTTCCCTCGTCGCTCGTACCTCGCTCCTCAGTCCAGGCGGCACGGCGCCCCTCCAGCTCGCTCATGCGCTGTTCCCCGCTCGCTTCTGGAGGTGCCCTCGCCGATTTCCGGGAGTCTGCCGCACCGCTGGGGCCGGCGGAGCCGCTCCGGTAAGGTTTGAGTTGGCACGTCTCGCTCGCGCCCTGCCCTGCCCTGGCTCTGGCTGCCGGCCCGGGGCGTGCACAGTCGGCAGGCCGAGTGAGATCAGCAAGAGCGACCGACGAAGGGCGCTCCTGGCCGTCGCGGAGGACGAAATGGCTATCTTGACCTGTCCCAACTGCGCCGTCAGGGTGCAGCCGGAGGACTTGATCTGCTTCCGGTGCGGCGCTAACCTGCCGCGGGCGGCGTTGCCGGATGACGACCTGCCGAGCCCAACGGTCTCGCAGAAGTACATTTCCGGCACCGACGACCAGTCCGTCTGCCCGAACTGCGGTGCGTGGGTCCCCGACCCGGCCGATCTGGTATGCCTCGAATGCCGGGAGCCGCTGCCGAGGACGGGCCGCAATATCTCGCCCGTGGTGCTCAGGATCGCGTTCCCGACCGGGAATGTCGAGGTACCCGCGGGAACGTCGCTGCTGCTCGGCCGGGACCCGGCCCAGTCCCTCGTGGCAGCCGCGTTCGCCCGTTTCGATAACGTCTCGCGGCGGCACGCCACCGTGACGGTCGACGATTACGGGCATGCCACCATCCGGGATGAGGGCTCCACGAACGGCACTTATGTCAACGACGACCGCATGCTTCCCGGCGTCGAGGTCCGGCTGGTGGACGGGGACCAGGTGCGGCTCGGCGCGGATGTCACCGGCGAGGTCTACCTCCCCAGGCAGGAACTCGACCCGGCGTCCCTCAGCCGCAACGACAGCATCTGAGGCCACCCGCCACGCGCGTTATGAGATCATCGCCGCATCGGCCCCCTCTGAACTGCGGGAGCAGCGATGACAACGAGACCCGGCACCACAGGGACCACGGCGGCGCAAGCGCCGGGCCTGCGGCGCGGCGCGATCGGGTTGCGGGAAGTGCTATTCCAGAGCATCACCGACATGGCACCCGGCGCCGCGATCGCCGCGTCGATCCCGGCCGGCGCGGCGTACGCCGGCGGGGCGCTCCCGCTGTCCGTGCTGTTCGCCCTGATCGCGTGCCTGCTGTCCGCATCCTGCGTCGGCGTCCTGGCCCGCGAGATGCCCGCGGCGGGATCGCTGGCCACCTACGCCGCACGCGGCCTGCACCCGTCCATCGGGTTCCTCGTGGCCTGGGGATACGTGCTCGTCGGCCTGCTGATCTCACCGCTCGTGCTGCTCCAGCTCGGGTTCACGGTCGCCTCGACGATCAATTCCGAGTGGCACGGCTACCCGGCGAACCTGTGGTGGCCGTGGGCGGTTCTCGGCGCGGTTATCGTGCTAGCCGCCGGCTTCTACGGCATCCGGACCTCGGCCCGGATGGGCACGCTGCTCGGGGCCTTCGAGATCGGCGTCTTCGTCGTGCTCGCGGTGTTCCTGATCGTCCACGCCGGCAGCCACAACACCTGGTCGGTCTTTGGCACGTCGCACACGCCGGGCGGCTACCGGGGCATCTCCGGCGTCTTCGCCGGATCGGTGTACACCATCCTCGCGTTCGGCGGGTTTGAGGGCGCCGCACCGCTGGCCGAAGAGGCCCGCGACCCCAGACGGACCGTGCAGCGCGCCGTGCTGATCGCCACCCTCGGCGTGGGCGTGCTCTACGTCTTCACGACCTATGCGGCGGATGTCGCGTTCGGCCCCGCGCGGTTCGCCGGCTTCACCGCCTCCGGCGCGGCATCGTGGGAGGGCATGGCCAGGGCGCTGTACGGGCTCTTCTGGTTCTTCGTGTTCCTGGCGATCGTCAATTCCACGATCGCGAACGCCAACGCCGGCGTGAACGTATCCAGCCGCACCGCCTACGCGATGGGCAGAATCGGCGCGTTCCCGCATCTCCTGGCGCGGATCCACCACAAGCACAGGTCGCCGGTAGCGGGCATCCTGGCCACGTTCGCCGTCACCATCGCGGTGACCCTGGGCCTCGGGTTCGCCTACAACCCGGTCACCGCGTTCGCGATGGTCGGCACCGGCCTCGTCATCCTGCTGGCGGCCATCTACATCGTGACCAACGCCGCCTGCATCGGCTATTTCGCCCGGCGCCGCCGCGGCTGGAACCCGTTCCTGCATCTGATCATCCCGGTCCTCGGGATCGCCGCGTTCGTGCCCGCCTGGCTCACCTCAGCCGGCATCCGCGCGTTCTCCTTCGTCGCGCCGCTGACCGCGCCATCGTCCTACATGGGCCCGGGCGTGGCCGGCTGGGTGATCGTGGGCGTGGCCTACCTGCTCTACCTGTACGCGCGTCACCCCGCCCGCGTCACCGAGGTCGGCCTCGTCCACCTGGACGACCCGGAATTGCCCGCCGACTGACCGGCCTGGTCCGGACGCCTCTCCCCTCCGTCGGCCAGAGGAAAACCAGCCGCATCGGTACCAGGCCGCCGCCCCGGCGGGATCAGCGGCCCCGCATCATCGTCTTGGGCGGCCCGCCCTGGGCCGGGAGCGCACCCGGCGGCACCGCACGGGGGGGCACCGCGCCAGGCGGCACCGCCCCCGGCGCCACGCTGCCAGGCGTGATGAAAGCCGGGTCTGAGACCTCGCCGGACGTCGTGCCGGCGATGGCCTCGCGGTCGCCGGCGGCGCTCAGGCCGCGGGCCGTGCTGATCATGTGCACCTGGTTCCGGCCGTCCCGCTTGGCCTGGTACAGCGCCGCGTCCGCCGCAGCGAGCAGCTCGTTCAGCTCATGGCGGGAGCCGGCGTCAAGTGCCGCCACGCCCACCGACGCGGTGACCCGCGCCAGCTCACCGCCGGGTGCCCGGAGCGCCATGTCGGCGATGCGGCACCGGACCCGGTCGGCGATCCGGAAGGCGTCCACCGCACGTGTGTGCGGCAGCAGCAGGACGAACTCCTCCCCCCCGAACCGCCCGGCCAGGTCATACTCGCGCAGCGCGCCGGGCACGCACCGGCCGATCTGGCGCAGCACCTCATCGCCGAACAGGTGCCCGTAAGTGTCGTTGACCGCCTTGAACCAGTCGAGGTCCAGCACCGCGACCGCCAGCGGCAGCCTCGCACGCACCGCCCGGGCAACCTCTGCCGCCGCCTCGCGCTCCCAGGTGCGTGCGTTCAGCAGCCCGGTTTTTGCGTCGATGCGGGAGTCGCTCACCAGCTGAGCGTGCCGCAGGGCGCGCAGCGGGAGCACGGCGAAAGGGAACGCGAACAGGAGCGCCACCGGGCTGCTGGCCACACCGAACGTGACGAGCACGGCAAGGCACAGCTCGCTCGCGTCGTTGTACAGGGGCTCCCGGGCGAACTGCACATCGCGCACGCGGATAGCAGGATCGGCGCCCTTTACCGCAGTGAGGACCAGTGCCGAGTTCGCCACGCGCTGTACGAGGCCGCTGGCGGCCACGATCATCATCCAGGCCAAGCCATGCCGTACCGGGTCATGGGCGGGCCCGATCACGGCACCGGACAGCTGGCGGAACGTGAGCGACGCCGCCAGGTAGCTCAGGCCGAGTGCCGCCGCACTGAACATACGGCGGTGCACGTACCCGCGGCGGACCCGCCACTGGGTCAGCGCGATGCGGATGATCGGCGTCATGGCTGCATACCCCGGCGGGAGGAGCACGGCGACCGGCAGTTCCCAGACCGCGTGCATGTCCTTGGCGATGCCGGCGCTCTCGCCCGCCTGCCGGGTCAGCTCGAGCCCGGCCACATCGCAGGCCAGCAGGAGGCCGAACAGTGCCAGGTTGTGAACTCCGAAGGTGGTGCGGGCGGCGAGGAGCGCGATCGCTGCCGCGTCGGCCGCCATGACGGCGGCGATGAACGCGATGAGCCACCAGGGCAGCTTCCAGACAGGCCATGCCCGGATATCGAGAGCCGACCTGGCTGCGCTGCAGCTGCTGGAGTCCATGACTCTCCTCGGCGGAGCCGGCCGGTGGAGGGGTCGGCAACGGAGCGCGCATCCCTTGATCCGCATTGTCACGGCGAGAATTCTCTATGTCAAGATCTCGTCACACAGAGATACTGAAATGTCCCCGGGTAAGCACCGCGTGCCTGCACGATGACCTGGAGAAACCGGCGTACGGGGGGACGCGCCGCCAGCGGACGGCGCGTCCCCGGACTCGGCGGCGCGCACGGCAGACCGATGGCGCATCCACGCCCAGACGATCCGCGCCGAGGCCGGTCAACGTCGGCCGTTATCGGGCGTCATCACATATTGACGGACAGTTGCGGCAATGGGTAACAAGGCCGTCGCGGCAATGACTGACGCTGTGTCCTAAATCCCCCGGGTCGGCATGCCGTAATGCAGGGAATGCGCCTGGGTCTGCCCAGGTGGCGTCCGCACGTTCCCGGGCACCGTACTGTTTGACTTTGAGCCTGATTCATCCCGACAAGACCGGACAGCCGCATGGAACCCGACCCAACTGTGCTCGCCAGTCTGCGCAAGGCCGTTGAGGCGATGCCAGACGATGTGCCGCTGCGCCTCCATCTGGCCGCCCTGCTGCTGAGAGCGGGCCAGCGCGACGAGGCCATCCGGCACGTGGGCGCGGTCCTGCAGCGGGATCCGGGCAACGCCGAGGCGCTCGCGCTCCTGCGGCAGCCGCCAGCGCCCGGCCCGGCTGCGGGAGCGCCCGGCGCGGAAGCGGGAGCGCCAGGCCCGGCCGCGGGAGCGCGGCAACCGGATACGGGAACCACGGGAGCGGCCCCGGAGTCCCCGGCGGCCGGCCATGACCAGCTGCCGGCCTCTGAATACGACTGGTCGCAGGCCGAGTCCGAACTGCGTGACGTCCTGCCGCCAATGTTCGTCGGCAGCGAGGGCGATGCCGCCGGGCCCGGGACGCGCGAGGCGGCCGACGCCTACGATGCAGAGCACTCGGGGGTCCGGCTCGCCGACGTGGCCGGGATGACGCAGGTCAAGGAGCGGCTCGAGGCGGCGTTCCTGGCACCGATGCGCAACCCGGAGCTGCGGCGGCTGTACGGCAAGAGCCTGCGCGGCGGGCTGCTGCTGTACGGCCCGCCGGGCTGCGGCAAGACGTTCATCGCCCGTGCCGTGGCCGGCGAACTTGGCGCGCGGTTCATGACGGTATCTTTCGCCGACATCATCGACATGTTCGTCGGGCAGAGTGAGCGTAATATTCACGAGCTGTTCGAGACCGCCCGGCGTAACGCGCCGTGCGTGCTGTTCCTTGACGAGGTTGACGCCATCGGCCAGAAGCGCAGCCAGCTGCGGAATACGCCGATGCGGAGCGCCGTCAACCAGCTGCTGCTCGAGCTGGACGATCTTGACGGCGGCAACGAAGGGGTGTTCCTGCTGGCCGCGACCAACCACCCGTGGGACGTCGACAGCGCCCTGCGCAGGCCCGGCCGGTTCGACCGGACGCTGCTCGTCCTGCCGCCCGATAGTGCCGCACGCGAGGCGGTGTTCCGCTACCACCTGCGGGAGCGCCCGGTGGCCGGCGTGGACCTTGGCCGGCTCGCAACGCTCACTGACGGCTATTCCGGCGCCGACATCGCACACGTCTGCGAGACGGCGTCGGAGCGGGCGCTGATGGACTCCATCCGCCGCGGCGAGCCGCGTATGATCGGCCAGGATGATCTTGAAGCGGCGGCCGCGGAGGTCAAGCCGTCGCTCGGCGCCTGGTTTGACACCGCCCGCAATGTGGCGCTGTTCGCCAACGAGGGCGGCGCCTACGATGACCTCGCCGCGTACCTGCGGAAGCGCCGGCTCATATGACCGCATCCGCGCCGGGAACGCCGGCCACCAGCCGCGCGTTGAGGCAGAGGATGCCGATCGTGAACCGCGTCCTGACGCAGGGGGGATGCCGACCGTGAACCGCGTCCTGACGCCATCGGCCTGGGGACATTAAACCACCGCCATGATTGAAGTCAGGCGGGAACTCGCGCGGGCCGACGCGATGCTGGACATGAAGCGCTACGACCAGGCATGCGGCCTGCTCGCCCGCCTGGTCGCGGCCGAGCCCGAGAACTCGAGGGCATGGTGCCTGCTGGCCCGCGCTCATCTCGGGGCGGGCCACCACCAGCAGGCCGTTGACGCCGCCAACCGCGCGGTGACGCTGGATCCCTCGGATGAGTGGCCGCACCGGCTGGCCAGCAACGCCCTGCTGCACACCAACAATTACGCTGAGGCGCTGCGGGCCGGCCATGAGGCGCGCAGGCTCGCGCCGGGGCACTGGCAGACCCACATCTGCGTGGCCCAGGCCGCGCTCGGCGCGCGGCGGCTCGACATCGCCGCGACCGCAGCCGAGCAGGCGCGCGCCCTCGCGCCGGATGAGCCCGACGTGCATTTCCTCTCCGGCAAGGTAAGCCTGGCCAGCGGCGATCTGGACGCGGCGCGGCAGCACCAGGAGCGCGCGCTGGCACTGGATCCGGCCCACAGCGGGGCCATGAACGAGCTGGGCCGCATCAGGCTCAGGCGGCACGACACCAGGGGCGCCGTCAGGCACTTCATCGGGGCCGCGCGCATCTCCCCCGGCGAGAGTGTCTACAGCCGGAACATCGATGTGGTGATCCTGCGGACCGTGTCCCGGGCGATCTACATCTTCACGCTGGCCGCCCTCATCCTCATCTGGATTCCGGTCGTCGCCCACCTGGGCAGGTTCCCGTTCGCCATCGGCCTCGCCGTCCTCGGCGGCATCGCCGTCGCCAGCTTCGCGTGGATGGTGCTGCGGCTGCCGCCCGAGGCGCGCCTGCTGGTACGCAGGACACTGCGCAGCCGGCGGGCGGCGGCAGCACTCGGCGTGGCCGTCGGCGGCGTCGCCGTCGCCGTCAGCGTGGCCGCCGTGGTTCCCGCCGACGAACTGCCTCAGGTGCTGCCGGTCGCGGTGATCGCCACGGTCGGGGCCCGCCTCGGCGCATTCGCGATTCTCCGGGGCGCCCCCCCGAAACGCTGACGGCGGCGCCCGCCCGGCGTCCTCCCGCCGGATGGCGCGGATCACGGGCAACGCCGTTCGCGTGCCTCCCGCGGCGGCCGCCCCGCGGGAAAGAGTACCCAATCGAGTGTTCCGGATATCGTTTGCCGTTTACTCTCAAACCGTGACTCCCTGCACAAAACAACACGGATCACGAGGCGCGACATGCGGGGCGTGATGGCCTACCCGCCCACCCCAACGCTGCCGGGGGTAGAGCGCGCCGACGCGCGGAATACCGTTGACCTGGCCGAGACCGAGACACAGCCATGAAAACCCTCACCGAGATGGGCGCGTCAATCGAGAACGGCCGCGTTCCCGCCCGCATCTTCAACGACCCGGAAATCTGGGAACTGGAGAAGACGAAGCTCTTCGGAAAGGTCTGGTCGTTCCTCGGCCATGAGTCGGAGATCCCCGCTCCCGGGGACTACGTCACCCGGTACATCGCCGACAACAACATCATCCTGGCCAGGGATGAGCACGGCGAGATCTGCGCGCACCTGAACATGTGCCGGCATCGCGGGAACCAGATCTGCAAGGCGGAGATGGGCAACAGCTCGCATTTCCGCTGTTCCTACCACGGCTGGGTGTACAAGAACTCCGGCGAGCTCGTCGGCGTTCCTTACCTGAAAGCGGGCTATGACGGGCGGCTCGACCGGAGCCAGTGGGGTCTGGTCAAGGTCCGCGTCGGCACTTATGAGGGCCTGATCTTCGGGACCCTCGACCCGGACGCGCCCTCCCTGCAGGAGTACCTCGGCGGCTTCCAGTTCTACCTGGACATTTACCTCAAGCCGGGTCCCAGCGGCGTTGAGGTCTACGGGCCGCCGGATCGCTGGGCGGCGGACACCGACTGGAAGATCTGTGCGGAGAACTTCTCCGGTGACGGCTACCACACTCCGGTGGCCCACCAGTTCGGGTTCCAGCTCGGCTACTTCCCTTCCTCCGGCAGCAGCCACAACCTGGGCTGGGCCGTGCATATCCCCGGCAAGGGGCACGCGATCGGGCTGGGGCACACCCCGGGCCTGCCTCCGTTCGTGGGGTATCCCGAGGCCTTGGTCGAGCACATGCAGCACACGCTGTCACAGGGCCAGCTCGACATCTTCGCCAAAACCAGGACCGCCGTCGGCACCGTCTTTCCCAACCTGTCGTTCCTCATCCAGCCGTTCAGCCCGATCCCCGGGGAGCCAGGCGTGCGGTTCTGCACCATGCGGCTATGGCACCCGACGGGTCCCGGCCGGATGGAGATGTATTCCTGGTGCCTGGTGCCCCGGGACGCTGACGCGGACTACAAGGAGCGCGCCTACCAGGCGTACACGCTGGCGTTCGGCCAGGCGGGAACGTTCGAGCAGGACGACTTCGAGAACTGGACGAACCTGACCAGGCAGGCGGGCTCCTCCCTCGCCCGAGACCTGGAGTTCCCCTACCAGATGGGGATGGACCTCAAGCCCGTGACCGACTGGCCGGGACCCGGCGTGGCGGTGGACCGGTACGTCACGGAGAACAACTTCCGCAACCAGTGGGCCACCTGGCTGAGCTATGTAGGAGAACAGCGATGACCACTGTGGTCAGCGATCTCATTACCCTGTCCGTCCAGCGGTTCCTCGCGGAGGAGTGCCTGGCGCTCGACGAGCGGCGGTTCCGTGACTGGCTGGATATGTTCGCCGAGGACGGCAGGTACGAGGTGCCGGTCCGGGTGACCAGGGAGAAGGACGCCGAGTGGCAGCTGTCGCCACGATCCCGGATCTTCGATGACGACAAGCGGACCCTGGAGATCCGCATCCGGCGCCTGGAAACCGACTTCGCCTGGGCCGAGCAGCCGCCGTCCAGGACCCGGCACCATCTGTCCAACATCCTCGTCGACCCCGGTGACGACCCGGGCACGTATCTCGTCCGGTCCAACTGCCTGATCTACCGCAGCCGCGGCGACCAGGCCGCCTATGACATCGTGTCCGCGCAGCGCCGCGATGTGATCCGTGAGGATGGCCAGCGGTGGCTGTTCGTACACCGCTGGGCCGCCCTGGACCAGTCCACGGTCAGCACACACAACCTCTCGTTCTTCATATGAACGAGATGGGCCACGGGGGCCCGGACGGTGCGGCAAGCCTGCCGGCGGACCTGCCGATCGTGATCGCTAACGAGTTCGTGGACGTCGAGGTGCGCCGGGTACTGACACGCAACGGCGTACGCCTGGAGATCCACTCCCCCCGGCGCGGCACCACCGTCCGGCTTGATGCGATGATCCTCGACGCCCTCACCTGGCAGCGGCTGGAGGTCTTTTCCGATCTGCTCCGCTCGGAATCCGGCAGTGACTGACCCTGCCGAGATGCTGCGCGTGCGCGGAATCGCCTACAAAGGCACCATCGAAACCTCAACCCGCCCAGCCCCCGGCACCTTCCCTGAGCCCCGCGGCGTGCCGCCGTCAGGTCTCCACCAGGGACAGGGCCCCGCTCGGGCAGATGTGCACGGCCTGGCGTGCCCTGTCCAGCTCACCGTTTTCCGGCTGCTCGACCAGGATGACCACGGTGCCGTCCTCTTCGCTCTGGTCGAATACCGCGGGTTCGGTGAGCACGCACTGGCCCGCG
>DASQVO010000379.1:0-10423 GCA_035640715.1 Streptosporangiaceae bacterium
GGACTTCGGCGGCGCGACGCTGAAGCGGGCCAGCTTCCCCGGTTCCAGGCTCACCCGCGCCGACTTCTCCAGGGCCACCCTGGAGAAGGTGGACCTGCGCGGCGCCGACCTGGAGATCACCGCCGGCTACTCCTCGCTCCGCGGCGCCGTCATCAACAGCGCCCAGCTCATGGCCATTGCCCCGATGCTCGCCCGCCAGCTCGGCATCGACGTCAAAGACGCCTAGACGAGGCGGGCGGAGCCGTTGACACTGTTGGCACTGTCACGCCATTATCGGGGGTTTGCGAATTTAAGCACGCTCCGGGGCAGGTGTGACCGCTGGCGTCTTGACCATCTGGAGGTGGCTGAGGTGCGCTGGCGCCAGCGGGTCTTCATCGGGGTGAGCATCGCTGCGGCCATGAGCCCGGTGGTGCAGCCGGCGGCCGCCACGGCAGCACCGCTGCCGAAGACCGTAACAACGGCAATGGCGACGGCAACGACGACAGCGCTCACTGCGTCCCCGGCCTCGAGCAGCTACGACTCGCCGGTGATGTTTACGGCCCACGTCAGCGCCCCCAGCGGGACTCCGGCGGGCTCTGTGATCTTCACTGACACGAGCAACGGGAGCATCCTCGATACCGCCACGCTGAGTAGCGGGACCGCGAGCTTTTCAACGGCTGCGCTCGCTCCGGGAACCAGGAGCATCGTGGCCCGCTACGGCGGCAGCAGCACGTTCAGCCCGAGCTCTTCCGCCGCCGTGCGCATCCCGGTCGCCGCGGCGGGATCTCCCGCCGTGACCTACCAGACCGATCCCCGGCACGATGGCGACCAGGCCCAGGGCACGCTGAAGGCCAGTTCGCTCACCAGGAAGTGGACCGTGACCCTGGGTGGAACTGGTTCGTTCAATTACGAGTCGGGCGCCGTGTCCTACCCACTCATAGCCCGCGGCCGGGTCTTTGTCACCGTGGAGAACGCCCAGACCGGCGGCTCCAAGCTGTACGCGCTGAACGCGAGCACCGGTGCCATTGACTGGACAGTGGGGCTGGGGGGCATGTACGGGTTCTCCGCGCTGGCATACGACGGCGGGCGCGTCTTCGCCGTCAACTTCAGCGGAATCCTGACCGCGTTCGCGGCAAGCACCGGTCAGGAGCTCTGGGCAGTCCAGTTGGGCCAGTCCACGGCGCCGCCGACCGCCTACGACGGCGTCGTCTATGCCTCAACCAGCGGTGTCGGGGGGACCGTGTTCGCGGTCAGTGAGGCCGACGGTGTGATCCGGTGGGGAGTCCAGGTGCTGAATGGCGACGAGAGCTCACCCGCCGTCGACGACACCGGGGCGTACGTCTCGTATGCCTGCCAGCAGGACTACCGGTTCAGCCTCAGCGGGGCACGCGCCTGGTACCACTCGACGAGCTGCGAGGGCGGCGGCGGCAGCACCCCGGTGCTGCACGGGAGTTCCCTCTACACCCGGGGGGCGACGGCTACTGACACCCCGCTCATCCTCTCGAAATCTGCCGGGACGCTGACCGGCACCTTCGCCTCGGCCACCGCGCCCGCCTTCGACGGCACCAGCATGTACACGCTGTGGGACGGGAACCTGGCCGCGGTAGACCCGTCCGGCAGCCCGAACCGGTGGACGTTCAGGAACGGGAGCCTTGTCACGGCGCCGGTCGTCAACGGCGGGGTCGTGTACGCCGGGAGCAGCAGCGGGAAGGTCTACGGCCTGTCAGCGAGCTCGGGTGCCAAGGTGTGGACCGGCACCGCCGGCCCGAAGATCCTCAAGCCGGACGAGTTCGGCCCCGACGTCCTGACCGGGATGGCGATCGGGGGCGGCCTGCTCGTCGTCCCGGCCGGCAATCAGCTCACCGCTTTTGGCGGCTGAGGCCGCTGCGCGGCGGCATCGCCGCTACCATCCGGCAGGCGCGGCGAGCCGCTAGGCGAGGGCGCGGCACGCGTGCATGGCGCGGGTGAAGGCGTCGCCGCGGTCGCGGTAGTCGCGGAACCGGCCGAAGCTCGGCGCCGCCGGGGACAGCAGCACCACGCCGTCCGGCCGGGCCCAGCCGAACCCGCGGGCGACGGCCATATCGAGGTCGTCGCAGTCCACGACGCCCGCGACGCCGCACGGAGCGTCCGTGCCGGATGCGGCTGCGGGAGGCGGCCCGTCGCCGCTGGCACGCCCGCGGCCGTTGCCGGGCGCCGGCGTCCGGATCGCGGACTCGATCTCGGCCCGGATCCGGTGGCCGCTGGCGGGCAGGGTCAGCACCAGGGTCGGCGCGGCGCGCCCGCCCAGGCCGGCGGCGAGCGGGGCGTAGTCGATGCCACGGTCGTGCCCCCCGACGATCAGCGCGACGCGCCGGCCACCGAACGCGTCCAGCGCGGCGAGCGTCGGGAGGACATTCGTGGACAGGCTGTCGTCCACGAACGTGACCCCGGCGACGTCGCCGACCACCTGCAGGCGGAGGTCCAGGTGGCGGAACCCCCGGCGGCGGACCGCAGCGCCGCCTCGTCCGATGCGCCGGCGATGCCGAGCGCCGCCAGGCAGCGGCGCGCGATCAGGGCGTTGCGGCGGTTGTGGTCGCCGAGCAGTCCCAGCGGCGCCATCCAGGTGGCGCCCGGGTCATCGGCGGCACGCACCCACTCCACCCGCGGCCCGAGCATCGACGCCCGTTCCCGCAGCAGGTCGCTGTCGCCGCTGGCAACCGTCAGGTCCGCGCCCGGCTGGGAGCAGGCCGACAGCTTGTCGCGGAAGTAGTTCTCCACGCCGCCATGCCAGTCCAGGTGATCCGGGTGCAGGGACGTCACGGCCACGACGGGCGGCGAGCATGCGAGATCGGTCGCCTGATAGCTGGATACCTCGATCACCCAGTAGTCATACGGTCCGGCGTCGATGTCGGGGTCATACGGGGGGTGGCCGATGTTCCCGCCCACCATGCACCGGTAGCCGAGGCCCCCGCAGCAGATGGCCGGCGACCGAGACCGTTGTGCTCTTGCCCTTGGTCCCGGTGACGAGCAGAACCCGGCTCTGGTCGGCTTCCTGCAGCCACAGCCCGGGGCCGCCGGCGACGGGAATGCCCCGCCCTTCCAGCCGCGCCACCTCCGGGCGGTACCGGCTTATCCCCGGTGACTTGATGACCACATCGCAATGCTCGAGGGCGGCGAGCCCGCCGTCAGCGGTCGCCAGCACCGGCATGCCGCCGACGGCAGCGGACGGCGGGCTGTCATCGACAAGCACCGGCTCGGTGCCCAGGGCGGTGAGCTTGCGGATGTTCGCCATGCCCTCGCGGCCGAGGCCCCACACCCCGGCCCGGGCGCCCGGCAGGTCGGACCAGGAAAGCCTGGGATGCATCGCCGTCAGTCCAGCAGATCTTCTGCGTAGGCGGCCGGGATGAAATGCTCCCCGATCGGCCGGAGCAGGCCCTCCGTCGAGGGCCTGCCGGGCAGCGCCATCACCTCCGCGGCGAGTTCATCGAGCAGCTCACAGGCGGCACGGTCGGGGCGCCGCGCCGCCAGCAGGGTCGCGGCACGGCACTCGTTGACCTCGCCGACGCACTCGAATGGCTTGCTGCCGTCCGAGGTGCCGAGCAGCGTGCGGAATCGGCCGGCGAGCGAAGGATCCGCGAGCGGCTCGTGGCCGCCGAAGATATGTTCCAGCTCCGCGGCGGGCAGGAACGGCGCCAGGATCAGGTCGATGAAGCAGCACTTGTCACACTGCCCGCACCAGTGATCAAGGCGCTGCGCCTTATCGATGTGGAAGGCCCTGTTGCAGCTGCGGAACGTGCCGTGATACTCCTCCAGCCGGGCGAATCGCTCCGCTATCCACAGCTCAGTCCGGGGACGCAGCGCCGAGAAGTAGTCCGGCATGCCCACGCCGGCCGGCAAGCCGGCGGTGGTCTCCTCCAGCACCTCACGGAAGGCCGCCTCAAACTCCACGCTCTTGGAATACTGGTGATTGACCGTGCGGTCGGCTGCCTCCACGGTCGGGACCGATGCGGACCACTCGTTGGACATCACCACGGCGTCGCGGCCCTCCAGCGCCGCCGCCATGATCGCGATGGCGGAGAGGATGCCGGTCACCGGCACGTGGCCGTTGAGGAACCCGAGCTCACGTGACCGCAGCAGCTGCGGGTCGATCTCCCGGGCCGCGCGGACCACCGGCAGCGGTGACGGCCGCCGACCGCTCGATCGCGTCGAAGAGGTCACCGGGCCGGCTGACGACGAACAGCGCCGCATCAGCGCGGTGGCGGACCAGTTCAACGGTCACGATCGAGTCGATCCCGCCGCCGAACGGGACCAGGGCGCGCCGCGGGCCCGCCTCCCGGGGCCCCGGCCGGCCGCTTCTGCCGGCTGCCGCGGCCGCTCCGAGCTCGAGCCGGTCCGGGTAGCACCGGATCCCGCTGGGACAGGTCCTTGGGGTCCAGCCCGCGCCGTCGCATCTCCGCCATCAGCCCGGACAGCCAGTCGGCCCGTCCCCGCCGAGCATGGCGAGCGTGTCCATGTCCGGCGGGGTTTCCTCGACGTGGCACAGCAGCGCGCCGACGCGCGGCACGGCGACCAGTTCGGCGGCGATCCCGCCAGTTGCCGGGGCGATGTGGCCGAGTAATCAGCTTATTGATGCGGTTAAGCCGCTTGATGAGCGCTTCACGGGCAAGCGCCAGCGGGCAGCGGGAATCGCCCCTGCAGTCACGGGGGAGCAGCTCGCGGTCTTCCTTCGCTGGTGGGTGGAGCAGGTCAATCGTGTCCTTGGCATCGCTACCGACCCGAGCCTGTTCAGGGACAAGGTCACCGACCGGTACGACCCGCGGCGCCACATGGCATACGTGGCGAGCCTGGATCGGCTTTTCCAGAATGTCCACGAGGTGCTTTACCTCACCGAGCAGGCCGAGAGCGCACGCTTGCGAGCCGCCTATGACGCGCTGGACTGCCTGGATGGCATGAGGCTGGGGAGCTTCGCTGACTTCACGAACCCGTCGAAGGTGCAGAAGGCACTCCACCAGCTCAAGACTGGCCTGCCCGCCGACGTCGCAGCGGTAGCCCTCCCGCCCTGCGAGGACGCGGCCAACGCCCTCAGTAACGTGAGCGACGAGTTCTATCCCAGCCCCAATCGCGTCGCCAGCGGCCTGACCGGGATACCGGGTCGGGCGCAAACCGTGCCATGGGATCGGGTCATCCCCGACTATCTGCGGATCGACCGCAACAGCGGCCATTCCTTTCTCAAGGAAGTTGACCCCGACCAGGAACCGGACAAGCTCGCGATTTTCTTGTCCCACACAGGAATGATGCCCAGTAAGGTATCGAGTCTCGCTTTCCTTTGGCTACTCGCCCATGTCGCGGACCCCAATCTGCTGGAAAAACGCCTGACCCGGCGCTGACTTAACCGCAGCGGATACTTATGCGCCAGCAACCCAGCGCGCAAGTGGCGTCGTCGGCTCATCGTCCTGCCCTCTAGCAAGGTCATTGCGGCCGGTAGGCGTCGCGGCGGTGTGCTACCGCGAGCACCGTGACGATGCGTTGGCGGTCATCAACGGTGTATAGGGCGCGGTACTCGCCGCGCCGGGCGGACCGTACCTCGTCAAAGGGTGCGTCCAGTGGCTTGCCGAGCCGGTAGGGGTTCTCGGCGACTGGCCCGGTCAGGTGCTCGTACAGCGCAATGGCGGCTGGGAGAGGAAGCTTATCCAGCCGACGGCGGGCGGCGGGGGTGAAGACGACGGCGTACGGTGTGTCCTGGCTCATTCGCCCGCAGCGCGGCGGGCGGCCAGTTCGGCAGCGATCTGCTCAGCAGAGAACACGCGCCCGGCGCGCGCGTCGGTGAGGCCTTCCCGCAGATCGCGGACCAGCTCAGTGTCGGACAGCACCTCGATCGTCTCGCGCAGCCGGTCCAGCTCACCCGAGGGCACTACGTCGGCAACATGATCGCCGTGGGCAATTACCGATACCGACTCGCCGTGCTCAGCCCGGCGCACGACCTCCGCCCAGGACGGCTCGTCCTCAGCTCGTATGGTGATGGCCGGTTCGCTCACATGCCCATGATAGGTGGGCGTCCACGGACACGGCGAGGGGCGCTGGGACCTTGATCATGCCGAATACGTGCCCAAATGCGGGCCGGGCCGGGCATCTCCGCAGGTCCGCGCCGTTACCGTACCGGTCTTGAAAACCGCTATGGCGCGTGAGCGTCATCGTGGGTTTGAATCCCAGCGCTTGAGATCGTAGGGTCTCATCCGCCCATCCGGCGGTGAGCATGTGGCGATCGGTTTCTGGAGAAATCCTGGAGACGATCTTGAGATTGAGACTTCTGTACGCCATCACAGACCAACGCAAACCAATGCTCTGACCTGCGACTTTGGCGCAGTCAGCAGGTCGGCGATCTTCCAGGGCCTAATTCGGGACGAAGAGGCCGCCGGTTCAAATCCGGCCACCCCGACCAGCTCAGAGGCCACTTGTGATCTTGGCAGGTGGCCTTTCTCATGCCCCGAGTGACCAACTGAGTGACTACGCCTGCGGGTCGGGGGGCGGGAAGATGCGGTCCATGGCATCGGCTCCCTCGATGAGCACCGGCCGGATTTGCTTGCGGTAAACAGTCTCGGTGGTTGTGGTGCCGCTGTGGCCCACCAGGCGGGCGATGTGCTCGACCGGAACGCCCGCATCAGACATCAGCGAGACGAAGCTGTGCCGCAGTTCCCTTGGTGTCCATGCTCCGGAGTCGAGCCCTGCTGCCTCGGCTACCTTGCGGAACTCGCGGCGGACGTGCGATGCGTCCCACGGGGTGCCGACTCGCGAGGGGAACACGCGATCGTTGTCCTGCCACCGGCTGCCTGCCTGCTGCCTCAATATGTCCTGGCGGATGCGATGTTCCCGCAGAGCATCCACGCAGCGTTGCGGTAGCGCCAGCGTCCGGCGCGATCGTTTGGTTTTGGTGTCTCCCCCAGCACGCACGGACCGCCACACCATGATCGACGGAGGCAGCGCGGGAGCGCCTGGAGTAGCGGGCTTGCCTTCCAGGTCCACATGTGACCATGTGAGCGCCCGAAGTTCCTCGGTGCGCGCACCGATCAGCAGGGAGAGTACGACGTAGGCGTGCATGGGGCTGGCCTGCGCGGCGATCAGCAGAGCTTCCGCCTGCGGCAGCGTGAGCGACTTGGACGGGCGGCCGGTACTCCCCTCCGGTATCTCGCAGAGCAGCACGACGTTACGTTTCACCTTGTCACGCGCCTGCGCACGGGTTATGGCCCGCTTGAGTACGGACATAATCTCGCGCAGGGTGCGGGTGCTCAGAGTCTTGGCCTTCTCCATCAGCCATTGATCTACGTCATCGGCCGAGAGGTCGCGCAGCTTCCGGGCACCGAGTGCTGGGATGATATGCGTGTTGGCCAATATCGTGCATTTCTTAACGGTGGCCTCGTCTCGGCCGCTCAGCCCGAAGGCGAGCCAGTCGCGAACTGCGTCGGCCACGGTGTAGTTGTGCGGCGCGATCGTAAGCCCGTCCTCATGGTCGCGGATGATCTCTTTGAGCTTGCGCTGTGCTGCGGTCTTGGTCTTGCCGCTGGCTTTCCTGACGATCCTTTTGCCGCTGGGTGTGTAGCCGATCGTTACCTCTGCGATCCAGCGTTCCCGGCGGCGGTCCCAGTAGAGACCGCCGTCACCCCGGCTGCGCCTGGCGGGCATCAGGCGGCCCTCGTCTCTTGCTCCAGCAGCGCCACGTAGTCGGCTATTGCCGACGCTGAGATGAAACGGCTCCGGCCGCGCTTGACGGAGTGCAGCCGACCGGAGCGGATCTCTTCGTAGATCACGCTGCGGCTCATGGATAGGACCTCCATGGCCTCAGTCACCCGGTAAAGCACCTTGCCCGGAGACTGCCAACTGCGCGATTCAGCCACGGGTATATCGCTTCTCCTTCGGTCAGGGGATCGGACATCAAGGGCGCACCTTCGGCGCGCCGGGCCTGACGGCCTGGACGTGGCTATGCGCGCAGACGCGAGCAACCAGGGGGAGAGAGCAGAACGGCCGGGGTGACCGGCCGTAGGCGGCTGAGGTAGCCGGGGGACTCGCCGTCGCGGGGGCGGCAGCTTCGCCGCGTCCTTCGGACGGAAGCCCTACGGACGCGGCGGCTGCCGCGCTCGGCGTCCCCGGTACCGGCCGCAGCCGGTCCCCGCCGTTACGTCCCCCGGTGCCGCGCCTGCCAACGCTGCCCGGCCGTCACCCACGCGCCAGGTGCGCCGATCGCCGGATGAAAGGTCACAGCCAGCGGGCCGGAATGCCGCGCATTGTCCGGGACGGCCCCTCCAGCCTCAATGGTGCTTCGCATCGCGCTTCGCGCGACACGCCTCCGGCGTGCCATTGACCCCGGAGCCTCTGCCACCCCAGCGGGCCTGGCGGCGAGGGCCAGGCCGGAGGCCAGGCCCAAGCGCGCGCGGCAAACCTGCGTGATCTGCAAGTATTTTGTAAGTTTGATCTTGGGATACATTATTGGTCACGTCACCAAATAACGGAACGTCACACCTCCGGGTCAATTCGTCCCGGAGGGCTAACGCAACGAACCTCCGTGGAGGAGCGGCAGATGGAAGTCGATATCAGAACGCCGGCATGGCAGATCTGGACGGTTATGCTGGCCGCGTGCGGGTTCTTGATACCTGAGATCTTCATCCGGCCGACTAGGGGTTCGCTGATCTTCTTGAACGCATTCGCGGTCATGATGATCGTCTTCGCGGTGGCGTTCTGGCGGAATCTGATCGCGCTGCGCGGCGAGACGCTAACCGTTCGCGGGCTGCTCGCGAAGAAGACAGTTGATCTTCGGAGTCTCTCGTCGGTTGGGGTCTTGCGTGCTCGCGGCAAGGTGCAATATTGGAAGCTTACCTTCAGTGATCGCTTTGGCCGCAGCGTCAGTATCAACTTTGACGGTTTCCGCGCGGATGAGAGAGACCGGATGCTTGCAGCAATCAAGCCTTGGGTCCTGAGGCCCGGAATTCACCTTCAGGGACCCGTGGAACGAGCGATGGCCGGGCAGTTGTGGTGGTCGGGCGGGAGCGGGAAGTCCTCGCGAGGCTCAGCCCGTAGGCATGACCCGCCCAGGCACGCAGGAAACTAGAAACTAGTTCAGGATGTGCGGGCCCCGGATCGGCTTTCAGGAACGTACCCACCGGCGCGGTAGCCGACTGTTGAGTTGTCAAGTTTCGGGCAGGCGAAGCTGGCTTCGGCAACTGGCGCGAGCCAGCCACCGTACGAGATCGTTGATCCTGCTAACGCCGTGCTAACAACGGCCATGGAAACGTGGCGATGGACCTGGA
The DNA here is from genome assembly GCA_035640715.1 of Streptosporangiaceae bacterium. Lineage (GTDB taxonomy): Bacteria > Actinomycetota > Actinomycetes > Streptosporangiales > Streptosporangiaceae > DASQVO01. Next base: position 9,255 of record DASQVO010000379.1, read on the forward strand.
CGCCGAGAGCGGCGAGCACGTCGCACGGGCTGCACAGGCGGCCTGTGGCGGACTCGCGTGGATCTGCGCATCCTCCTGAAAAGCGGAAGGTCCTGGCAGACGCGCGAGCGGCCAGCAGCCATCACCACCAGGGCCACGAGGCCAAGCCGACCGAACCGCCAAAGCTCCAGAAACATGGCACCTGTCGGGTTTGGGGAGAAGTGCGCTCCCCAAACCCCGCCGACGAATGGTGGGGGTCTCCCGGAACCTGTCAAGTGATGGGCTACGCCCACACTTGACAGAACCCGTCCGACGTAGACGAGTCCTGCATGGTAGCGGCACAATGATCCGACTGCCCGCAACCTAATCTAACCTGGGCAGGGCCGCGTAGGAACGGATGGGTAACGCCGATGTCACCGTTTGAATCGCTCATCTTCTTCGCCATCGGCGCGGTCCTCCTAGCGTTCGTCCTGCACTGGATCGTCCGGACGGCCATCTCCAGCGGCATGAAGGACTTCGAGCGATGGAAGCGCAAGCGAGGCTGAGCTTCTAACAGGCCCGAGTGACTAACTGCGTGACGATGACCGAGGACATCGCCGGATCGTGGCGGACATAGACGGACGCTCCGACGCAGGCCAGCCGAGGAGCGCTCAAGCGTGAGCACGCTGCGTGTTGGCTTCGGGACGAAGAGGCCGCCGGTTCAAATCCGGCCGCCCCGACTGAGAAACACCAGGTCAGGGCTAGTGTCCTCGGAAGGACACTAGCCCTGATCCCGTTTTCCGGGGCTCTCTGGAGAAATCCTGGAGAAGATCTTGGATACCGTCTCCAGGGCGCCCCCCACTGGGGTGCCGGTAAGAAACGTGTTACCAGCCGTAAGCGAGCACGAGCAGGCGGCTTCAGACGGCAAGTCGCGGTGACGTTGTAGCGCTGCCAGGTGCCAGCGAGGGCCAGGCCGGAGTAGCCGGGACTGACCCGCCGGGCACCTGACTTGCCAGACGGGCGCTTCGTTGCTGACGGTGACAGCTCCGCGGTCGTGCGGCACGCGATATCCGCCTGATTGAGGATGGATGCAGGCGGTGCGGCCTGGCCGGGATGGCAGTGAGTCAGGTCGTAGCGTTGAGAGGTCCCGGTCGGCTGGCTCTCTAACCGCCTGCCGGCCCTGCTGGGCTTGGCTTTCGAACGACGTGCCG
>DASQVO010000380.1:0-8490 GCA_035640715.1 Streptosporangiaceae bacterium
TCGAGGAATCCGGTGGTGAAGAGCACAAAATGCGGCGGCCGGATACCCGCCTGGGTGGCGAAGAGGATCTTCGGCTGCCTGCCGCCGCGCACCGGCGGCGGCGTCGCGGCGACGAGGCCGGAAAGCCAGGTGTTGAGACGGCCGGTCGGCACCCGGGTCTCCCAGCCGGCCAGCGCCCGCTCTATCGCCGGAACCAGCCGGTCAACGTGCCTCCCGGTGGCGGCGGAGATGTTGACCCGCTCCGCCCAGCGCGCGTTGTACAGCTGCCGGTCAATCTCGCGTTCCAGGTAGTGCTGCCGCTCTTCGTCAACCATGTCCCACTTGTTGAACGCGATGACCAGCGCGCGTCCCGCCTCGATCACCATCGAGATGATCCGCAGGTCCTGTTCGGTAAGCGGCTGGCTCGCATCGACGAGGACCACGGCCACCTCGGCGACCTCCAGCGCGCCCGCGGTCCGCAGCGCCGCGTAGTAATCTGCGCCCTGGCTCTCCCTGAACCGCCGCCTGATACCGGCCGTGTCGACGAACCGCCACGTCTTACCGCCGAGTTCGATCAGCTCGTCGACGGGGTCCCTCGTTGTCCCGGCTTCAGGGTCAACCAGCACGCGCTGCTGGCCGGCGAGCATGTTGAGCAGGCTGGACTTGCCGACATTTGGCCGCCCGATGAGCGCCACCCGGCGGGGCCCGGACGGTTCCGCGGAGGGCTCCGCCGGGGCCTCGGGCAGCCCGTCCAGCACGGCGTCGAGCAGGTCACCGCTGCCGCGTCCATGCAGCGCGCTCACTGGGTGTGGCTCGCCGAGCCCGAGCGACCACAGCGCCGAGGCGGCCAGCTCGGTCCCGGCGTTGTCGACCTTGTTGGCCGCCACCACCACCGGCCGGCCGGAGCGGCGCAGCACAGCGGCGACGGCCTCGTCGGCGTCGGTCACACCGACCGTGGCATCCACCACGAACAGCACGACGTCGGCCGTGTCAACGGCAATCCTGGCCTGGCCGGCGACCAGCGCGGCCAGTGATGCGGTCCGTTCCGCCGACGGCTCCCAGCCGCCGGTGTCCACCAGGGTGAACTGCCGCCCGTTCCAATTGGCGTCGTAGGCGACCCGGTCGCGCGTGACGCCCGGCGTATCCTCCACGACCGCGAGGCGGCTGCCCAGGATGCGGTTGACCAGCGTCGACTTGCCGACATTGGGCCGGCCCACCACGGCCACTACCGGCCGCTCCGCGAGGGCCTGCTCCCCGGCGCCGTCGTCGCCGAACTCGTCACCGGCGTCAGCGAACTCGTCGTCCCCCGCGTATCCGCTGCCGCCGAACTCGTCACCGGCGAACTCGTCGCCGCCGGTCACCGGGTTGTCCTGGCAGCATCCGGCAGCGATGACCGCTGCATCGCGAGGCCCGTGATCATCTCCACCACGTCGTCCAGCCCGAACAGCGTCGAGTCGATCTCCACCGCGTCCGGCGCCTTCGTCATCTGCGCCGCGTCCATGCGGTCACGGCGGGCCTGGTCGGCCTGCGTCATGGTAACCGTCACCGTGGGGTCCGCGGCGAGATCGGCCGTGCGGCGGCGCGCACGCGCCACCTCGCTGGCCGACAGGAAGACCTTGACCACCGCATCCGGCGCCACCACGGTGCCGATGTCGCGCCCCTCCGCGACGATCCCGCGTGATTCGGCACGTGCGCGGGCGATGATCTCACGCTGCAGCGCGATCAGCCGCGCACGCACCTGCGGGACCTTTGCCACAGCGGATACCGCGCCGGACACCTCCCGGGTGCGGATCGCCGCGGAGACGTCCCGGCCGTCAACCGTGACCCACGGGTCGTCCGGGTCGGTGCCCACGTCGATGACGGGGCTGCCCGCGTGCCGCGCCACCGCATCCGGATCATCGACGGATACGCCGTGAGCCAGCAGCCACCAGGTCAGTGCCCGGTACATGGATCCGGTGTCGAGATAGCGGAGGCCGAGAGCACGTGCCGCGCCACGAGAGGCACTTGATTTTCCCGACGCCGACGGGCCGTCTACGGCGATGACGATTCCGCTTCGTGGTGGAGCGCCATGACTGCCCGCTGAAGTGCTCACACTCGCGATGTTACCGGCGAACCGGCCATCCGCAGGCCGCCAGTGCCTCAATAAGGCGCCCGGAGACTTGCGGCTGCACCGCTAGCTCAGCGACTCCGACCGGCAGTCCCGGCGAGTGCTCGATGCCGACATCTTCGATGTTCACACCCGCGTCGGCAGCCGCGGCGAGCAGCCTCGCCAGCTCTCCGGGCCGGTCGTCGATAACGACCTGCACGGCGGTGAACGCGCGGGCGGGGCCACCGCGCTTGCCGGGGATCCGGGCAACCCCGGCCCTGCCCCGGTCTAGCATGGCGGCCAGTCCCCTCATGGCGATGTCCTCGGGAGCACCCGCAGCCAGGTCCGTCGCGGGAACCTCCGCGCCCCCTGTGTCCCCGGCAGGCGCGGCGGATGGTCTCCCGGCCAGCGCCGCGTCGGCCAGCACCCCGGCGGCGTCCGCGAGGTCCTCGGCCACGGCGGTCAGCACCTCGGCGACGGACGCCGCGTTCCCGCCAAGGATCTGTGCCCACAGGGCGGTATCACCGACGGCGATCCTCGTGGCGTCCCGCAGCCCCTGACCGGCGAGGCTGAGCGCCTGGTCGGGCACGGAATCCGGGGCCAGCTGAGCGGCCATGGCGGCGGCGACCACATGGGGGGCGTGCGAGACGAGCGCGACCCAGCGGTCGTGTGTCGCGGCGTCCGTCATGACCGGCTCCGCGCCGCACGCCGTCACCAGGGAGGTGACGGCGGTAACGGCCGCCTCCGCCGTCTCCGGCGCCGGGCACAGCGCCCACGTGCGGCCGAGGAACAGGTCGGCGCGGGCGGCCGCGGGCCCGGAACGCTCCCTGCCCGCCAGCGGATGCCCGGGCACGTAACTTGAGATGTCACAGCCTGCGTCGCGCGCCCGTGCCAGCGGCAGCACCTTCACACTGGCCACGTCCGTGTAGTAGCGGGCCAGGCCGGCCTTCTGCGCCGATGCCAGGACCGTGGCCACCGCAGCGGGCGGCACGGCGATCAGCGCCACGTCAGCGGGGCCGGATGGCGGCGGTCCCCCGGCGGCAGGCCCCGCGCCGGCAAGCACTGTGCCGGCGCCAAGGTTCGCCGCGAGCGCGGCTGCCACGCTGTCGCTGTCGGAGAGCCATATCTCGGCGCCGTGACGCCGCAAGGCGAGGGCCGCTGACGTCCCGATCAAGCCGGCCCCTATGACGACGACCCGCAGCGGGGACGGCGCCTGGGTCACTGCGCGATGTCCAGCCGGAGAGCCGCCGCGCCACGCAGGTACACGTGCTGTATCTCGCTGCGCTTCCGGCTGGTCTCCACGTGCATCATGATCCGGACGACGCGGGCGAGGGCGCCCGGCACGGGAATCTCGGTCGCGCACAGCAGCGGCACATCATGGAAGCCGGCCTTCCGCGCGGCCAGCGCCGGGAACTCCGCCGTCAGGTCGGGGGTGACCGTGAACAGGACGCTGATCACGTCGTCGGTGGTCAGGTCGTTGCGCGCCATGACCTCGCCGACCAGCTCCGCGGTTCCCTCGAGGATCGCCTCCCGCTCGTCCGCGTCGACCTGTACCGCGCCCCGGATCGCTCTGACCGGCACGTTTTACCTCCTCAGACCCGCCCAAGGCTGACATTCCAAGACTATAGGCCTACCGAAGCGTAGAGTTCGCCGACTTCCGTGGTGGTGAGGTTCCGCATTGTTCCCGGCTTGAGTCCGCCCAGCCGGACCGGGCCGACATCGGTACGGACCAGCCTTATCACCGGGTAGCCGGTCTCGGCAAGCATCCGGCGCACGATGCGCTTGCGCCCCTCGTGCAGCGTAATCTCCAGGAGCACGCGTGATCCGGCCCGCTCGAGCACGCGGAACCTGTCCGCGCTGGCCACTCCGTCCGCCAGTTCGATCCCGGTCATGAGCTTGCGGCCGAGGTCTTTCGGCACCGGTCCCTGCACCTCGGCGAGGTAGGTCTTGAGCACGCCGTAGCGGGGATGCGCGAGGCGGTGCGCCAGCTCACCGTCATTCGTCAGCAGCATCAGGCCCTCGGTGTCGTAGTCGAGCCTCCCGACATGGAATAGCCGCTCGGCCCGGTCACCGAGGAAATCGGTGACGGTCGGCCGCCCCTGCGGGTCCGACATAGCGGTCAGCACCCCGGGCGGCTTGTTGAATGCCAGGTAGACGAGGTCCTGCCGGGACGGGATCCGCTTGCCGTCGACCCTGATGACCTGCCGTTCCGGATCGACCCTGGCGCCGAACCTGCGGACGGTCTCGCCGTCGACTTCGACCCGCCCGGCCCCGATCAGCTCCTCGCAATGCCTGCGGCTGCCCACTCCCGCCGCCGCGAGCACCTTCTGCAGGCGCACCCCGCCCGGCACGTCGGTCAGGCTGTCGCGGTCGGCGCCCAGATCGTCGGCGAAATCCTCATCGGGAATCTCAGGAAGGTCAGCGGGGAAGCTTACCGGACGCCCTGCAGCGTGGCTGGCTGGTGCGTGGCCGCCCGCGAGGCGCCGCGGCCCGCGGCCGGTCCGGCCGGCGCTGGAGCGGCGCATGTCACGGCCGTGCGCGTTCATGGCCCACGTCCTCGGTGTCATCAACGTCCTCGATGTTCTCCGGCAAGAACGGCGCGAGGTCAGGCAGCTCGTCCAGGCTGGCAAGGCCAAGCCGCTCAAGGAAATAACTGGTGGTCCGGTAGAGGATCGCGCCAGTCTCGGGATCGGTCCCCGCGTCCTCGACCAGCCCGCGCAGCGTCAGCGTGCGCATCACCCCGTCACAGTTGACGCCGCGAACGGCGGACACCCGTGCCCTGCTGACCGGCTGGCGGTAAGCGACGACTGCCAGGGTCTCCAGCGCCGCCTGGGTGAGCCTGACTTCCTGGCCCTCACTCACGAACCGCTCGACGACAGGCGCGCACTCCTCTCGGGTGTAGAACCGCCAGCCGCCCGCTATCTCGCGCAGGTCGAATCCCCTGCCGTCCGCGGTATAGGCGGCCGAAAGGTCCCGTAGCAGGGACGACACCTCCTCCGTCGGGCGCTCCAGCACCTGGGCAATGACCACGGCCGGCACGGGCTCGTCCGCCACGAGCAGGATCGCCTCGACCGAGGCGCGCAGGCTCGGGCCGTCCGCGATGTCAGGCTCGTCCAGCTCGTCGGGCCCGCCCTCGCCGTGCCCGTCCGGTTCGTCCCGCCCGTTCGGCTCGCCGAGCCCAGCCGGCTTACCGCGCCCATTCGGCTCACCGAGTCCATCCGGCTTGTGGAGCCCAATCGGCTCGCCGTGCCCATCCGGCTCACCGAATTCACCCAGCTTATGGAGCCCAATTGACTCGCCGTGCCCATCCGGCTCACCGTGCCCGTCGGCCTCACTGCGCCCATACGGCCCGTCCTGCCCTGGCAGGAAGCCGGCGCTGGCCGGTCCGGGCTCGTCCGGCCTGGGCGTCCCGGCTGCTGCGCCTTCGCTTTCGTCCATACCTTCTGTGTCTCCCGCTCGCCTCCGGGGCGCCTTGAGGCGCCGCCTTCCCTCCTCGCTCGTCCCTGTTTCCCCGCTCGCTTCCGGGCCGCTTTGAGGCGCCGCCTTCCCTCGTCGCTTGTTCCTCGCTCCTCAGTCCAGGCAGCGCCGCGGCCCTCCAGCTCGCTCATTGTTCGCTCGTCAGTCCAGGCGGCGCCGCGCCCCTCCAGCTCGCTCACCCCGTGTCTCTCACTCGTCCCCCACGCTGGCATCGTTACCAGCGCCGGCGTCCCCGGCGCCAGCGCCATCCCCCGCGACGCTGTCGCCCCCGTCAGCATCTCCCCCGGCGGCCGCGGAGCTTCCCAGGCCGGCGTCCGCAACAGGGTTCTCAGTTTCGGGGTCCCCGGCGTCCCAGTCGTCATCCACGCCGTCCACCGCGCTGTCATCGTCATCGCCGTCGGTGCCGGTCCAGGTCACGTAGATCTCGCCGAGCGGCGTGAGCTGCTCCAACGAGATGCGGTTTTCCCGGTACAGCTCGAGCAGGGCCAGGAAGCACGCCACTACCTCATACGTTGCCGCGCACTCGCCGGTGAGCCGGCGGAAACTGGCCCTGCGGACCTGGCGGAGCTTAGCGGCCAGCCGCCGCGCCTGCTCACGCACGCTCACGAACGGGGCATGAATGTGGTCCGTGGATACCGTCGGGGCACGGCGCGGGGTGAGCACGCGCGCCGCGATCCGGGCGAACTCGGCCGGCCCCAGGCCGAGCAGCACCTCGGGGAACATCTGAGCGAACCGCGGTTCCATCGGGACACGACGGGGGAACCGCCGCGCCGCCACCGCCATCCGGCCGGCGAAGACCGCGGCGACCTCCTTGTACGCCCGGTACTGCAACAGCCGGGCGAATAGCAGGTCCCTGGCCTCCAGCAGGGCCAGGTCCTCTTCGTCCTCCACCTCACCCGAAGGCAGCAGCCGCGCGGCCTTGAGGTCGAGCAGCGTCGCCGCGACGACGAGAAAGTAGCTCACCTGATCGAGGTCCCAGCCGCCGGAGCGCTCCCGGATGTAGCCGATGAACTCATCGGTCACCTGCGAGAGTGCCACCTCAGTGATGTCGAGCTTGTGCTTAGAGATCAGGGCGAGCAGCAGGTCGAACGGGCCCTCGAACACATCCAGGTGCACCTCGAAGCCGGCACTGCCGCGTGCCTCACCGCTGACGGCGCTCGTTATAGCGGCTTCGGCGGCTGCCCCGTCACCGTTTGCGGTACCCACGGTTACGACGGTATCGGAATCGCCCGCTCTTGTTCCCGGACCCGCCGCGGGCACCGGGGCCGGCCCGCGCCACGCGGCAACGGAGATGCCGTGACAATCAGGCAGACTGGTCGCCGTTCAGCGGCTCATTCGTGATATGCCGGTCATTCGAGATACGCCGGGCCAGCAGGCTTGTCTCGCCCCGTGCATCTAGGTCCGCCAGGAGGACGGCGATCGCTTCGCGGACGAGCCGGCCGCGGTCGACGGTGATGCCGAAACGGCGCAGAGTCAGCCGGGCATGCTCCAAGTCGAGCAGCTCGTCGGCGGACAGGTAAACGGTGATCTTGTGCGTGTGCTGCTCCCGGCCACTTGCCGGACGGTGTGCAGCAACGTCCGGGCCAGGCGCAGCGGGACGAAGCAACTCCGCTATGCCTGGAAGGCTTACTCTTCGTGACCGACCCCTGGCTGTAGCCACCGCTCCAGTACCTCCTTGGCAAGCTCACGCGGGAACTCGCCCCCCATCGACCCAAGGTCAAACCTGGTGATGGACTCCCCCAGCAACGGTAGCGTCTGAGAACCGAACAGCGCGGTTGATCACGGCGTGAAATACCGTGTTGCCGAATTCTCACTCTCCGTGACCGACCCCTGGCCACCGCCACCGCACCAGTACCTCCATGGCCAAGCTCACGCGGGAACCCGCCCCCATTGACCCGTTGGCAAGCTCACGGTAGGAACCCGCCCCCCCATCGACCCAGGGTCAAACCTGGTGGGCTCCCCCAGCAACGGTAGCGTCTGAGAACCGAACAGCGCGGTTGATCACGGTGTGAAATACCGTGTCGCCTAAATTCTCACTCTCCGTGACCGGCACCTGTCTGCCGCCACCGCTCCAGTACCTCCTTGGCAAGCTCACGGTAGGAACTCGCCCCCATCGACCCAGGATCGAACCTGGTGATGGGTTCCCCGGCAACGGTAGCGTCCGGGAACCGGACCGTGCGGTTGATCACGGTGTGAAATACCTTGTCGCCGAACCCGTTAACGATGTTCGTAAGCACTTCACGGGTATGAAGTGTGCGTGAATCGTACATAGTGGCCAGGAGCCCGTCGATCTCCAGCCTCTGGTTGAGCCGGCGCGACACTTTGTCGATGGTCTCCATAAGGAGCGCGACGCCCCGCATGGCGAAGTACTCGCACTCGAGCGGGATGAGCACCCCGTGGGCGCATGCCAGGGCGTTGAGCGTCAGCAGGCCGAGCGATGGCTGGCAGTCGATCATCACGATGTCGTAGTCCGGGATGACCGGCTCGAGCACACCGCCCAGGACGTATTCCCTGCCGACCTCGTGCACGAGCTGAACCTCGGCGCCGGACAGGTCGATGTTGCTCGGCAGCAGGTCCATGCCGTCGACCTGCGTCTTGAACAGGACATCACGCGCTGTGATGTCCCGCTCCATGAGCAGGTTATAGACGGTGCTGTCGATGTCATGCGGCTGGATGCCGAGCCCCACGGAGAGCGCGCCCTGCGGATCGAAGTCAACCAGCAGGACCCGGCGCCCCTGCTCGGCAAGGGCCGCGCCCAGGTTGATCGTGGTCGTCGTCTTGCCGACGCCGCCCTTCTGGTTGCAGACAGCGACGACCCGGGCCGGGCCATGAACCTCGAGCGGCTCGGGGTCGGGAAACACCGGCACTGGTCGCCCAGTCGGCCCTAGAACTGCGGTCTGGGCCTCTGACGTACGGGGTGCTGCCACAAGCTGCTGAACCTCCCGGTG
>DASQVO010000381.1:0-4857 GCA_035640715.1 Streptosporangiaceae bacterium
TGAGCCCGGTGGGAGCCGCCTCGAGGAAGATACGGCCGGAGTCCCCGATCAGGCCCGCGCCCGCCCTGAGCATCAGCGCTACCACGATCAGCGAGGCGATGGCGTCGGCGCGCGCGAACCCGGTCACCACGATGACGAGGCCCGCCAGGGCAGTCGCGGCGAACGCGTAGGCATCCGTGAGAATGTGCCTGAAGGCGCCCTCGACGTTGAGGCTCCTGCGGCCGGCGCTCTTCCGGCTGGCCCGGCCGATCAGCCAGGTCGCCGCCACGTTGACGAGGACGCCGGCCAGCGCCGTGCCGAGAACCAGGCCGCCGGCCACGCCGGCCGGCGCGATCAGCCGCCGGACCGCCGCATAGCCGAGCCAGGCCCCGAGCAGGACCAGCGTGATCCCGTTGGCCTGCGCGGAAAGGATCTCCGTGCGCCTCAGGCCATAGGTATAGCTGCCCTCCGGCGGCCGCGCCGCCAGCTTCATCGTGACCAGCACGAGGCAGATGGAGGCCGCGTCCGTGAGCATGTGCGCCGCGTCCGAGACCAGCGCCAGCGAGCGTGCCGCAATCCCGGCCGCGACTTCGGCCGCCATGAAGGCGATGATCAGCGTGAGTGCGGCACCCAGCCAGCGCGCGTCGGCGTCGGCGGGCGGGCCGTGCCGGTGATGTCCGTCCCCGTGCGCCGGCGCGCCGGGCCGGTACACGCGCCACCTCTCGTTCGGCATATCAAAACGGCGCCTGCCGGGCCGGCTGGCCATGCCTACCCGCCTCCGGGACCAGCGCGGCCCTCATCCGGGTCAGCGTGCTCGGGATGAGCGGCCGCCGGGGCATGGCCGATATGGGTCAGGGCCACGTCGAGCAGCATCCGCATGTGCGCATCGGCCAGCCGGTAATAGGCCATCCGGCCCGCACGGCGGACCTGCACGACCCGGTGGGCGCGCAGCAGCCGCAGATGGTGCGAGGCCGCCGACTCGCTCGTCCTGGCCACGGCGGCCAGGTCGCACACGCACATCTCGCCTTCGAGCAGCGCGACGAGTACCCTCAGCCGCCCGGCGTCGGCGAGCAGGCCGAACACGTCCGCCAGCCCCTCGATGTCCTCGCTGGCCGGCATCGCCCCGGTTACCATGGCCACCCGCTCGCGGTCCACCACGCGTACGGCGCAGTCCTCGATACCGATGACGGCCCGCTCATCTGAACCATTGCTCATACATTCAATTTTACGCGCGGCCATCCCGGCCCGCCAGACTTGCAGAGCGTCCCCGCGGCGACCGTGATGCCCGGTCCCGCGGCCAGGACACCGGATCTGATAGACGTGGTACGGCTGGGAAGTAAGCGAGCGGGAGACGCTGCATGAGCAAGAGCATGATGGATCGGTGGGTCATGGCCGTCTGTGCCGACCTGGGCCTGGACCCCGCCACAGCCGACGTGAGAACCGTGCTTGACATGGCCCGTGAGGTGGCGCACAAGGTCGACAGGCCTGCCGCCCCGGTTACCGCATACCTGCTGGGCATGGCAGTGGGCCGCGGCCTGAGCCTTGCGGTCGCCGCCGAACGGGTCGGCTCACTGGCCACGGGCTGGGATGGCAGCGGCGAGGAATGAGCCGGGCGGCCGCCGGCGGCCGCCCGGCGAACCGGCCCTCAGCCGTGGCCGGTCAGGCGGAGGGAGAGCCACAGGGCGGCCGTGGCGAGCACGATCCCGGCCGGGACGGTCGCCGCGCCCAGGCGGGTGAACTCGCCCAGGTCGAGCTCATGGTTGCGCTCGGCGAGCAGCCGGCGCCAGAGCAACGTTGCCAGTGAGCCCGCGTAGGTCAGGTTCGGGCCGATGTTGACGCCGATCAGCACGGCCAGTACCGGGCCCGCAGCGGCCGGATGCCCGGCCGCCGCGGGCCCGCTCCCGGTAATCGCGGCCAGCAGGACCAGTACCGCTGGCAGGTTGTTGACCAGGTTCGCCGTCGCGGCGGCGACCGCCGCGATGGCCAGCAGCGCCGGCAGCGAGGATCCGTGCGGGAGCACGCCGGCGATCACCCCGCCGAGCCCGTTACCGACAAGCGCCCGGACGACCAGGCCCAGCGACAGCACGAACAGCAGGAACGGGACACTGGCGGCGCGCACCAGCCCGGCCGGCGAGGTTTCGCGCCTGGCCAGGCCGCGGATGGCGAGCAGGCACGCGCCGCCGAACGCGGCCCACGCCGAGTTCACCCCGGCGAACGAGGTGATCACGAACCCGGCGAGCGTCGCGATCACGACGGCGAGCGGGAAGAGCGGGACCCGGCCACGAGAGCCAGGCCTCACGATCCCGGGCGGATCCTCCGCAGGCTCCCGGCCGCCGCCCCTGGGCCCGGCGGGCACGGCGAGGTCGGCGGCGAAGAACACGCGGAAAACCGCGTATTCGACCGCGATGGCCACGACCCACGGCAGCCCCATCGCGGACGCGAAACCGGTCAGGCTCAGGCCGCTGACCGAGAACGCGAGCAGATTCGTCAGGTTCGAGACGGGCAGCAGCAGCGACGCGGAGTTCGCCAGATGCGTGCACGCGTAGACGTGCGGCCTGGCCCGCAGCCGCAGCCTCGTCGCCGTCTCATGGACCACCGGCGTCAGCAGGACCACGGTCGTATCCAGGCTGAGCACTGCGGTCGTCGCTGATGCCAGGGCGAATGTCCCGGTCAGCAGCCGAACGGGGCTGCGGCGGCTCAGCCTGGCCAGGCGCGCCCCGGCGGCGGTGAAAAGCCCCTCCGACTCGCACAGCTGGCCGAGCACCAGGACGGCGGCGAGGAAGCCCACAACCGGCAGCAGCCGGCCCACCTCAGCCCGCGCGCCGGAAAGGGGAAGCGCGCCGGTCGCGATCACGATGATCGCCGACGGGACGGCCACCGCGGCCTCCGGCAGCCACCTCGGGCGGCTGACCGCGGTGACGAGGATGGCGGCGAGCAGGCACGCGGACAGCGCCTCGGCCGCGGCGCCGCTCAGGGCCGGAGGGCCTTGGCCGCACAGCGGCCATCGCGCCGGGCGCGCGGAAGCCTGCTCGCAGCCTGCACCTTCATCCTCACTCTCCCATTATCCCGTCTTCCCGCGCCGCGATTTCTGTGCTCATGGGCGGAACGGCGTAGAGCGGTCTGTGGCCCATGATCTTGAAAGAAGAACTCAGGGTGGAGGGAGGGACGGCGCATGATCGCGGCGGGCGTGCGGAACTGGCAGGATAGCGATGTGAGCTCGCTCATGCTGCTGGATACCGCCTCGCTGTATTACCGCGCGTTCTATGGTGTGCCGGAGACCGTCACCGCGCCTGGCGGCGCGCCGGTCAACGCCGTCCGCGGGCTGCTGGACATGACCGCGCGCCTCGTCCGCGCCCGCGAACCGGGGCGGCTGATCGCCTGCATGGACGAGGACTGGCGGCCGGCGTTCCGCGTCGCGGCCGTGCCGTCCTACAAGGCGCACCGCGTCGCCGAGGGCAGTGACGGCACCGGGGAGCAGACCCCGCCGTCACTCGCGGCCCAGATCCCGGTGATCCAGGAGGTGCTGGATGCCGCCGGGATAGCGGTCGCGGGTGCCCGCGGCTACGAGGCTGACGACGTGATCGCCACGCTCGCGGCCGGCGCGGATCAGCCCGTCGATGTCGTCACGGGGGACCGGGACCTGTTCCAGCTTGTCGATGACGCGCGCGGGGTTCGCATCGTGTACACCGTCCGCGGGCTGAGCAAGCTGGAAATCGTCGATGAGGCGGCCGTGACCGCGCGCTACGGGATCCCCGGCCGCGCGTACGCGGACTTCGCGGTGCTGCGCGGCGATCCGAGCGACGGCCTGCCAGGGGTGCCCGGCGTGGGGGAGAAGACCGCTGCGGCGCTCATCCGCGCATTCGGCAGCGTCGAGGCGATCACCGCCGCCCTCGACAAGGGGCACGGCGGCTTCCCGCCCGGCAGCCGGGCGAAGCTTGCCGCGGCCCGCGCCTACCTCGAGGTGGCACCGGCCGTCGTCCGGACCGCCACCAACGTTCCGCTCCCGCAGCCCGGCGGGCACCTGCCGGTGGCACTCGCCGATCCGGCCCGGCTGACGGAACTGGGGGCCAAGTGGGGGCTCGGCTCCTCGCTGACCCGGTTCGTCTCCGCCATCACGGCCTCGTAGCAGGGCTCCGCCGCAGGCCTGATCGTGGGCTGTTTACCTCAGCCTTCATCCGGATCGCCGCCGAGGCGGCCCGGCCCGCCAAGCCGTTCCAGCCGGCTGGGGAGCTGTCGCCAGGCGGTACTCTCCGGAAGGTGTAACGCTGAGAAATTTCTCTGCGACGCGCCGTGTTGCACGCACTAAGGAGCGGCGGCCAGTCCAGTTGTGCCGCTAGATTGCTGAGCAAAGCGTGTGACACAGCTAGCGGATCAGGGGCGTCGCTGGCCGGCTCGCCCAGGGTTGACCGGGCGGTCTATCGCTGCGGGGTGCCTGCTTGCCGCGCTCGTTGGCCTCGCGTTCGCCGTGCTTGTGGTGTCGGTCGCCGGCGTGCGGCAGACAACCGCCGCGCTGCGGCAGGCCCGGGTGTCGGTCAGCCAGGCCGACACGGTGGAGGGACTAGTTCTCGACGCTGAGGCCGGGCAGCGCGACTTCCTGATCACCGGGCAGGACCAGTTCCTTCAGCAGTGGGAGCTGTCCCGGAAAGATTTCCCGGGACAGGCGCGGGAGCTGCTCCGGTTCAGTATCAGCCCTTCTCAGCGGCTCCTGGCACAGCAGATCAGCCAGGGCGGCGAGTCCTATTTCCGGGATTATTCGGTCCCGCTGGTCGATGCGGCCCGCAGGGGCGATTCCTGGCCGCGCAGCGTGGCGGCAATGACAGAGGGCAAGCGCCGCGGCCATGCGCTCAGGGCGCAGTTCCGCCGCTACGACGCGGCCGG